>CAZUBF010000117.1:0-4298 GCA_964618555.1 uncultured Azohydromonas sp.
GACGTTGTCGATCGCGGTGATCTGCGGCACGCCGACGCCGGCGACGATGCGCGTCGTGCAGATCGACCCCGGCCCGATGCCGACCTTCACGCCGTCGGCACCGGCCTCGCACAGCGCCAGCGCCGCCGCGCCGGTGGCGATGTTGCCGCCGATCACGTCGACCTGCGGGAAGTTGCGCTTGACCCAGCGCACGCGCTCGATGACGCCGGCGCTGTGGCCGTGCGCGGTGTCGACGACGATCGCGTCGACGCCGGCGCGCACCAGCAGCTCGACGCGCTCCTCGGTGCCCTCGCCGACGCCCACCGCCGCGCCGACGCGCAGCTTGCCCTGCGCGTCGCGCGCGGCGTTCGGGAAGTTGGTCTGCTTGGTGATGTCCTTCACGGTCATCAGCCCACGCAGCTCGAACGCGTCGTTGACCACCAGCACGCGCTCGAGCTTGTGCCGGTGCATCAGCGCCTTGCCCTCGTCGAGGCTGGCGCTCTCGGGCACGGTGACCAGGCGCTCGCGCGGCGTCATGATGTCGCGCACCGGCGCGTCCATGCGCGTCTCGAAACGCAGGTCGCGGCCGGTGACGATGCCCACCACCTTGCCGTGTTCGATCACCGGGAAGCCCGAGATGCCGTGCTGCTCCGACAGGGCCTTGACCTGGCGCACCGTCTTGTCGGGGCCGATGGTGATCGGGTCGCGCAACACGCCGCTCTCGTAGCGCTTGACCCTGGCGACCTCGGCCGCCTGCACGGTCGGCGGCAGGTTCTTGTGCACGATGCCGATGCCGCCTTCCTGCGCGATCGCGATCGCCAGGCGCGCCTCGGTGACGGTGTCCATCGCCGCCGACACCAGCGGCAGGTTCAGCGAGATGTGGCGCGTCAGTCGGGTCGCCAGGCTGGTGTCGCGCGGTAACACCTGTGAGAAAGCCGGCACCAGCAGCACGTCGTCGAAGGTCAGCGCGTTGCCGAGAAGGCGCATGGGAAAGGCTCCGGACGCAAAAGCGGATTATAGGAACGCGCCCCGGCGCCACTTCTTCACGCCGCGGCCGACCGGCGCTGGCTACACTGATCCGACCCCCGCTGCCGCCATGCCGATGCCACCCATGCGTGTGCCCCTGCTCGTGATCGCGTTGTCGCTGCTCGCCACCGCCGGCGACGCCACGGCGCAGTGGAAGTGGCGCGACCGTGCCGGCCAGGTCCACATCAGCGACCTGCCGCCACCGCGCGACGTGCCCGAACGCGACGTGCTGCAGCGCCCCGCGCAGCCGGCCACGGCGCGCGCGAACCCACAGGCCGCCGCCGAAGCCGCCTCGGCACCGGCGTCGGCCGCCGTCCCGGCGGTGGCCGAGGCCAAGCCGCGCACCGACCCCGAGCTCGAGGCGCGCCGCAAGGCCGCCGAGCAGGAGCAGCAGGCCCGCGCGCAGCAGGAGCAGCGCAAGCTCGACGCGCAGCGCGCCGAGAACTGCCGGCGCGCACGCGACAGCCTGCGCCAGCTCGACAGCGGCATGCGGCTGGCGCGCGTCAACGAAAAGGGCGAGCGCGTGGTGCTCGACGATCGCGCGCGCGACGCCGAGTCGCAGCGCGCGCGCGAAGTCATCGCCAGCGACTGCCGCTGACGCGGCCGCGCACCGCCGGCGCACGTTCGCGCCTCGCTCCGCCCCGGCGCTTGTAACGCAGCCGCCGCGCCTCCTTCGGATCGACGGTCAGCGCGCGGCAGATCTCGATGCGGTCGCGGTCGCGCAGCGGCTGTTCGGGCGGCGCGACGCGGCACCAGACGCTGTAGCTCAGGTCCTCCGGCGCCTCGCCGTCGAGCAGGGTACTGGCGCGCACCGCGTCCGCGAGCGTGCTGCCTGCGTCGAGGAGCAGCTCGCGGTGGCGCACTTCGCGCGGCGCGGGGCTGTAGACCACCTCGACGCGGATGCGCTCAGCGCTCACCGTACACCTGCCCGGCGCGACGCACGAAGGAGTCGACGAAGGTGTTGGCGACGCGGTCGAACACCGGGCTGAGCACCGTCTCCAGCGGCCTGCTCGCGAACGCGTAGCGCAGGTCGAACTCGATCCGGCAGGCCTGCGCCTCGCCACCCGGTCGGCCGAGCGGGTGGAACAGCCAGTTGCCGTCGAGCAGCGAGAACGGCCCGTCGACCAGTTGCACCAGCACCTGCTCGCCGGGCTTGTGCACGTTGCGCGTCGTGAACGCGTGGCGCACCCCGGCGTAGGCCAGCCCCAGTCGCGCGGTCATGCCCTCGTCGTGCTGTTCGATCACTTCGGCATGTTCGCACCAGGGCAGGAACTGGGGGTAGTGCTCGACTGCCGTCACCAGGTCGTACATCTCGCGCGGCGAGTACCACAGCAGGATGGACTTCTTGACGTGCTTCATACAATGAATCGATTCTAGGTGCCGCTTGCAGCGCTGCCGCGCCGCCCCCACCTCCCCTGTCCATGACCCTGATCGCCGAAAACCGCCGCGCCCGCTACGACTACCACATCGAGGAGCGCTTCGAGGCGGGCATCGTGCTCGAGGGCTGGGAGGTCAAGGCCATTCGCGCCGGCCAGGTGCAGCTGACCGACGGCTACGTCGTGATCCGCGACGGCGAGCTGTCGCTGATCGGGCTGCGCATCAACGCGCTGCGCACCGCGTCGACGCACGTCAAGCCAGAGGCCGACCGCACGAAGAAGCTGCTGATGCACAAGGCCGAGATCCGCCGGCTGATCGGCAAGGTCGAGCAGCGCGGCTTCACGCTGGTGCCGCTGAACCTGCACTTCAAGAGCGGCCGCGTGAAGGTCGACGTGGCGCTGGCCAAGGGCAAGGCGCAGCACGACAAGCGCGAGACCGAGAAGAAGCGCGACTGGGAACGCGAACGCGGCCGCCTGATGCGGCACAAGGTCTCGTCGCCGAAGGGTTGATCGCCGCGCGGCTCAGCCCCCGGCGACGCCCCGCACCGGGCGCGACTTCAGCGTGCTCAACCAGCGCATCGCCGGCACCTCGACGGCACGGTGGAATAGCGCGCCGGCCGCCACGCTGCCGGCCCATGCCAGAAGCAGGCCCGCGGCCTGCACCGCGGGCGTGTGCGGCGCGAAGCGTTCGAACACCGCGTTGACCACCAGGCACCACGGGAAGTGCACCAGGAACACCGCGTAGCTGATGCGCCCGAGCGCGTGCACGACGGCGGTCGGCCCCGTCGTACCGGCCGCCTTGTTCGACGCGACGCCGGACGCGACGCGAGGCGCGATGGCGAGCGCCGCCGCGACGAGCGCCGCCAGCGCGATGCGCGAGCGCCACTGCAGCCACAGCGCGACGACGACCAGGCAGGCCAGCAGCACCAGCCCGGGCAGGTGGACCGCTTGCGGGCGGGCCCACCACGCGACGAGCACGCCCATGGCGTAAGCGCCGAAGAAGTAAGGCCCGGTGACGTCCCAGGCCGCGTCGCGGTTGACCGCCAGCAGCGACACCGCGGCGAGCGCGAACACCAGCCCCGCCGCGGCCCGGCTCTGTGCCGCATCGTCCGCGTCGTGCCGAGCCGGCACGACGACGCGCGCCGTCAGCAGCAGCGCCAGCAGCAGCACGTACAGCTGCAGGTCGATCGCGACGTACCACACGCCGGCCGACAGCGCCTCGATGCCGAGCAGGTCCTGCAGCAGCACGAGGTGCACCAGCACCTGCGCGGCGGTCGGCGGCGCCGGGATCGACGGGTGGTCCATCCACGTGCGCGCCAGCGCCGCCGCGCCGATCGCCAGCGCCAGCGTGGCCGCAAGCGGCAGCACCAGCCGCAGGTAGCGCTCGAGCAGCACCGCGCCGGCGCGCACCCCGGGGCGCAGCCGCGCGCCGGGCGCCAGGCTGCGCGCGGCGAGCCAGCCGCCGACGACCAGGAACACCTGCACGGCGATGCGCGCGTCGCCCGCCAGCACGTCGAACAGCGCCGGCCACAGCGCGGCCGCGTGGTCGGCCATCGGGCCGTAGAACGCCAGGTGGTGCAGCACAATCGCCTGCGACGCGAGCGCCTTCAGCGCGTCGACGTGCAGCGCGCGCGCCGGCGCCGCCGCGCGGCTCACGCGATCACGCGCAGCGCCTGCTGCAGGTCGGCGCGCAGGTCGTCGACCGCCTCGAGCCCGATCGCCAGGCGCACCAGCGTGCCCGGCAGCGCGGCGCGGTCGCGGCGCATCGTCGACAGGTCGTACGGCACCGCCAGGCTCACCGGCCCGCCCCACGAATAGCCGATGCGGAACAGCCGCAGCGCGTCGACGAAGGCGTCGACGCGCGCCGGCGCGGCGCCGGCGTCGAACAGCACGGAGCACAGGCCGGCCGCGCGCGTC
>CAZUBF010000117.1:4308-11906 GCA_964618555.1 uncultured Azohydromonas sp.
GCACAGCGCCGCCCAGTGCGCGTGGCCCGGCGAGCCGGGCAGCGCCGGATGCAGCACGCGCGCGACGCCCGGCTGGGACTGCAGCCAGGCGGCGAGTTCGCGCGCCGCGGCGTCCTGCGCGTCGTAGCGCAGCGCGACCGAGGGCAGCGCGCGCAGCACCAGTTCGGCGTCGTTGGCGCCGACGCCCAGGCCCAGGCGCATGTGGGCGAGCAGCACGCGCTCGTGCAGCGCCGCGTCGACGGTGCTCACCGCGCCCATCAGCACGTCGGCGCCGCCCGAGGGGTACTTGGTCAGCGCGTGCATGCTCAGGTCGACGCCGAGCCCGTCGCCGAGGTCGAACGGGTCGAACGCCAGCCCCGCGCCCCAGGTGTTGTCCAGCGCCACCGTCAGCCCGTGGCGCCGCGCGACGCGCACCAGCGCGCGCAAGTCGGGAAACTCCATCGTCACCGAGCCCGCCGCCTCGACCCACAACAGCTTCGTGCCCGCGCCGACCATCGCGTCGAGCGCGGCCGGGTCCAGCGGGTCGTACAACCGGTGCGCGATGCCGAAGTCCGCCAGCATCGACCGCGCGAGCTCCTTCGACGGACCGTACACGTTGTCGGGCAGCAGCAGCTCGTCGCCGGCGCGCAGCAGCGCCAGGTTGACCAGCGCCAGTGCCGACAGGCCGCTGGGCGCGAGCACGCAGTGACGCGCGCCCTCGAGCGTGGCGATGCGCTCCTCGAGCGTGAAGGTGGTCGGTGTGCCGTGCAGCCCGTAGGTGTAGCCGGCCTTGCTGCGCCAGTCGCGTGCACGCAGCGAGGCGACGTCGGCGAACATCACCGTCGAGGCCTTGTGCACCGCCGGCGGCACGGCATCGAAGCCGGCCGGGGCTCGGTACGGGTGGTGGATCAGGCGGGTCACGTCGTCCATCGCGGGCCTCACAGCGGCTGGCCGACCAGGTCGTGGCCCTCGGCGGCGACGATGCGCACGCGGGCGAACTCGCCGACGCGCAGCTGCGTCGACGCCTTGACCGGCGGCAGCAGCCGCACGGTGCCGTCGATCTCGGGGGCGTCGGCGTAGCTGCGGCCCACGCCCCCCCTGCGGCCGAGCGCCGGCGCCTGGTCGACGAGCACCTGCATCGTGGCACCCACGCGGCGCTGCAGACGCTCGGCCGAGACCTGCTCGGCGATTGCCATGAAGCGCGCGCGGCGCCGCTCGCGCAACTCGGCCGGCAACTGGCCGGGCAGCGCGTTGGCCGCCGCGCCGTCGACCGGCGAGTAGGCGAAGCAGCCGGCACGGTCGATGCCGGCGTCGCGCACGAACTGCAGCAGGTGCTCGAACTCGGCGTCGGTTTCGCCGGGGAAGCCGACGATGAAGGTGCTGCGAACCACCAGCTCGGGGCACAGCTCGCGCCAGCGCGCGATGCGCTCGAGGTTCTTCTCGCCGCTGGCCGGGCGCTTCATGCGGCGCAGCACGTCGGGGTGCGAGTGCTGGAACGGCACGTCGAGGTAAGGCAGGATGCGCCCTGCGGCCATCAGCGGCAGCACCTCGTCGACGTGGGGGTACGGATAGACGTAGTGCAGTCGCACCCACGCGCCGTGCGGTTCGGCCAGTTCGCCGAGCTTCTCGCACAGGTCGAGCAGTCGCGTTCGCACCGGCCGGCCGTCCCAGAAGCCGGTGCGGTACTTCACGTCGACGCCGTAGGCACTGGTGTCCTGACTGACGACGAGCAGTTCCTTGACGCCGGCGTCGAACAGCCGCTTCGCCTCGCCGAGCACGTCGCCGATCGGCCGCGACGCCAGGTCGCCGCGCATGCCCGGGATGATGCAGAAGGTGCAGCGGTGGTTGCAGCCCTCGCTGATCTTCAGGTAGGCGTAGTGTCTCGGCGTGAGCTTGACGCCCTGCGGCGGCACCAGGTCGACGAACGGGTCGTGCGGCCTGGGCACGTGCGCGTGCACCGCGTCCATCACCTCCTCGGTGGCGTGCGGGCCGGTCACGGCGAGCACCTTGGGATGCACCTGGCGCACCAGGTTGTCGCCCCCGACGCCGGTGCGCGCGCCGAGGCACCCGGTGACGATGACCCTGCCGTTGTCGGCCAGCGCCTCGCCGATCGTGTCCAGGCTCTCCTTGACCGCGTCGTCGATGAAGCCGCAGGTGTTGACGATCACCAGGTCGGCGCCGGAGAAGGTCTTGCTCGTCGCGTAGCCTTCGGCGGCCAGGCGGGTGAGGATCAGCTCGGAGTCGGTCAGCGCCTTCGGGCAGCCGAGGCTGACGAAGCCGATGGTCGGCGTCGGCGCGGCCTCGGCCGCGCGGGGGGACGTGTCGTTCATGCGGGAATTGTCCCGCAACGCCCCGTCAGGGCTTCTTCGGTGGGAAGCCGGGGAACATCGAACCCGACTGCTCGAGCATCTGCTTCTGCATCTGCACGAACAGGTTCTTCGACTGCTCGAGGTAGTTGCCCATCAGCCCCTGCATCACCGGCGCCTGGCCGCTGAGGAACTGGGCCCACATCTCGGGCGTGAAGTTCTTCGGGTCGTACAGGCCCTTGGCCTGCTCGGTGAGGCGGTTCTGCATGTCGACGAAGGTCTGCAGGTTCTTCTCGAGGTACGCGCCCATCATGCCCTGCATCGCGTGGCCGTAGAAGCGGATGATCAGCGCCAGCGTCTGCGCCGAGAACATCGGCATGCCGCCGGTCTCCTCCTCGAGGATGATCTGCAGCAGGATGCTGCGCGTCAGGTCGTCGCCGCTCTTGGCGTCGCGCACCTCGAAGTCCTCGCCGGCGAGCACCATCTGCTTGACGTCGGCCAGCGTGATGTAGCTGCTGCTGCGCGTGTCGTACAGGCGCCGGTTCGGGTACTTCTTCAGCACCCGCATGCCGGCGCTGGGGGCATCGGCGGCGGCGTGGCGGGGCGCGGCGGGCATCGGGACGGCTCCAGGACGGTGAGCGGCGATTCTAGGAGTCGCCCCCGGCGGCCCCGCGGGGGGTTTTCCCGCCCGAACCGGTCTGGCCGGACGCGCCCGAAGATCGGCGAAGATGCCGCCGATGCACACCAGCGGCGACCCGGACGAACCCCGCTACGGCTGGGTCGTGGTGTGGGCGTGTTTCGTCGCGCTGGCCGTGATCTTCGGCGTGTCGTATTCGTTCGCCGCGTTCTTCGAGCCGTTCGCCGCCGAGTTCGACGCCAGCCGCGCCGAGGTGTCGCTGGTGTTCGGCCTGTCGGGGCTGCTGTACTTCGTGCTCGGCGCTTTCGCCGGCATGCTCGCCGACCGCCATGGTGCGCGCCGCGTGGCCAGCGCCGGGATGTTGTGCATCGCGGCGGCGCTGGTCGCGGGCAGCGTGGCCGGCTCGATGACGCAGGTGACGCTGGCCTACGGCGTGGGGTTGGGGCTGGGCATCGCGCTGGTGTACACGCCGTCGATCGGCTGCGTGCAGCCATGGTTCACGCGCCGCCGCGGACTGGCGGCCGGGCTGGCCAGCGCCGGCATCGGCGCCGGCACGCTGGTCGTGCCGCTGCTGGCGGCCGGCGCGATCGCCGCGTGGCAGTGGCGCGGCGCGATGCAGGCGTTGGCCGTCGGCGTGCTGCTGGTCGGGCTGGGCGCGACGCTGCTGCTGCGCACGGCGCCCGCGGCCACGCGCCGCGCCGGCGCGACGGTGGCCGGCACGCCGCTGGTCCAGGCGCTGCGCAGCCGCCGCTTCGCGTGGCTGTACGCGATGTGCTTGCTCGGCGCGCCGAGCATGTTCGTGCCGTTCGCCCACCTGTCGGCGTCGGCACGCGACCTCGGCGTGTCCGAGGCGCAGGCGGTGGGGCTGGTCGGGCTGATCGGCATCGGCAGCCTGACCGGGCGCTTCGCGATCGGCGCGGTGGCCGACCGCATCGGTCGGCCGTGGACGCTGGTCGGCGTGATGGCCTCGCTCGGGCTGTCGATGGGCCTGTGGCTGGTCGCACACGACTACCCGGCGCTGGCGTTGTTCGCGCTGTGGATGGGGCTGAGCTACGGCGGCAGCGTGTCGCTGATGCCGGCGCTGTGCATGGACTTCTTCGGCGCTCGCGCCGTGGCGTCGATCATCGGCACGCTGTACACCGGCGCAGCGCTGGGCAACCTCGCCGGCCCCTGGGTCGCCGGTCGCGTGTTCGACGCCACCGGCAGCTATGCCGCGCCGATCGCCGGCTGCGGGTTGCTCGCGCTCGCGGCGGCGTTTTCGGCGTGGCGCGCGGTGCGCGCCTGAGCGATCGCCGGTGGCCGGCTCGGCACCGCTGTCGCGAGCCGATCGGCGGCATCGACGACCGCGCGATCGAGTCGTGAACCGCCGTGCGTTCGCGAGGACGCGCACGCCCGCTCGGGCCCGCCGGCACCGCCCGCGGCGCGTCGGCACTTCGCTCGGCCGGGCGTCGCACCGCGCGGCAACGCCGCTCAGGTGCGCAGCTTGCGCCCCAGCCGCTGTTGCACCGTCGCCGTCTTCGAATGCAGGCGTCCCGCCGGCGCGGCCCGGTAGTCGACCTTCAGGTTCAGCGCGATGCGCTTGCAGTCGCGCTCGAGTTCCCGGAAGCACGCGCTGACCACCGCCATGCAGTCGTCCCACTCGCCTTCCAGGATCGTGCCCATCGGCGTGAGCTGGTACGGCAGCCCGCTGCGATCGACGACGTCGAGAACGCGCGCGACGTACGCGCCGACGCTCTCACCCTGCCCCGCCGGGGCCATCGCGAACTCCATCAGGACCATCGAGGTTCTCCTGGTCACGCACATGCGGTGGCACGACGCGCGCAAAGCGCTCGGCGACCACCTGGACGATCCTCGCGTCGAGGTCGGGGGGGCCCGATCGACCGGGGTGCGCCTCGCGCCACGCGTCGGCGAGGCTGGTCAGCGAGTCGGCACGGTACCGGCGCCCGCTGCCCAGCAGGTCTTCGAAGCCGTTCGCGGCCTCGGTCAGGGCGCGCGGTTCGGCCGTGGCGACGATCACCGCATGCGCCAGCACGACCGGCCGGCCATCGATGCGCCGCCACGCCTGCGCCGTGCCCACCAGCTTGCGGCCACCACGCGCCAGGTTGAAACGCCCGTCGCAAAACGAACCCTCGACCGCCTGCGCCGCGCATGAAACGCCGAGCCGGGCGAAGGCGGCAGCCAGCGCGTCGGTCAGTGCGCGGTAGATCGCGTCGCTGCCGTGCGGCGTCGCGCTGGCGGCGGGCCAGGCCAGGGTGAGGTTCAGCATGCCCGGCGCCTGCGGCACCAGCCCGCCGCCCGAGGCGCGCACCTGCACCGGCCACCCGCGCGCGGACGACGCGGCACACGCCTCGCTCCAGCGCGGCAGCCGCGCGTAGCTGCGCGGCGCGACGAAGCCGGTCACGCCCTGCCACAGGTGCGCGGCCGGCCGGCCGCGCGAAGCGACCGCGTGCAGCCACTCGTCCTCGCGCGCCATGCCGTCGGCCAGCGGCGCATCGTGCACGCTGACGAAGCCGAAGACGGGCAGCGCGTCGGAAGCGGTCATGCCCGCAGGTCGCCACGGGTCAGGGCGCGACGTGGCTGCGGATCAGCGCGTTCACGTCGCTCGCCTTCTCCATCATCACCATGTGCCCGCCGTCGAGCACCTCGACACGCGCCCCGGCCGGCGCATGCGCCGCGTGCGAGGCCGGCACGACGCGGTCGTCGCGGCCGCACACGACCAGCACCGGGATGCCCTTGCCCTCGAGCTCGAGGCCCGGCTGCTCGGCCTGCCGGCCCCCGGCGAACTGCGCCGCGGCGAGTTGACGCAACAGCGGCTCGACGCCGTCGATGCGCTTGTACTTCAGCAGGTCGTCGAGCAGCTTGCGCGTCACCAGCTCGGGGTTGGCGAACAGCCGCTCGACCACCGGCTTGAGTTCGCGCCGCGACTGCGCGCCGACGAAGCCGTCGATGTACTCCGCGCTGATTTCGCGGCCCAGGCCGGCACTGTTGATCAGCGTCAGCGACGCCACGCGCCGCGGCTGGTCGAGCGCCAGCCGCGAGGCCACCGCCCCGCCCATCGAGTGACCGACGACGTGCACGCGGGGCAGGCCGATGGCATCGAGGAAGGACGCGACGAACCCGGCCAGATCGGCGAGCGAGGTGCCCGGCAGGCGCGGCGTCGACTCGCCGTGCCCGGGCAGGTCGAGAGCGACGACCGGTGCCACCTCGGCCACGACGTCCAGGTTGAACAGCCAGTTGTCCAGGTCGCCGCCGAAGCCGTGGATGAACAGCACCGGCGTGCCCTCTCCCGCGCCGCGGCGGGCGTAACGCACCTTCAGGCCGTCGACCTCGGCGAACTCGTAGGCCGAGGCCTCGTCGCCGCCGCCGGCCGCAGGCACGACGTAGCCGGCGATGTAGGCGTCGATGTCGGCGTCGCTGACCGAGGCCTCGGCGAGCACGCCGAGCAGCGCCTTGACGGGCAGCGTCTCGCCTTCACGCGCCACCTTGCGGCGCAACCGGCCCGGGTCGGGCGCTTCGACCGCGTTGCTGATCTTGTCGGTCTCGACGTCGAGGATCGGCGTGCCGACCGCGATCTCGGCGCCCTCGTCGACCAGCCACGCGGTGACGGTGCCTTCGCGCATTTCCAACCCCCACTTGGGCATGACGATCGGCGTGATGGTGCTCATGCGGGCAATGCTCCTGCAGTGTGGATTCGTGGCGATCGGCGGGCGGGCGCCGCGGCCTGCACGGGCGCGGCCGCGCCGCCCGGCGGGCTCAGTGCTGCATCGTGCGTCGCACCGCGGCGGCGACCTGCTCGACGCTCGGGATGTACAGGTCCTCCAGCACCGGCGAGAACGGCACCGGTGTGTGCGGCGCGGTGACCATCTCGATCGGGCCCTTGAGCGCACGGAACGCCTGTTGCGCCACCTGCGCCGAGATGTCGGCGGCGATGCTGCAGCGCGGGTTGGCTTCGTCGACGCAGACCAGCCGGCCGGTCTTCTCGACGCTTTCGAGCACGGTATCGAGGTCCAGCGGCGACAGGGTGCGCAGGTCGACCACCTCGACGTCGACGCCCTCCTTCGACAGTTGCGCCGCCGCGTCGAGCGCGCGGTGCACCATCAGCCCGTAGGTGACGATCGACGCGGTCTTGCCCTCGCGCACGACGTTGGCCTCGCCGAACGGGATCGCGTAGCTCGCCTCGGGCACCTCGCCCTCGAAGCCGTAGAGGTTCTTGTGCTCGAGGAAGATCACCGGGTCGTTGTCGCGGATGCTCTGGATCAGCAGGCCCTTGGTGTCGTACGGCGTGCTCGGGCACACCACCTTCAGCCCCGGGATGTGCGTGAACAGCGGCGTCAGCATCTGGCTGTGCTGCGCCGCGGCGCGGAAGCCGCCGCCGCACATGGCGCGGATGACCACCGGCGTCTCGGCCTTGCCGCCGAACATGTATTTGAACTTGGCGGCCTGGTTGAAGATCTGGTCGAAGCAAACGCCCATGAAGTCGACGAACATCAGTTCGGCCACCGGGCGCATGCCGCAGGCCGCGGCGCCGATCGCCGCGCCGATGTAGGCCGACTCCGACAGCGGCGTGTCCATCAGCCGGTCGCCGTGTTTGGCATACAGGCCCTTGGTGACGCCGAGCACGCCGCCCCAGGCGTCGCGCTCGCCGTCGCCGCCGGCGCCGCCGACGATGTCCTCGC
>CAZUBF010000118.1:0-11872 GCA_964618555.1 uncultured Azohydromonas sp.
GCCGCCCATGAAGCCGATCGGCAGGAACACCGCGACGATCGACAGCGTGGTGGCCAGCACCGCCAGCCCGATCTCGTTGGTGCCCTCCAGCGCGGCGTCGTGCGGCGTCTTGCCCATCTGGACGTGGCGCACGATGTTCTCGCGCACCACGATGGCGTCGTCGATCAGCAGCCCCACGCACAGGCTCAGCGCCATCAGCGTGACCATGTTGATCGAGAAGCCGAACAGGTGCATCACGCCGAAGGTGCCGACCAGCGCGATCGGCAGCGTCAGCCCGGTGATCACCGTCGAGCGCCACGAATTGAGGAACAGGAACACGATGCCCACCGTCAGCAGCGCCCCTTCGATCAGCGTGCGCTGCACGTTGCGCACCGCGACCTGGATCGGGCGCGAGTTGTCGCGCACCACCTGCATCGCGATGCCTGCGGGCAGTTGCGCACGCAGCGCCTCGGCCGCGGCGTCGAGACCCTGCACGACCTCGATGGTGTTCTCGCCCTGGCTCTTCTGCACGTCCAGTGCGAGCGTGCGCTGGCCGTTGAACAGCGCCAGGCTCTCGACGTCCTGCGGTCCGTCGACGACGTCGGCCACCTGCGCCAGACGCACGGGCTGGCCGGCGCGCCGCGCGACGATTATCTGCTCGAAGTCGGCGACCCGGCGCAGCCGCGCGTCGACCTGCACCGCGCGTTCGGCGTCGCGCGTGCGCAGCGCGCCGGCGGGCAGTTCCTGCGTCTCGGTGCGCAGCGCGGCGAGCACCTGGTCGACGCCGACGCCGAGCGCCTCCATCGCCGCGGGCTTCACGCGGACCTGCACCTCGCGCGCCAGCGCGCCGACCAGCGTCACCGCGCCGACGCCGCGCACGTTCTCGAGGCGCTTCTTCAGCACCTGGTCGGCCCAGGTGGTGAGCGCCTGCTGGTCGTGGCTGCCGTCGGGCGAGGTCAGCGCCACGGTCCACACCGGCCGGCTCTCGGGGTCGAAGCGCGAGACGCGCGGCTCCTCGACCTCGTCGGGAAGCAGCGGGCGCACCAGCGCCAGCTTCTCGCGCACGTCGTCGGCGGCGCGCCGGGCTTCGACGTCGAGATTGAACTGCACGATGATCAGCGCCGCGCTCTCGTAGCTGCGCGAGTACAGCTGGTTGATGCCGGCGATCGTGTTCAGCGACTCCTCGACGCGACGCGTCACCTCGTGCTCGACGATCTCCGGCGCCGCGCCCGGGTAGGTGACCTGCACGACGACGGTGGGAAACTCGATGTTCGGGAACTGGTCGACTTTCAGCCGCCCGATGCTCACCAGCCCGAGCACGACGAAGGCCAGCATGACCATCGTCGCCAGCACCGGGTTGGCGATCGAGACGCGCGTGAACCACATGGGCGCGTGCGCTCAGGGCCGAGGCGTGGAGGCGACCGCCGCCGCGGGCGCCGCCGGGGTCCACGCGAGCGGCGTGCCTTCGCGCACCGGCCCGACGCTGCCCGCCACCAACAAGGTGCCCTCGGGCGGGCCGTCGACCAGCTCGACCCACTCGTCGGCGCCGTCGTCGTCGGCCGTCGGGTGGCCGCGGAAGCCCGGCGTCACCGTGCGCAGCACCGCCCGTGCGCCCTCGGCGAGCACCACGTACGGGCGCGGGCGGTCCTCGCGCAGCGCCGACGCCGGCACCGCGACCACGACGCGGCGGTCGAGCTCGACCCTGCCGCGCGCGAACAGGCCCGGGCGCAGTGCGGGCTGCGGCGGCAGTGCGAGGTAGGCGAGCACGGCGCGCGAACCCGGCTGCGCGCTGGGGTTGATGCGTGCGACGCGCGCCAGCACCGGCGCGGGCAGCCCGTCGACGCTCAGCCTCGCCGCAGCGCCGACGCGCAGCGCCGCCGCGTCGGCCGGCGGCACCGCCGCCTCGAGCTCGATGCGCGACGTGTCGACGATCTCGATGAGCCGCGCATCGACCGGCACGCGCTCGCCCGGCTGCACCAGCCGCTGCGCGACGACGCCGTCGATCGGCGCGACCAGCGTCGCGTCGGCGCGCGCCTTGCGCGCCAGTTCGACCGCGGCGAGCGCGGCGTTCTGGTTGGCCTGCGCCGCGGCGTGGTTGGCCACCGAGGTGTCCAGCGCGGTGGCCGAGATGAAACCCTGCGCGACCAGCGCGCGGTTGTTGTCGAGCGCGCGCCGCGCGATGTCGAGCTGCGCGCGCGCCGCGTCGGCGGTGTGCTCGGCCTGGCGCACGCGCCAGTCGAACTCGGTCGGGTCGATGCGCACGAGCGCCTGGCCGCGGCGCACCGCGTCGCCCTCGCGCACCGCGACGGCGAGCACTTCGCCCGGCACGCGCGCCTTGACGAAGGCGGTGTCGACCGCGCGCAGGCCGCCGGCCACGTCGACGCCGCGCGCCAGCTCGAGCCGCCGCACGCGCACGACGTCGGGCTCGCCGAGCTCCAGCGCGGGCACCGCCGGTGCCGCGGCCACCGGCGCGGGTGGCGCGCCAGCGCGGCGCTCGCGCAGCCACCAGGCGGCAGCCAGCGCCGCGGCGAACAGCAAGGCGACGACGACGCCGCGTCGCAGCGCCGGGTTCACCGCAGCGCCTCCCGGGCACGCGGCGTCGGGCGACGCGGCGCTGCGCCCGCGCCGGTGCGTTCGTGCGCCAGCAGGCCCTGCAGCGTCAGCTCGACGTGATCGCGGATGAATCGCCTGGGTTCGATGCCCACCGGCGCGGCGCCGCAGGCGCCCAGCGTGTGCTTGTGCAGGCACAGCATGATCAGCGGCAGCACCAGCGAGTGCACCGCGGTCGGCACGTCGACCGGGCGCAGTTCGCCGCGCGCGATGCCGCGCTCGAGGATGCGCGCCACCAGCTGCATGCCCGGCTCGACCACCTCGCGGACGTAGAAGTCGGCGATGTCGGGGAAGTTGCGCACCTCGGTGATGACGAGCTTGAACACGCCCGAAACCTCGCTGTCGAGCAGCCGTTCCCACCAGGGGATCAGCACCTCGCGCAGCAGGTCGGCGGTGGGCCCGGCGTGGCGCTCGAACTGTCCGGCGCCGGCGGCGATCTCGGACGACAGCCGTTCGCGGATCACCGCCTTGAGCAGTTCCTCCTTGCTCGCGTAGTACAGGTACAGCGTGCCCTTGGACACGCCGGCGCGCGCGGCGACCTCCTCGGCGCGAGTGTGCGCGAAGCCTTTCTCGACGAACAGCGCCAGCGCGGCGTCGAGCAGTTCGGCCGGCCTCGCGTCCTTGCGGCGCTGGCGCGCCGTCGCGGCGGGGGCGGGGAGGGTGTCGGACACTGGATTACTGACTGACGGGTCAGTAATGTACCCGCGCGGGTGTGCCCGGGTCAATCGCCCGCACTCGCGCGGCTTCGCGTGCACCCTGCCACGCCCCCGCCACGGGGCGCTGGTTAACATCGCGCGCTTTGCCGCCGCACGGAGCCTTCGTGGATTGGATGCTGCTGGCCCAGGCCGCTGTGATGGGGGTGGTCGAGGGGCTGACCGAGTTCCTGCCGATCTCGTCGACCGGGCACCTGATCCTCACCGCGTCGCTGATCGGCTTTCACGGCGAGTCGGCGAAGACCTTCGACATCGCGATCCAGACCGGCGCGATGCTGTCGGTGGTGTGGGAGTACCGCCGCCGCCTGGCGCGCACCGTGGCCGGGCTGACGCATGACCCGGTGGCGCAGCGATTCGCGTTGAACGTGCTGGTGGCGTTCGCGCCCGCCGTGGTGTTCGGGCTGGCCTTCGGCGGCTGGGTCAAGCAGCACCTGTTCCACCCGGTGCCGGTGGCGGTGGCGCTGGTCGTCGGCGGGTTCGTGATCCTCGCGGTCGAGCGTCGCCACAAGCGGCTGTACGGCGCGCGCGACCTCGAGGGTCGGCGCCAGGCCCGCATCGAGACCGTCGACGACATGCGCGCGCTCGACGCGCTCAAGGTCGGTCTGCTGCAGTGCCTGGCGCTGATCCCGGGCACCAGCCGCTCGGGGGCGACGATCATCGGGGCGCTGGTGCTGGGTTTCTCGCGCAAGGCGGCCACCGAGTTCAGCTTCTACCTCGGCATCCCGACGCTGATGGGCGCCGGCGCCTACTCGGTGTGGAAGCAGCGCGACCTGCTGCGCTGGGACGACCTGCCGATGTTCGCGGTGGGCACTGCGGTGTCGTTCGTCGCGGCGCTGGCGTGCATCCGCTGGCTGATCCGCTACGTGTCGACGCACGACTTCGTGCCCTTCGCCTGGTACCGCATCGTCTTCGGCGGCGTCGTGCTGCTCACCGCCGGCACCGGCTGGATCGACTGGGGCGGCTGAGCGCGTCGGCGGCCGGTACAGTGCGGGCGACCGGAAGGGGCGCACATGAAGCTGGTGATCGGCAACAAGAACTACTCGTCGTGGTCGATGCGGCCGGGGGTGCTGATGCGCCACTTCGGCATCGCCTTCGACGAGGTGCGGCTTCGCTTCGACTTCACGCCGGGGTCGGCGTTCTACCGCGAGCTCGCGCGCTACACGCCGGCCGGCAAGGTGCCGGTGCTGGTCGACGACGACGGCTTCGCCGTGTGGGACACGCTGGCCATCGTCGAGACGCTGGCCGAGCGGTTCCCGCAACACGCCATCTGGCCTGCCGACGCGCGGCGGCGCGCCCGCGCGCGCAGCCTGTGCGCCGAGATGCACGCCGGTTTCGCCGCGCTGCGTGGTGCCTGCCCGCAGAACCTGGAGGCGCGGCTGCCGCAGGTCGGTGCGCGCGTGCTCGTCGACCACCCCGGCGTTCGCGCGGACCTCGACGTGATCGTGCAGCGCTGGTCCGACGCGCTGGCCGCCAGCGGCGGTCCGTTCCTGTTCGGCGACTTCGGCGCCGCCGATGCGTACTTCGCGCCGGTGGCCGGGCGCATCCGCACCTACGCGCTGCCGGTGCCCGACGCAGTGCAAGACTATGTCGCGCGCGTGTTCTCGAGCCCCGGCGTCGCCGCCTGGGACCGCGACGCGATCGCCGAGCACGACTTCCTCGAGTTCGAGGAGCCGTACCGGCGCGCCCCGGACTCGCGCTGAAGTGCCCGGCTTCAATCCGCCCGGCGGGTGAACAGCAGGTCCCACACGCCGTGGCCCAGTCCGAGGCCGCGCGACTCGAACTTGGTCAGCGGACGGTGCGCGGGGCGGGGCGCGAAGCCGTCGCCGGTGTTGACCAGCCGCGGCTCGGCCGACAGCACCTCGAGCATCTGCTCGGCGTAGGGCCGCCAGTCGGTCGCGCAGTGCAGCACGCCGCCGGGTGCGAGGCGCCCGGCGAGCAGCGCGACGAACGGCGGTTGCAGCAGCCGGCGCTTGTGGTGGCGCTTCTTCGGCCAGGGGTCGGGGAAGAACACGTGCACGCCGGCAAGAGACGCCGGCGCGATCATGTGCTGCAGCACTTCGACCGCGTCGTGCTGCACGATGCGCAGGTTGGTCAGCCCCATCTCGCCGATGCGCCGCAGCAGCGCGCCGACGCCGGGCGCGTGCACCTCGATGCCGAGGAAGTCGTGGTCGGGCACGGCGGCGGCAATCTGCGCCGTGGCTTGTCCCATGCCGAAGCCGATCTCGACGACCAGCGGCGCGCGGCGGCCGAATACGGTCGCAGGATCGATCGGCTCGGGACGGTACGGCAGCACGAAACGCGGGCCCAGTTCGTCGAGCGCGCGCTGCTGGCCGCTGCCGATGCGACCGGCGCGCAGCACGAAGCTGCGCACCGGCCGACGTGGCGGCGTGTCGTGCACGGGTGGGTCGGTCCGCGTCGCGGTCATCGGCGCCCGAGCGCCTTCGGCAGGTCGATCTCGCCCGACGATTCGAACGGCATGCCGCCGAGCCCGGCGCCGTGCAGCCGCCCGCGCAGCGCCACGTCGATGCGCGGCAGTTCGTCGCCCGTGGCGATGCCGATCACCTGCCGCAGCGCGGCCCACGCCGACACCGACGCCGGCACCGTCAGCACGGCTTCGCCGAAACGCGGCACCTGGCCGCGCTCGGCGCTGACGCCGGTGGCGAAGGTCGTCCCGCGCACGTCGAGCGTCAAGGAGATGCCGTCGTAGTCGAGGACGGTGTCGTTGGGGTTCTGCACGCGCAACTTCACGGCCAGGCGCAGCTCGAGTCCCTCCCCGGGCAACGGGTCGAGCGCGACGAGATTGACGCGCACCGGCTCGCGCAGCCCCAGGCTGGTGCAGCCGGACAGCCAGCCCGCCGCGGCCACGCCGGCCAGCGCCGCCACGCTGCGTCCCCACCACTGCCGCCTGTGCATCGTTGCCGCTCCGTCGTCGAGTCGCGGCCAGTCTAGCGCCACCGGCGCCGGGGCGGCCGCTCGTCGGCGACGCGGCGCGACGGCGCTAGAATCTCGACCAGCGCGGGCGTAGTTCAATGGTAGAACGGCAGCTTCCCAAGCTTCATACGAGGGTTCGATTCCCTTCGCCCGCTCCACACACCGAGGGCCGCCGCTGGCGGCCCTTTGTTCGCGCACGGAGCCGGCGCGGCGCCGCGCCGGGGAATGCCGATGAACCGTAGCTTGCAGGTGCTCGTGGTCGGCACCGAAGTCGACCTCGGGGCATCCGACTGGGGGCCGTTCGAACTGCAGTCGTGCGATGACCTCGACGCGGCCGCGCTCGCGCTCGGCGAGCGCGGCTTCGACGCCGTGTGCCTGGCCCCCGCCGGCGACGACGACGCGCGGCGACTGATGCACTGGCCGGCGTTGTCGCAAGCGGTGATCGACGCCGCGGTGATCGTGGTCTGCGCTGCGCCGTCGCCGGCGGTCGCGTCGCAACTGCTGGCGCGCGGGGTGCAGGACGTGATCGGCCGCGACACGCTGTCGCCCGTGCTGCTGGCGCGTGCGGTGCGGCTGGGCGTCGAACGCAAGGCGATCGAACGCGCCGCGCGCCGGGCCTACGCGACCGACCTCGCCACCGGGCTGCCGAACCACGCTCAGCTGCTCGAGCACATGACGCACCTGCTGGCGCTGCGCGAGCGCGAGCCCGCGCCGATGGCGCTGCTGGCGCTGCGCATCGACGGGCTGGCGACCGTGGCGTCGAACGTCGGGCCCGAGGCGGCCAACGTGCTGAGGCGCAAGGCGGCGGTGCGACTGCGCGCCGGACTGCGCGCCAGCGACGTCGTCGCCTCGATCGGCAGCGACACCTTTGCGGTGCTGCTGGCCTGGATCGACGACCGCGCCGCCGGCACACTGGTGGCCGAGAAGCTCGCCGCCGCACTGCAGCAGCCGTTCACGGTGGCCGGCACGTCGGCGGCGGTGGCCGTCAGCGTCGGCGTCAGCAACTACCCCGAACACGGGCGCGACGCCGACACCTTGCTGCGCCGCGCGATCGGCCAGGCCACGAGCACCGCCAGCGTCGGGCGCGCCGGGTTCGCGACCCACGTCGAGCGCGGCGCCGCCGCCGCCGCCAACGACGACGCCTGAACCCTCGCCAGGGCCGGGCCGCGACCGGCCCGCACTGCGGAGGTGGGCCGGCGCGGCCGCCGCGCACCGCTACCGGTTCAGATCACCGAGGCACAGGTACTTGATCTCGACGTAGTCGTCGATGCCGTGGTGCGAGCCCTCGCGCCCGAGCCCCGACTGCTTGACGCCGCCGAACGGCACCTCGGCGGTCGAGATCAGCCCGGTGTTGATGCCCACCATGCCGTATTCGAGTGCCTCGGCGACGCGGAAGATGCGCCCGACGTCGCGGCTGTAGAAGTAGCTCGCCAGCCCGAACTCGGTGGCGTTGGCCATGCCGATCGCCTCGGCCTCGGTGTCGAAGCGAAACACCGGCGCCACCGGGCCGAAGGTCTCCTCGCGCGCGCACAGCATGTCGCCGGTCACGTCGGCGAGCACGGTGGGGGTGTAGAAGCGCTCGCCGATGCGGGTGCCGCCGGCGACCACCTTCGCGCCCTTGGCCACGGCGTCGGCCACATGCGCCTCGACCTTGGCGACGGCGGCGTCGTCGATCAGCGGGCCCTGCGTGACGCCGGCCTCGAACCCGCTGCCGACCTTGATCGTCTTCGACTTCTCGGCGAGCTTGGCGACGAAGGCGTCGTACACGCCGGACTGCACGTACATCCGGTTCGCGCACACGCAGGTCTGGCCGGCGTTGCGGTACTTGCTGATCATCGCGCCGTCGACCGCGCTGTCGAGGTCGGCGTCGTCGAACACGATGAAGGGCGCGTTGCCGCCGAGCTCGAGGCTGATCTTCTTGACCGTCGGCGCGCACTGGGCGGCGAGGATGCGCCCCACCTCGGTGCTGCCGGTGAAGCTGAGATGGCGCACGACGTCGCTGGCGCAGAGGACCTTGCCGATCGCAACCGAGTTGGCGCCGTCGGCGGTGAGCACGTTGAGCACGCCCGCGGGCATGCCGGCGCGCTGCGCGAGCTCGGCCACCGCGAGTGCCGACAGCGGTGTCTGCTCGGCCGGCTTGATGACCACCGGGCAGCCGGCGGCCAGCGCCGGTGCCACCTTGCGCGTGATCATCGCGATCGGGAAGTTCCACGGCGTGATCGCCGCGCACACCCCGACGGGCTGCTTGATCACCAGATAGCGTTTGCTCGCGTCGGTGGTCGGGATCGTCTCACCGTAGACGCGCTTGGCCTCCTCGGCGAACCACTCGAGGAAGCTCGCGCCGTAGACGACCTCGCCACGCGCTTCGGACAGCGGCTTGCCCTGCTCGGCGGTCATGATGCGCGCCAGGTCGTCGGCGTGCTGGTGCAGCAGGCGGAACCACTGCATCAGGATCGCCGCGCGCTCCTTGGCCGTCTTCGCGCGCCACGCCGGCCAGGCCCAATCGGCGGCGGCGATCGCCGCCTGCGCCTCGGCGGCACCGAGGTTGGCGACGTCGGCGAGCTTCGATCCGGTGGCCGGGTCGGTGACGTCGAAACGCGAGGGTGCCTGTTCGCCCGCGGCCGGGCCGCCGACCCACGCGCCGTCGATCAGCGCGTCGGTCTTCAGCAGCGTCGGGTCGGCCAGCGTCGACAGCGGGGAGGTTTTCATGTCCATCGTCGGGTCTCCTGTCATGGCATCAGCGTAGCTCGTATTCGAAGGTGCTGACCACGCGCAGCCGTTTCGTGCGCGAACTGCCGTCGTCGTAGCCCTGTCCGTCGCTGCCGCTGATCGTGATCACGCCCTGGTTGGCGCTCTTCAGTGCGCCGAGCTTCGCGCCGGCCTCGGCCGCGAACTTCTCTGCCTGCTCGCGCGCATTGCGCGTCGCCTCGGCCAGCAGCGGGGCCTTGACGTCGTTGAAGCCGCGCAACTGGTAACGCGGGCCGGCGGCGCCGGCGTCGTCGTTGCCGGTGATCTGCACACCGGCCTGGATCAGCGGGTCCACGGCGAGCGCCGCGGACTCGACGGCCTGCACGCGCGGCGTGCGCACGACGACGCGGCCCGCGCCGTTGAATCGCAGCGGCTGGTTGCCCTGCGCGTACTCACGCGCGAACAGGTCCTGCACCTGCAGCGGCCGCACCTCGACCTCGGCATCGGAGAAGCCGAGCTGCTTCAGAAACGCGACGACACGGTCGCGGTCGTCGGCCAGCGCTTTCTGCACGCCGCCGAACTCGTTGCCGCCGCGGCGGAAGACGAGCGTCCAGGTGGCGTAGTCGCTGTCGACGTCCTTCTCGGCGAGACCCTTGACGGTGACCGAGCGGTCGGCCATGCGGAAGCGCTCGAGACCCTGGCCGACGGCGAAGCCGCCCAGGGCGACGCCGATCGCGATGACCAGCGCGGTGCCGAACCCGAGGATGCGGGGGCCGCCGTCTTGCATGTCGTGTTCCCGGCGCCCGCGCCGCCGCGGGCTTCCCGGCGATTCTGTCGCAGGCGCGCGCGCGGGGCCCGCCGCCTAGAATTCGCCGCTTGCGCGCCCTTGCCGGGCACGCCCCATTCACGCGCCGCCTGCCCGCGACCGCCCATGAAAGCCTCCGAGATCCGCTCCACGTTCCTGAAGTTCTTCGAGTCGAAGGGCCACGCCGTCGTGCCGTCGAGCCCGGTGGTGCCCGGCGACGACCCGACGCTGCTGTTCACCAACGCCGGGATGAACCAGTTCAAGGACGTGTTCCTGGGCTTCGACAAGCGGCCCTACACGCGCGCGGCCACGGCGCAGAAGTGCATCCGCGCCGGCGGCAAGCACAACGACCTCGAAAACGTCGGCTACACGGCGCGTCACCACACGTTCTTCGAGATGCTGGGCAACTTCAGCTTCGGCGACTACTTCAAGCACGACGCCATCGTCTACGCCTGGGAACTGCTCACCGGGCACTTCAAGCTGCCCAAGGACAAGCTGTGGGCCACCGTCTACGCCGAGGACGACGAGGCTTACGACATCTGGGTCCAGGTCATCGGCCTGCCCGCCGAGCGCGTGGTGCGCATCGGCGACAACAAGGGCGGGCGCTACATGTCCGACAACTTCTGGATGATGGGCGACACCGGCCCCTGCGGCCCGTGCAGCGAGATCTTCTACGACCACGGGCCGTCGGTTCCCGGCGGCCCGCCCGGCAGCGCCGAGCAGGACGGCGACCGTTACATCGAGATCTGGAACAACGTCTTCATGCAGTTCAACCGCACCGAAGACGGCGTGATGCACCTGCTGCCCAGGCCCAGCGTCGACACGGGCATGGGCCTGGAGCGGCTCGCCGCGGTGCTGCAGCACGTGCACAGCAACTACGAGATCGATCTGTTCGTGCGCCTGCTCGAGGCGGCGCGCCAGGCGGTCGAGTTCGCCGGCCCCGGCGCCGGCCGGGTGGACAAGGCGAGCCCCAGCCTGAAGGTCATCGCAGACCACATCCGCGCCTGCGCCTTCACGGTGGCCGACGGCGTGATCCCCGGCAACGAGGGCCGCGGCTACGTGCTGCGCCGCATCGCCCGGCGCGCGATCCGCCACGGCTACAAGCTCGGCGCACGCAAGCCATTCTTCCACACGCTGGTCGCGCCGCTGGCCGCCGAGATGGGCGACGCCTACCCCGAGCTGCGGCGCGACATGGTGCGCGTCACCGACGTGCTCAGGCAGGAGGAGGAGCGCTTCTTCCAGACCATCGCCAACGGCATGGAGATCCTCGAGGGCGAGTTGTCGCGCGGCGCCGGGC
Organism: uncultured Azohydromonas sp.; assembly: GCA_964618555.1. Lineage (GTDB taxonomy): Bacteria > Pseudomonadota > Gammaproteobacteria > Burkholderiales > Burkholderiaceae_C > Calidifontimicrobium. The sequence continues at coordinate 11,024 of CAZUBF010000118.1, forward strand.
GCCTCGACGGCGAGCTGGCCTTCAAGCTGCACGACACCTTCGGTTTTCCGCTCGACCTGACGGCCGACGTGTGCCGCGAGCGTGGCGTCACCGTCGACGAGCCGGGCTTCCACGCGGCGATGCAGCGCCAGCGCGAGCAGGCCAGGGCGGCGGCGAAGTTCAAGATGGCGCAGGGGCTCGAATACACCGGCGACGCCACCGCGTTCCACGGCTACGAGCACCTGGCGTGCGAGCACAGCAAGGTGACGGCGATCTACGTCGACGGCACGCCGGTCGTGAAGGCGCGCGCCGGCGACGACGTCGTGATCGTGCTCGACCACACGCCGTTCTACGCCGAAAGTGGCGGCCAGGTCGGCGACCGCGGCGAGCTGCGCAACGCCCGCGCGCGCGTCGTCGTCGACGACGCGGTCAAGGTGCAGGCCAGCGTGCACGGCCACCAGGGCCGCATCGTCGAGGGCGAGGTCGAGCTCGGCGACGTGTTCGTCGCACGCGTCGACGCCGAGCGGCGCGCGAAGACGATGCGCAACCACAGCGTCACCCACCTGATGCACAAGGCGCTGCGCGACGTGCTCGGCGGCCACGTGCAGCAGAAGGGCTCGCTGGTCAACGCCGAGCGCACGCGCTTCGACTTCAGCCACCACGCGCCGATGACGCCGGCGCAGATCGCGCAGGTGGAGGCGATCGTCAACGCCGAGATCCTGGCCAACGCGGCCACGCAGGCGCGTGTCGTGTCGATGGACGAGGCGCACAAGCTCGGCGCGATGATGCTGTTCGGCGAGAAGTACGGCGACGCGGTGCGCGTGCTCGACATCGGCAGCAGCCGCGAGCTGTGCGGCGGCACGCACGTGC
>CAZUBF010000119.1:0-11717 GCA_964618555.1 uncultured Azohydromonas sp.
CCGCGAGACCGAGAACCGGCTGAAGGACACGCGCGAGAACCTGACGCGCGTCGAGGACATCCTGCGCGAGCTCGACGCCCAGCTCGGCAAGCTCGAGTCCCAGGCCGAGGTCGCCGCGAAGTATCACGACCTGCAGACGCAGGGCACGCTGAAGCTGCACCAGCTGTGGTACCTGAAGCACCGCGACGCCGCCGCCGAGGAGCAGCGCGTCAAGCGCGCGATGGCCGAGGCGGGCACCGCGCTCGAGGCGAAGCTCGCCGAGCTGCGCCACCTCGAGGCCGAGCTCGAGTCGCTGCGCCAGCAGCACTACGCCGCCGGCGACGCGCTGCACGCGGCGCAGGGCGAACACGCGCAGGCGCAGCTCGAGGTCAGCCGGCTCGAGGAGCGCATCCGCTACGTCGTCGACAGCCGCCAGCGCACCGAGCAGCGGCTGGCCGAACTGGCGGCGCAGGACGCGGCCTGGCAGCAGCGCGCGGCGCAGGCCGCCGACGAAGTCGCGCAGCTCGTGCAGTCCATCGCCGAGGCCGACGAGCGCGCCGCGCTGCTCGCCGCGCAGGCCGAGGAGCAGGTGCTGCAGCTTCCCGACGCCGAGGACGCGCTGCGCGCCGCGCAGTCGCGCAGCCACGAGCAGCGTGCGCGGGTCGCGCAGGTGCAGCAGCAGCTGCAGGTGCTGTCGGCCGAGAGCCGCAGCGTCGACGAGCAGAGCCGCCAGCTGCGCGCGCGGCGCGACCGCCTGTCCGGCGAACGCCAGCAGCTCGCCGCGCCCGACGCGGCGCGGCTGGCCGAGCTGCGCGAACGCAGCGCCGCCGCCGACGCGATGCAGGGCGAGGCCGACGGGCGTCTGCACGAGCTCGGCGACGCGCTGCCGGCGATCGACGCGCAGCGCCGCGCGCAGCAGGATGCGGCGCAGCGCGAAGCCGCGAAGCTGGCGGACCTGTCGGCGCGGCTCGACGCGCTGCGCGCGCTGCAGGACAAGGTGCGCACCGGCGGCAAGCTCGAGCCCTGGCTGGCGCGACACGGGCTCGACGGTCTCGCCGGGCTGTGGACCCGCGTGCACATCGACACCGGCTGGGAGACCGCGCTGGAGTCGGCGCTGCGCGAGCGGCTCCACGCGCTCGAGGTCGGGCGCATCGAGACGGTGCGAGCCTTCGCCGCCGACCCGCCGCCGGCGCGGCTCGCGTTCTACACGCCGCAGGCTGCCGCTCACCCCGACCCGCACCGCACGCTGCCGCGGCTGGCGGCGCGGCTGCGCCTGGGCGACGCCGGGCTGCAGGCGCTGCTCGAGGACTGGCTCGAGGGCGTCTACACCGCCGACAGCCTCGACGAGGCGCTCGCGCAGCGGCCGAAGCTCACGCACGGCGAAGTGATCATGACGCGCGAAGGCCACGCGGTGTCGCCGTTCGCGGTGGCGTTCTACGCGCCCGACACCGAGCAGGCCGGCATGCTCGCGCGCGCGCAGGAGATCGAGAACCTCGACGCCGCGCGGCGGGCGCAGGCGCTGATCGCCGACGAGGTGAAGAGCGCGCAGGTGCGCCTCGAGGCGGCGTACAGCGACGCCGCGGCGCGGCTGGCGCAGGCGCGCCGCGAGGCGGCGGAATCGCAGGATCGCGCGCACCAGCTGCAGGTCGAACTCTTGCGCATGACGCAGCAGGCCGACGCGGCGAGCCAGCGCCGCGGCCAGCTCGACGACGAGCTCGCCGAGATCGACGCGCAGCTCGAGGGGCTCGAGGCGCGTCGCGCCACCGGCGAGGCGCGCTTCGAGGAGCTCGACATGCAGCTCGCGACGACGCAGGAGCGCCATGCCGAGCTCGACGAGGCGGTGCTCGCCGCCGAGCGCGCGCTGGCCGACGCGCACGAGCAGCAGCGCCGGCTGGAACGCGACGCGCAGGCCGCGCAGTTCGACGCGCGCACGCTGGCCGCGCGGCGCGCCGAGCTGCAGCGCACGATCGACGACGCCCAGGCGCAGGTCGAGGCCAACGTGCGCTCGGCCGAGCAGCTGCGCACCGAGCTGGCCGCGCTCGACGACGCCGCGGCGCAGGCGGGGCTGCAGACCGCGCTGGCGCTCAGGCTCGAGCGCGAACGGGCGCTGGGCGCGGTGCGCAGCCGCTACGACGACCTGTCGGCGCGGCTGCGCGCCGGCGACGAGCAGCGGCTGGCCGCCGAGCGCAGCCTCGATCCGCTGCGCGAGCGCATCACGAAGCTGCAGCTCGACGAGCAGGCCGCCGCGCTCGGCGGCGCGCAATACCTGGAGCAGCTGCAGGCGGCGAGCGTCGACCTCGACGCGCTGGCGCGCGGCATCGACGCCGGCGGCGTCAGGCTCGCCGGGCTGCAGGGCGAGATCGACCGCATCCAGCGCGACGTCGCCGCGCTCGGCGCCGTCAACCTCGCCGCGCTCGAGGAGCTGACCGCGGCGCGCGAGCGCAAGACCTTCCTCGACGCGCAGAACGCCGACCTGACCGAGGCGATGCGCACGCTCGAGGACGCGATCCGCAAGATCGACCTCGAGACGCGCGAGCTGCTGAAGACCACCTTCGACGAGGTCAACGCGCACTTCGGGCGCATGTTCCCGACGCTGTTCGGCGGCGGCAACGCGAAGCTGGTGATGACCGGCGACGAGATCCTCGACGCCGGCGTGCAGGTGCTGGCGCAGCCGCCGGGCAAGAAGAACAGCACGATCCACCTGCTGTCGGGAGGCGAGAAGGCGCTCACCGCGATCGCGCTGGTGTTCGCGATCTTCCAGCTCAACCCGGCGCCGTTCTGCCTGCTCGACGAGGTCGACGCGCCGCTCGACGACGCCAACACCGAGCGCTACTGCAAGCTGGTCACCGAGATGAGCGCCGGCACGCAGTTCCTGTTCATCAGCCACAACAAGATCGCGATGGAGATGGCGCAGCAGCTGGTGGGCGTGACCATGCCCGAGCAGGGCGTGTCGCGCATCGTCGCCGTCGACATGGACGAGGCGGTCGGCATGGCCGAGGCGGCGTGAGACGGCGCGGAGCGCGGCGATGACGCTGACCGCGGCCCTGGCGATCGCGGCGCTGGTGGTGATCGCGGCGCTGGCGCTGCACGCGTGGTGGTCGGCGCGTGGATCGGCGCCGCGCCGCGCCGACGCGCCGCGCGCCGAGGCTGCGCCGGCGGCCGCGCGAGTCGAGCCGTCGCTGGGCGGCGACGCCGGCGACGCAGAGGACCGCGTCGAGCCGACGCTGGGCGTCGAGGCGCGCCCGGCGCTGCAGCGCCGCTCGGCGCGGCTCGACGCGCTGGTCGACGCGATCGCGACGCTGGCGGTCGACGCGCCGGTGGCCGGCGACGCGGTGCTGCCGCACCTGCCGCCGACGCGGCGCGCCGGCACCAAGCCGTTCCTGATCGAGGCGCTGAACGCCGACACCGGCGACTGGGAGCACCCGCAGCCCGGGCAGCGTTACCGCGAGTTCCAGGCCGGCGTGCAGCTGGCCAACCGGCACGGCGCGCTCAACGAGATCGAGTACTCGGAGTTCGTGCAGAAGGTGCAGGACTTCGCCGACGCGGTCGGCGCCGCGCCCGACTTCCCCGACATGCTCGACGTCGTCGGGCGAGCGCGCGAGCTCGACGCGTTCGCGTCGGCGCACGACGCGCAGCTGGTGATGCAACTGCGCGCGAACTCGGTGGCCTGGTCGGTGGGCTACCTGCAGCAATGTGCCGCGCGCCACGGCTTCGTGCCCGGCGCGGTGCCCGGGCGGCTGGTGCTGCCGGGCGCCGGCGACGGTGCGCCGCCGGTGCTGGTGCTGTCGTTCGACGCGCAGGCGGCGCTGGCCGACGACCCGAACCAGTCGGCGCTGCGCGACGCGGCGCTGAGCCTGGACGTGCCGCAGACCGAGGAGGGCGCCGAGCCCTTCGCCGCGTGGCAGCGCGTCGGCCGCGACCTGGCCGAAGAGCTCGACGCGACGCTGGTCGACGAAGCCGGCGCGCCGATCTCGCTGCACGCCTTCGCGACCATCGACGAGGAACTGCGCCGGCTGTACCGCGCGCTCGAGCAGCGCGACCTCGCCGCCGGCACCCCGGCGGCCAGGCGGCTGTTCAGCTGAGCGCCGCGGCCGAGGGCCCGCCCGCGCCGGCCGGGACGGCGCGAAGGGGCCGAGCCCCGCGAGGCCGCGTGCCGTTCAAGGCCAGTCGGCGTAGCTCGCCGGCAGCGCGGCGCGGCCGCGGGCGGCCTGGGCGCGCGCACGCGCTCGCCACGCGGTCGGGCTCTCGTCGAGCCAGCGCTTGAAGAAGCGGCTGAAGTGGCTGGCGCTGCCGAAGCCGAGGTCGGCGGCCACGCGTTCGACCGACAGGTCCGTGCCGGCGAGCAGGCTGCACGCTTCGCGCACCAGCCGCTGGTGCACCAACGCCAGCGGGTTGCGCCCGAGCGTGCGCTCGCACAGGTCGTGCAGCCGGTCGGTCGAGATGCCGAGCTCGGCGGCGTAGCGCCCCAGCGGCCAGTGTGCGCGGAACTGCGTCTCGACCAGGTGGCGGAAGCGCAGCAGGCGTTGCGCGCCGGCGCCGGCCGGCGGCAGCTCGCTGCCTTCGCGGCTCGTCAGCCGCCACAGCATCACCAGCACCAGCGCCAGGTGCGCGGCCAGGTAGGGCCGCGACACGCCGGCGCCGCGTTGCGTTTCGGCCTCGATGGCCATCAGCGAGTGCACCAGCTCGTCGCGTGGCGCCGGCTCGGCGGCGGTGACGGTGCAGGGCCGCAGGCTGACCTGGCGCAGCGCTGCCGCCTCGGCGTGATCGCCCATCGCCGCGGCGAGCAGCGCGTCGGACACGCCCACCGACACGCCGGCGCTTCCCGGCTCGACGCGCAGCGATCGCGCATGGCCGGCGGGCATCCAGACGATGTCGCCGGGGCGCAGCGGCATGTCGCCGCCGGCGTGCGTGAGCATGCCGCGCCCGGACTGCAGGTGGATCGCGCGCGACAGCGCGCCCGGCTGCGCGCCGTCGAGCGACCAGCGCTGCGCATGCAGCGTCGGCACGATGCGCTGCGCGAGCACGTCGCGCGCTGCGGCTGCGCCGGGGCGCAGGCCGCTCGGGTGGGTCGAGGGTGGCGGCATCGCGGTGGGTGGCCCAGGAAAACCCCGAACCAGAACGCCGGAAAGCGTCAAACGAACGCCAGATTCTTGCATCGTCGCTGCCACGACGCTCGACGATAGTCCGCCCACGCCACGGCAGCGACCGGCTGGCGCCGAACCACGCCTGCGGAGAACCCATGTACGACGTGCCCCTGATCATCGGTGACCGCGACGCCCCCGCTTCGGGCGGCGCGACCTTCGAGCGCCGCGATCCGATCCGCGGCGAGGTCGCGACGACCGCCGCCGCGGCGACGGTGGCCGACGCGCAGGCCGCGGCCAACGCCGCCGCGGCCGCTTTCCCGTCGTGGTCGACGCTGCCGCCCAACGAGCGCCGCGCGATCCTCCACCGCGCCGCCGACCTGCTGGTCGAGCGCACGCCCGAGTTCGTCAAGGCGATGGCCGCCGAGACCGGCGCCGCGCCGATGTGGGCCGGCTTCAACTGCAAGCTCGGCGCCGGCATGCTGCGCGAGGCCGCCGCGCTGACCACGCAGGTCACCGGCGAGGTCATCCCTTCGGACAAGCCGGGTCTGCTGGCGATGGCGCTGCGTCAGCCGGCCGGCGTGGTGCTGGGCATCGCGCCGTGGAACGCGCCGGTGATCCTCGGCGTGCGCGCGGTGGCCACGCCGCTGGCGTGCGGCAACACCGTGGTGCTCAAGTCGGCCGAGATCTGCCCGTGCACGCACTGGCTGATCGCCGACGTGCTGCGGGTCGCCGGCGTGCCGGCGGGTGCGATCAACGTGGTCAGCAACGCGCCGGCCGACGCGCGCGAGGTGGTCGACGCGCTGATCGCGCACCCGGCGGTGCGGCGCGTGAACTTCACCGGTTCGACGCGCGTGGGCCGGCTGATCGCCGAGAGCTGCGCGCGCCACCTCAAGCCGGTCCTGCTCGAGCTCGGCGGCAAGGCGCCGATGGTCGTGCTCGACGACGCCGACCTCGACGCCGCGGTCGACGCCGCCGCCTTCGGCGCGTACATGAACCAGGGCCAGATCTGCATGAGCACCGAGCGGCTGGTGGTCGACGCGAAGGTCGCCGACGCCTTCGTCGGCAAGCTGGCGGCCAAGGTGCGCACGCTGCGCGCCGGCCTGCCCGGCGCCGAGGGCTGCGTGCTCGGCGCGATGGTCGGCCGCGAGGCGGTCGATCGCGTGCGCGCGCTGATCGACGACGCCCTCGGCAAGGGTGCGACGCTGGTCGCGGGCGGCCAGTTCGACGGCACGATCATGCAGCCCGCGCTGCTCGACCACGTGACGCCGGCGATGCGCATCTACCGTGACGAGTCGTTCGGCCCGGTGGTCGGCGTCGTGCGGGTGCACTCGGTGGAAGAGGCGGTCACCGTGGCCAACGACAACGACTACGGGCTGTCGTCGGCGGTGTTCGGTCGCGACGTCAACCGCGCGCTGGCGGTGGCGCGGCAGATCGACGCCGGCATCTGCCACGTCAACTCGGCCACCGTGCAGGACGAGGCGCAGATGCCGTTCGGCGGCGTCAAGGGCAGCGGCTACGGCCGCTTCGGCGGCAAGGCCGGCATCGACGCGTTCACCGAGCTGCGCTGGGTCACGGTGCAGACGACGCCGGCGCACTACCCCTTCTGAGCATGCCTGCCGAGGCGACGGTGCCCTCAGCGAAACAGCGTCTCGACGTGCTTCGCGCCGATGCCGACGTTGTCGTAGTGCGCGCGGCACAGCGCGATGTAGTCGTGCACGTCGAAGTGACCGGCCGACTTGCCCTCGTCGTCGAGCCAGATCAGCGGGCCCTTGACGACGAAGAACACGCGCATCGGGTCGGGGTGCTCGTAGGCGACCAGCGTGTGGCCCTCGCCGGGCGTCTCGTAGACGAAGTCGCCGGCGGTGGCGGTCCACTCGTGCTCGAGGTAGCCCCACTTGCCCGAGATCGTGTAGGCGAACACCTCGTGCGGGTGGTAGTGGCGGTTGACCAGCCCGGCCCCCTTGGCCATCAGGATGTCGCACCACCTGTTCTCGCTCGGCGAGATCCACAGCGGGCGCGACGAAACGGTGTCCGTGAACGGCACGTACCAGCGCTCGTCGTCGGTCGGCGCGTTGGCGACGTAGACCTCGGGCTTCGCGTCGGGCTTGAACACCTCGGCGATCGGCTTGATGTCGCGCCAGAACTCGCGGCTGGCCTTTTCGGGCATGGCGGTCTCCTGCGGGGCTTCGATGGGCCGGCCATGTTCGCACGCGCGCGCCGGCGTGCGCCGCGGCGCCGACCGCGCTTTCGCGCAGTGAAACCCGGGACGACCCCCGTGCGGCGCCGCCGGCGTCTCGGGCATCATGCCGCTGGCCCGGCGGGCCGGGTGCGCCGCCTCGGCAAGCCCGCGGGTCGCGCCTGCTTCCACACCCCGGCCGACCGCGGCCGCCCGACGCCCGCCCACGCGATGAAACGACTGCAGGATCGACACGCATTCATCACCGGCGGCGCCGGCAGCATCGGGCTGGCCACGGCGCGGCTGTTCTGCGACGAGGGCGCGCGCGTGACGCTGGCCGACCTGCCGGGCGCGGCGCTCGACGCGGCGCGCGCCGTCTTGCCGGCCGGGCGGGCGCACGCGCTGGCGCTCGACGTGACGCGCGGCGACGACTGGCAGCGCGCGCTGCGCGACGCCGTGTCGCGCTTCGGCGCGCTCGACGTGCTGTTCAGCAACGCCGGCAACAGCGGCGTCATCGCCCCGGTCACCGACTACCCCGACGACGTGTTCGACAGCGTGATCGCGGTGCACGTGCGCGGCGCTTTCCTGGCGTGCAAGCACGGCCTGCCGGCGATGCGCGACGGCGCCAGCCTGGTGATCTGCTCGAGCGTGGCCGGCATGCGCGGCGACCCCGGCGTGTCGGCGTACATCACCGCCAAGCACGCGCAGGTCGGGCTGATGCGCAGCGTCTCGAAGGAGGCCGCGCCGCGGCGCATCCGCGTCAACACCGTGCACCCCGGCCCGGTCGACAACGGCTTCCAGCGCGACCTCGAGCAGCGCCTGTCGGGCGTGCTCGGGCGCGACGCCACCGGCTTCTTCGACGAACTCATCCCGCTCGGGCGCCACGCGCGGCCCGAGGAGATCGCGCGCTCGGTGCTGTACCTGGCGAGCGACGACAGCAGTTTCACCACCGGCAGCACCCTGATGGTCGATGGCGGCATGAACGTCTGACCGGCATCCGGCCGCGACGCACCCGCGGGTGCTGCAGGAACACCGCGTGCGCGGCCGCTCACGTCAACCCTGGAGACAAACCATGAGCAACGGCATCTCTCGACGCAAGATGGTCGGCACGCTCGGCGCCGCCACCGCCGCCCTCGCCGCGCCGACCTGGGTGCGCGCGCAGCGCAGCTCGATCAAGGTCGGCTGGGCGATCTCGAAGACCGGCCCGTTCGCCGGCGGCGCGTCGGTCACGCAGTGGCCGAACTACCTGCTGTGGATCAAGGACGTCAACGACTCCGGCGGCCTGAGCGTCGACGGGCGCAAGGTCAAGCTCGAGCACATCGAGTACGACGACCGCAGCCAGTCCGAGGAGGCGGTGCGTGCCTGCGAGCGGCTGGTCAACCAGGACAAGGTCGACATCATGCTGCCGCCGTGGGGCACCGGCCAGAACCTCGCGGTGGCGCCGATCTTCGCGCGCGGCGGCTACCCGATGATGGCCTGCAGCATGGCCAGCGACCGCACCGCCGAGGTCGTCAAGCGCTGGCCCAACGTGTTCTCGCTGCTCAACACCTCGAGCACCTACGCCGAGACCTTCGTCGCGCTGCTCAGCCAGGCCCGGGCGGCCGGCCAGATCAACGACCGCGTCGCGGTCGCGCACGCCACCGAGCAGTTCGGCATCGAGCTGGCCAACGCGGCGCGCCGGGCGCTGAAGGCCGCGAACTTCAACCTCGTCTACGACGGCGGCTACCCGATGAGCACGCAGGACCTGACGCCGGTGATCAGCGAGGCGCAGCGCGCGAACCCCGACGTGTTCATGGCCTTCAGCTACCCGCCCGACACGATGGCGCTGGCCGAGACCGCGCGCGTGCGCGGCTTCAACCCGAAGGTGTTCTACACCGCGGTGGGCACCTTCTTCCCGATGTACAAGCAGCGCTTCGGCGACAACGCCAACGGCGTGATGGGCATCGGCGGCTGGAACCCCGACAACGACGCGTTCAAGGCCTACATCCAGCGCCACGTCGCGATGCACCAGCGCGAGCCCGACCGCTGGGGCGCCTCGCTGATGTACGCCGGCCTGCAGGCGATGGGGCAGGCGATCGAGAAGGTGGGGCTGAACAACGCCGAGATCGTCAAGCACCTGCGCAGCAACAGCTACGACACCATCGTCGGCAAGCTCGAGTTCGACCAGAACAACATCCGCAAGGGCGGATGGTACGTCGGCCAGTGGCAGGACGGCGACTACTACGGCGTCGCGCCCGACCAGCCCGGCGCGCGCAAGCCGGTGTTCCCGAAGCCGGCCTGGAAGGCCTGACCCCGCGACCCAGGCCGGCCCGGCGATGCCCTTCCTCGACGCCTTGCTCACGGGCCTGACGCTGGGCGGCATGTACGCGCTCGTCGCACTGGGGCTCAACCTCCAGTACGGCGTGGCGCGCATCATGAACCTGTCGTACGGCGAGATGATGATCGCCGCCGCGGTGCTCGCCTACGCGCTGTTCGGCCAGCAGGGCGTCTCGCCGCTGCTCACGCTGGTGCTGGTGGTGCCGCTGGCGGCGATCGTCGGCTGGGCGGTGTACGGCCTGGCGCTGACGCCGCTGGTGCGCCGCGCGCCGAACCGCGACGCGCTCGAGGCCGACAGCCTGCTCGGCACCTTCGGCCTGCTGTTCATCGTGCAGGGCGTGATGCTGGTGCTGGTCGGCGGCAGCTACCTGAGCTACTCGTTCCTGTCGGTGCCGGTGCCGGTGCTGGGCACCACGCTGGCGGCGAACCGGCTGCTGGCGCTGGGCATGGCGGTGGTGCTGGGCGCCGCGGTGTGGCTGCTGCTCACGCGCACGCGGGTGGGCACCGCGATCCGCGCGGTGTCGGTCGACCCGGTGTCGGCGCAGCTGGTGGCCATCGACGTGAAGCGCCTGGCGATGGCCGCGTTCGCGCTGGGCACCGTGCTGGCCGGCGTGGCCGGCGTGCTGGTCAGCATGTTCCTGACCTTCAGCGCGACGATGGGCGTGGTGTTCACGATGAAGGCGCTGATCGTCGTCATCATGGGCGGCATCGGCAACATGGCCGGTGCGGTGGTCGCGGCGCTGATGCTCGGCCTCGTCGAGGCCTTCGTCGGGACCTTCGTCGACCCGGGGCTGACGCTGGCGGCCAACTACGCGCTGTTCCTGGCGGTGCTGCTGTTCCGGCCCGCCGGGCTGTTCGGCAAGGTGGCGCGATGAGCGTCGCCGCACGGCCGCGCGCGCGGGGCGCCCGGCCCGCCTCGGGCGGGCCGCCACGAAGTGACCGGGGGGTCGTCGCGTGAACGCGCGCCGACTGTTCGCCGGCGCGGCCGTCGTCGGCGCCTTCGTGCTGCTCGGCTTCGCGCCGAGCCTGGGCAACGACTACACGACCTCGCTGCTGATCAACCTGCTGCTGTACGGCGTGCTGGCCACCGCCTGGGGGCTGTTCTGCGGCACCACGCGCTACATCTCGCTGGCCACCGTGGCCTTCTTCGGCGTCGGGTCGTACACCGTGGCGGTGCTCGGCGAACAGTTGCCGTGGCCACTGGTGCTGCTGGCCGCCGCCGGCATCGGCGCGGTGCTGTCGCTGCTGGTCGGGCTGGTGACGCTGCGCCTGAGCGGCACCTACTTCGTGATCTTCACGTTCGGCATGACCGAGCTGCTGCGCCAGGTCGTCAACTGGTACGAGAGCAAGGTCGCCGGCTCGGTGGGGCGCTACGTGTTCGTCGACGCGGCGTCGCCCGGGTTCATCTACGGCCAGCTGCTGGCGCTGTTCGCCCTGGTGCTGGCGCTGGGCTGGTGGCTGGCGCGATCGCGGCTGGGTTTCGCGCTGCGGCTGATCGGCGAGGACGAGCAGGCGGCGCGCCACTGCGGCGTCGACACGACCCGCACCAAGCTGATCGCTTTCACGCTGACCTCGGTGTTCATGGTGCTCGCCGGCGCGATCGTCGCACCGCGCTGGACCTACATCGACCCGGCGATCGCGTTCAACGCGATCGTCTCGTTCCAGGTCGTGATCATGGCGCTGCTCGGCGGCACGACGCGTTTCTGGGGTCCGGTGCTCGGCGTCGTGCCGCTGGTGCTGCTGTTCGAGGTGCTGGTGAAGTACTTTCCGAACCACTTCCCGATCGTGCTCGGCGTGGTGTTCCTGCTCATCGTCTACGCGCTGCCGCGCGGCGTGGTCGGCCTGGTGCTCGAACGCGGCCGGCGGCCGGGGGGGCCGCGGTGAACGAGCCGCTGCTGCAGGTGCGCGACCTGACGCGCTGGTTCGGCGGCCTGCGCGCGGTCGACGCCCTGTCGTTCGACGTCGGCGCCGGCGAGATCGTCGGCCTGCTCGGGCCGAACGGCGCGGGCAAGACGACGGCGCTGAACCTGGTCAGCGGCGCGATCCGGCCCGACCGCGGCTCGGTGCGCTTCGAGGGCGCCGAACTCGGCGGCGCGCCGGCGCACCGCATCGCGCGTGCCGGCATCGCTCGCACCTTCCAGCTGGTGCGCGTGTTCCAGACG
>CAZUBF010000120.1:0-8995 GCA_964618555.1 uncultured Azohydromonas sp.
CGTCGAGCCAGACGTAGAAGTACTTGCCCGGCGCGTCGGGGATCTCGATGCCGAAGTACGGCGCGTCGCGGCTGATGTCCCAGTCGGCGAGCGTGACGCGGCCCTCGTCGTCGGGCGCGAACCACTCGCGGATCTTGTTGAGCACCTCGGGCTGCAGCCGCCCGGGCGTGGCGGTCCACTCCTGCAGGAACTCGACGCAGCGCGGCGAGCTGAGCTGGAAGAAGTGGTGCTCGCTCTTCTTCAGCACCGGCGTCGCGCCCGACAGCGCCGAGTAGGGGTTGTGCAGCTCGGTGGGGCCGTAAACCGCGCCGCAGACCTCGCAGGCGTCGCCGTACTGGTCGGCCGCGCCGCATCGGGGGCAGCCGCCCTTGATGTAGCGGTCGGGCAGGAACATGCCCTTGACGGGGTCGTAGAACTGCTCGATCTCGCGCACCGCGATCAGACCCTCGCGGCGCAGCGCGCGGTAGATGTCCTGCGCCAGCGCGTGGTTCTCCGGGCCGTCGGTCGAGTGCCAGTTGTCGAATCCGATGTGGAAGCCGTCGAGATAGGCCTTGCGGCCGGCGGCGATCTCGGCGACGAAGGCCTGCGGCGTCTTGCCCGCCTTCTCCGCGGCGATCATGATCGGCGCGCCGTGCGCGTCGTCGGCGCAGACGAAGTGCACCTCATGCCCGCGCATGCGCTGCAGCCGCACCCAGATGTCGGCCTGGATGTACTCCATGACGTGGCCGATGTGGAACGCGCCGTTGGCGTAGGGCAGCGCGGTGGTGACGAAGAGTTTGCGGGGCATGGGCGCTCGCGTCGACGAAGCCCGACATTCTAAGGAGCGTGTCGCGGCGGCCCCGGGTAAGTCCCGAGGCCCGCGGCGCGCGGGGTGCCGACCCTGCCGGCATCGTGATCCGCGGCGCGGGCTAGACTCTGTCCGATCCCTTACCCCTCCCCGCATCATGTCCGCACCCACCGAACAGGCCCTGCTCGACGCGCTGAAGGGCGTCGTCGACCCCAACACCGGCCGCGACTTCGTCTCGACGAAGCAGCTGAAGAACCTCAAGGTCGAAGGCGGCGACGTCGCCTTCGACGTCGAGCTCGGCTACCCGGCGAAGAGCCAGGTTGCCGGGCTGCGCCGCGCGCTGATCGCCGCCGCGCGCGAAGTGCCCGGCGTGGTCAACGTCAGCGCGAACCTGTCGGTGAGGATCACCGCGCACGCGGTGCAGCGCGGCGTGCAGCTGCTGCCGAAGGTGAAGAACGTGATCGCCGTCGCCTCGGGCAAGGGAGGCGTCGGCAAGAGCACGACGGCGGTCAACCTGGCGCTGGCGCTGGCCGCCGAGGGGGCCAGCGTCGGCATCCTCGACGCCGACATCTACGGCCCGAGCCAGCCGATGATGATGGGCATCGCCGGCCACCCCGAGTCGATCGACGGCCAGTCGATGGAGCCGCTCGAGAACCACGGCGTGCAGGTGATGTCGATCGGCTTCCTCGTCGATGCCGACAACCCGATGATCTGGCGCGGCCCGATGGCCACGCAGGCGCTCGAGCAGCTGTTGCGCCAGACGAACTGGCGCGAGCTCGACTACCTGATCGTCGACATGCCGCCGGGCACCGGCGACATCCAGCTCACGCTGTCGCAGCGCGTGCCGCTGACCGGCGCGGTGATCGTCACGACGCCGCAGGACATCGCGCTGCTCGACGCGCGCAAGGGGCTGAAGATGTTCGAGAAGGTCGGCGTGCCGATCCTGGGCATCGTCGAGAACATGGCGGTGTACTGCTGCCCGAACTGCGGGCACATCGAGCACATCTTCGGCGCCGAGGGCGGCAAGAAGATGGCCACCGAGTACGGCGTCGACTACCTCGGCGCGCTGCCGCTGAACCTGTCGATCCGCGAGCAGGCCGACAGCGGCCGCCCGACGGTGGTCAGCGATCCCGACGGCGAGATCGCCGGCATCTACAAGACCGTCGCGCGCCAGGTCGCGGTGAAGGTGGCGCTGAAGGCCAAGGACTTCAGCGCCAAGTTCCCGACGATCACGGTGTCCAAGACCACCTGAGGGCGGGGCGCGCTCAGGCGGTGTCGCCGACCGCTTCGCAGCGCAGCACGATCGTGAACACCGCGCCGGCGCGGCCGTCGGTGCGGTTGGTGGCGCGCAGGTCGCCGCCGTAGCGGTCGACGATGTTGCGGCTGATCCACAGGCCCAGCCCCGTGCCGTCCTTCTTGCGCGTGACGAAGGGTTGGAACAGCTCGGCCAGCAGGTCGGGGCCCAGCCCGGGGCCGGTGTCGGAGACGGCGATCTCGACCGCCGGGCCTTCGGGGCTGTCGCAGTCGCGCGTCGCCAGGCCCAGCTCGCCGCCATCGGGCATCGCGTGGATCGCGTTGACGAGCAGGTTCACGAGCACCTGCTGCAGCTCCTGCCGGCTGGCTGCAGGCCGGCGCGTCGCGCGCAGGTCGCGCTGCACGCCGATGCGCGTGCGCGCGAGAAGGTGGCCGGCGAGCAGCAGGCAGTCGTCGACCAGCCGGTTCACGTCGACCGGCACGACGTAGCCGGCGAACTCGTTCGGCCGCGCGAACTGCAGCAGCTGGGTGACGATCAGCCGCATGCGCTCGATCTGCTCGTCGACCAGCTTCAGCTCCCGGCCGACGCGCTGCGCGTCGGCGCCGAGCAGTTCGCGCACCAGGTCGAGGTTGCCCTGGATCACCGCGATCGGGTTGTTCACCTCGTGCGCGATGCCGGCGGTGAGCTGGCCGACGGCGGCCAGCTTCTCGCTGCGCACGAGCTGGCTCTGGGCGGCCTCGAGGTCGCGCGTGCGTTGCGCGACCTTGGCGTCGAGCTCGGCGTTCCAGCGCTGCAGCTCGCGGGTGTTCTGGGCTATCGTGTCGAGCAGGCGGTCAAGGTGGCCGGCCAGCGCGCCCAGCTCGTCGCGCGACGGTGGGGCACCCACGCGCGCATGCAGGTCGCCGCGCGCGACTTCGCGCATCGTCGCCGCCATGCGCTCGACCGGCGCGAAGATGCTGCGCGCCCAGCGCAGCGAGACCAGCGCCGCGGCGGCCATCACCGCGAAGAACAGCGCGCCGATGGTGGCCAGCACGCCGATCTTCAGCCAGCGCAACGGCGCCTCGGTGAAGCCGACGTAGAGCATGCCCACGCGCTGCCCGCCGCTGTCGACCAGCGGCTGGTAGGCCGAGACGTACCACTCGTCGACGACGAAGGCGCGGTCGAGCCAGGTGTGGCCCTGGCCGAGCACGGCGTCGCGCACCTGCTGCGACACGCGCGTGCCGATCGCACGCTGGTCGTGCAGGCCCCCGAACAGGCGCACGTTGGTGCTGATGCGCACGTCGTCGAGGAACAGCGTGGCCGTGCCCTGGCTGCCGAAGGGCAGCGAGCCGGCGGGGTAGACGATCTCGTTGACGTGGTCGATGAACGCCAGGTTGCGGTTGAGCAGCAGCCCGGCCTGCACGTGGCCGACCAGGGTGCCGTCGAGCGCGCGCACCGCGCGGGTGGCCAGCAGCACCATCGCGCGGTCCTCGTGGGTGCGCGTGGTCGGCGCGGCGTTGCGCGTGGGCACCAGCGCGACGGGCACGCGGTCGCGCAGTTGCGGGCCGAGCAGTGCCACCTGCGCGGCGTCGAGCACCTCGACGCCGGTGGTGCCGCGGCCGGCGGCCGCCGCCGCGAAGGCCGGCGAACCGTGGTCGACGCCGGCGCCGGCGCCCTCGTCGGTGAAGCGCAGCGTGCCGTCGGGCGCGCGCAGGACGACGAAGTCGAGCCGCTCGCGCGTCTTGAACTGGCGCAGCAGCGACGGCAGCGTGGCGCCGTGCTGCATCGCAGGCGCGGCGAGCGCGGCGTGCAGCGCGTGCGAGTCGGCAATCGCCGCGGTGGCGGTGCCGACCTCGCCGAGCACGCGCTCGAAGTAGCCGTTGGCCACCGCGAGGTCGCTGCGCACCTTGGCGACCAGCAGGCGGTCGAGCGCGCCGTCGCCCCACATCATCAGCCCGAGGCCGAGCAGCGGCAGCACCACCCACAGCGGCAGCAGCACCAGCGCCAGCAGCTTGTGGCGGATCGACAGGCGCTGGAAGACGCCGATCACGGCGTGCTTACGCGGTGGCGCGTGCGGCCGCGTCGGGGCCGGCAACTCGGGCGCCTTGCACCGCCCGAGCCTGCGGAGCGGCCGCCGCGGATCCGGGTTCGCCGGTGCGCCGGCGGCACGCCCCGGGGGAACGGCGCCGACGGCGTTTCGGGCGGGCGGGGGTCAATGCGCGCCCCACTCCGCGACCCGGCGCTCCAGCGTGCGGCGCGACACGCCCAGCAGCTGCGCGGCGCGCGTCTTGTCGCCGCCGACCGAGTCGAGCACCGCGAGGATGTGGCGCTTCTCGAGCGTCTGCAGGTCGACCGGGCCGTCGGGCACCGGGGCCACCGGCTGGCGCGCCGGCTGGGTGCGCGCCAGACCCTGGTACAGCGCCGAGACGTTCAGCGCACCCAGGATCAGCGAGCGCTCGAGCAGGTTGCGCAGCTCGCGCACGTTGCCCGGCCAGTCGTACTCCTGCAGGAAGCGCATCTCGTCGGCGCCGACCTCGAAAGGCTCGACACCCATCGACGGCGAGAGCGTCGCCAGGAAGTGCGCGACCAGGTCGGGGATGTCCTCCTTGTGCGCGCGCAGCGGCGGCAGCGTGATCTCGACCACCTGCAGCCGGTAGTACAGGTCCTTGCGGAAGCGTCCGGCGTCGACCTCGTCGCGCAGCGGCCGGTTCGTCGCGGCGACGATGCGCACGTCGACCGGCACCTCGCGCTCGGTGCCCACCGGGCGGATGCGCCGCGTCTCGAGCGCGCGCAGCAGCGTGGCCTGCAGCGCCAGCGGCAGCTCGGCGACCCCGTCGAGGAACAGCGTGCCGCCCTGCGCGTAGACGAACAGCCCGTCGTGGCCGTCACCCGTGCCGAACAGCTCGATCTCGATCAGCCCCGACGAGACGGTGGCGCAGTTGACCGGGACGAAGGGTCCGTCGGCGTAGGCGCTCAGCCGGTGCAGCTCGAGCGCGGCGAGCTCCTTGCCGGTGCCCGACTCGCCGGTCAGCAGCACGGTCGAGTCGACCGCGGCGACGCGCTGCAGCGCCGCCTGCAACCCCTTGACGACGATCGAGCGGCCGACCAGGCCGCTGGCCGCCGGCGTGCGCTGCGACAGCGTGCGCCGCAGCACCCAGTTCTCGCGCCTGAGCCGCGCGCGCTCCAGTCCCTGGCGCAGGGCGCCGAGCACCTGCGTGAGGCGAAACGGCTTGAGCAGGAAGTCGCCGGCGCCGGCGCGCAACGCCTCGATCGCCGTGTCGAGGTCGGCAAACGCGGTGATCAGCACCACCTCGCACAGGTTGCCCTGCGCGCGCAGGTCCTGCAGCAGCGCGATGCCGCTCTTGCCGGGCAGCGAGATGTCGAGGATCACGAGGTCGAAGCGGTGCCGGCGCAGCAGCGCCTCGGCGGCTTCGGCCGACTCCGCGCCCAGCACCCGGCCGACGCGCGGCGCGAGCGTCTTCTCGAGGAAGTGGCGCATCCCCGGCTCGTCGTCGACGACCAGCACGCCGGCGTGCGGCCAGCGGTCGCGGGGCTCGACGGTGTCCACGGCGGCGGGCCGGTGCGGGGCGGGCGCGCGGCTCAGCCGCGTCGCACCTGCAGGCGCTGGAGTTCCTCCAGCGTGTTGGCGTTGAAGAAGGCCTGGGCGTCGTCGAACACCTCGGTGGCGCAGCGGTGCTGCGCGGTCCAGAGGTCGATCTTGCGCCCGCCGCCCTGCAGGAAGGCGAACAGGCTCTCCATCAGCGTCGATCGCAGCAGGCAGAACACCGGCTGCGTGCGCACGACGCCGACCTCGCGCGTCGCGGCCATCGCGATGTCGGCGTCCTGCGCTTGCGCCGCGCGTGCGAGCCGCGCGGCGAGGTCGTCGGGGAAGTCGGGCGTGTCGCAGGGCACGGTCAGCAGCCACGGCGTCTCGCAGTGCTCGAGCCCGGCGAGCATGCCGGCGAGCGGGCCGGGGTAGTCGGGCAGGGCGTCGGGCCACACCGGCGCGCCCATCGCCTCGTAGGCGGCGAGGTTGCGGTTGGCGTTGATCATCACCGTGCCCACCTGCGGCTGCAGTCGCAGCAGCGTGTGCAGCGCCAGCGGCACGCCGCGGTGGTTCTGCAGGCCCTTGTCGACGCCGCCCATGCGGGTGGCGCGGCCGCCGGCGAGGATCAGGCCGGTGATTTCGTCGGGTGCGATCGGCTTCATGCTTCGAGCAGGTCGAAGCCCTGCGTCTCGACCTCGACGAAGGCGCGCGTGAAGGCGGCGACCGCGGCCCAGGTGCGCGCACGCGGGTGGCCCTGCACGGCGTCGCACAGGCGCTCGACCCAGGTCTGCACGTGGGCGCGGAAGAAGCGCCGCTGCTGCTCGAGGTTGCAGGTGCCGGCGTCGTCGCCGGCGATCAGGTAGCGCATGACCTCGAACACGAAGGCGACGTGGTCCTCGGTCTCCATGCGCGCCTCGTCGCGCGTCAGGCCCAGCGCCGCGAGGTCGGTGCGCAGCTGCGCCAGCGGGCGGTCGTTGAGCGACCCGCTGAGGTGGAACGACCCGTAGACGAGGACCTCGGGCTTGCCGACGCCCTGGAACAGCGCGTCGAACTCTCCCGCCGCCTCGGCGGCGGTGGTCGCGCGCATCGCCGCGACGAGGTCCTGCCAGGGGGCCTCGAGGTGGCCACCGGGCTCGCCGGCCTGCGTCACGGCGACGCGGAACTGCGCCAGCAGCTCGTCGTCCGGCGGCGCGAGCCAAAGCCGCGCGAGCAGGCCGTACAGCTCGGCGCGCGCCGTCTCCTCGGCGTCGCCCGGCGCGGCGACGGCGACGGGCGCGGGGGTGGGGGTGTCGTTCATGGTCGGGTGTCGGTGGGTGCGTCAGAGGTCGGTGATGCGCACTTCGCCCGCGTCGGTGTGGATGTCGATGACGCGGCAGTCGCCGCACATCTTCAGGCGGTCGGCGGCGCGGCCCTGGAACGCCGGGTGCGCGCCGAGCTTGCCGAGCATGGCCTCGATCGCCTGCAGCGTGCCGAAGGGCTTGCCGCAGCGGATGCAGCGGTACGGCTCGGTCTCGGCGAGCACGCGTGCCGCCCTGCGCGCCTTGCCGCCGTCGGCCAGCCACAGCCGCGGTCGCAGCGTGATCGCCTGCTCGGGGCAGGTGCCGGCGCACAGGCCGCACTGCACGCAGTTCCTTTCGATGAAGCGCAGCTGAGGCTTGTCGGGGTTGTCGGCCAGCGCGCCCTCGGGGCAGGCGCCGACGCAGCTCATGCACAGGGTGCACTTGTCGCTGTCGACCACGAGGGTGCCGAACGGCGCGCCGGCGGCCGGCAGCGCGATCTCGTCGCATGCGCCGGGCGCCTGTGCGAGCAGGTGGTCGATCGCCAGCTCGAGCGTGTCGCGCTTGGCAGCCTGCACCGCGAAGCCCGCGGGAGTCTTCACGCCCTGCGCCGGCGGCGCCTGCAGCGCGGCGTCGAGCGCGGCGAGGTCGCGTGCGTCGCGCGTCTCGATCAGCGCCAGGTGCGTGCCGGCGAAACCGAGCCCGGTCAGGATCGCCTGCGCCACCGCCATCTGCTCGGCCAGCGCCTGGCGGTACTCGGGCGCCTCCTCGGCGGTGAGCAGCACCCAGACCTGGCTCGCGCCGTGCGCGATGGCCGCCAGCCACAGGTCCAGCCCGACGCTGGCGGTGTGCCACAGCGCGGCCGGCAGCACGCGCGCCGGCACGCCCCGGATCGTGCCGTCGGTGCGCGCGGCGCGGCCCAGGTCGTTGACGAGCTTCGCGCCCGCGCCTTCGCTGTGCAGCAGCAGCGCCGCGTCGCGGCCTCCCGCGTTCGCATACGCCGCGAGCATCGTGCGCAGGCGCCGGCCCTGGTCGACCGTGCCCGGGTAGGCGAAACCCATGGCTCCGCTCGGGCACACCGTGCTGCACGCCCCGCAGCCCACGCACAGGAACGGCTCGACGACCACGCCACCGCCGACGTTGGCCGGCACGGCGGACCCGGCACCGGCCGCCGGCACGGGCCGCCGTGCCGGCTGGCCGCTGGACTTGCCCTTGCGCGACGCGTCGCTGCGGATCGCGCGCGCCGAGCACACGTCGATGCAGGCGCTGCAGCCGATGCGCTCGTTGCGGCTGTGCGCGCACAGCCGCTGCTCGTAGCGGAAGAAGCGCGGCTTGTCGAACTCGCCGGTGAGCTCGCGCAGTGCGAGCACCGCGTCGACCAGCTTGCGTTCGTCGCCGCCCGGGTGGCGGTAGCCCTGCGGCAGCTGGTGCATCGTGAAGGCGGCCTGTTCGCGCAGGTCGAGCACGAGGTCGAAGCGCGCGTCGACGACCTCGGGCGCGCGCGCGAAGTCGATCGCGCCGGCGGCGTCGCACACGCGCACGCAGTCGCGGTGGCTCCTGCAGGCCGAGAGGTCGATGCGGTAGTCGAGGCCGATCGCGCCTTCGGGGCAGGCGGCGATGCAGGCGTTGCAGCGCGTGCACACGTCGAGGTCGATCGGCTGGTCCTCGACCCACTGCACGTCGAAGGCGCCGAGCCAGCCGGCGAGCTGCTGCAGCCGGCCGTGGTGCACGGGCAGCTCGTGTTCCTGCGCCAGCGCGCCGCCAGGCCGGTCGATGAGCAGCGTGACGTCGAGCCGGTCGCGCAGCATGGCCGCGGCACGCGAGGCGGCGTCGGCGCCGCCGATGACCAGGCAGCGCCCCTGCGAGCGGTACGTGACGGTGGGCACCGGCTCGGGGACGGGGAGTTGCGCGGCGGCGATCAGCGCGGCGAGCTTGGGCGCGGCGTCGGACGCGTCGCGCGACCAGCCGCCGGTCTCGCGCAGGTTGACGAAGCGGATCGGCCGCTCGCGCACGCTCGCCGCGCCCTCGGTCTGGTCGTTGAGCTCGAGGAACAGCCGCTGCTCCTGCGTGCAGGCGACGAGCAGTTCGTCGCCACTGGCGCTGGTGGCCTTGGCCGCCTCCTCTTCCGCCCGCTTGCGGGACTGGTCATA
>CAZUBF010000120.1:9005-11586 GCA_964618555.1 uncultured Azohydromonas sp.
GTGGCCTTGGCCGCGCGCTGGAACGCGGCGGCCTCGCGCCGGCACAGCACGCTGTGGACGGTCTCGACCCCTTCAGCGCTGGCCAGCGGGGTCTTCGCGAGGGCCTGCGCGATCCGGTTCGCCACCTTCGTGTCCAGCGGCATCGTCCGGTTGCAGTCGCAGATCAGGGTCTTCATCGTGGGGGGCGGGTTGCGTGCCGGACTCCGCCGCAGCGGCGGTCGGGCTCGTCGGGGCGGGCTCGGTGCTGTCTTCGTCGTCGAACAGGCCGAGGACATGGGACTGCGCCAGCCGGCGCAGCATGCCGGGGGGCAGCGGATCGGGTTTGCCGTAGTCGTCGATGTAGACGTCGAGCCCGTCCATCGCGTTGAAGTGCGGGTCGCTGAACAGCTTTCTCATCGCGGCGTTGCGCACGCCGGGCTCGACGTCGCCGGCGACGTAGCGCGAGAAGTCGGACTCGCGCGTGAGCCGGGCGACGTCGTCGAGCGTCGGCGGGGCCGGCGCGGGCGCCGCGGGCGTCGCGGGGGGCGACGGTGGGGCGGGTGCGGCGTGCGGTGCGGCGTGGCTGGCGGTGGCAGCCGGCTGCGGGGGCACAGCCTGCGCCGCCGAGGTCGCGGGCGCCTCGGGTGCGCTCGGCGTCGTCGCGACCCCGCGTCGCGCCTCGGCCTTGCGCCGCGCCCAGCGCGCGAGGAAGCCCGGTTCGTCCGACGCGCTCATCGCGAGCGCGCGCCCGGCACGGCCCGGCCTGCGAGGCCAGGCTCGGTGACGGCAGTGGCGGCAGTGGCGGACATCACGGGGGCCATGGCATGCCGGCGGCGCTGAGGGGTGGCGCGGAAAGCGGCGGATTCTAGGCGGGGGTGGCCTGAGGGGCGGCCGCGGTGTGCCGTGGCCGCCGCGCCGGCAGGGTTGTCGCGCCTGCACCGTCGCAGGGCCTGGGCTAGACTGACCGCCACGTCCTGCCCGACCTGCATCGCCACCCTTCCACGATGACGTCGCGACAACCGCTCCAGGTCGCCGTGGTGATGGAACGCGTCGCCGCGCCGAACCGCTGGGAGGACTGGCAGTTTCGTGTCGTCGACGTGGTGCCCGACGAAGGCGTGTTCGGCGCGGCGCCACGATGCCTGGTCGACGACGGCAAGGTCTCGCGCTGGCTCTACCCGGGATTCACGGTCGAGCTGTTCCCCGACGAGTGCAAGGGCTACTACCTGAATCTCACGTCGGGCCGGCCGTCGTGGTTCGTGTCGTGGGTCGTCGACGACGCCGACCCCTCGCTGCCGACGCTCACCGGCGTCAGCGTTTCGTACGTCGAGGCCGACCGGCGCATGGCGTCGGAGGAGCGCGTCGAGACGGTGCCGCTCGAGTCCGAGCTGTGCGAGTGGTTGCGCGTGTTCACCAACGCGCACTACCGGCCCGAGGTGCGCCGCAAGGTGCGGGCGATGTCGTTCCTCAGCCCCGAGGAGCGCGAACGCCAGATGGCGCGCATCGAGCCCGCGCCCGACGCGCCGCCGGAGCCGCCGGCGCCGCCGACGCCGCCGACGCCGCCGACGCCGCCCGAAACCGAGGCGCGGGCCCGCGAGCGCGAGCGCAACGCGGCGTTGCGCGCCATGTTCCACTCCGACCCGCATTTTCGCCAGTCCGACGGGCTGGACGTCAGCGTCGACGAGGTGTTCGAGGTCGAAGGCTCGCCGGCGGGCCGGCAGCGCAAGATCCTGAAGGCGCGCGCGCTGGGCCTGCTCGACGACGAGCTGCTGGATCAGGTGCCGCCGCAGGCCGACCCGAAGCCGGACGCGCCGGGCTGACCGGTCGCGCGCTCGGCGGGTGTGGTGTCGGTCCGGCTTGCAGTCGTGCGCATCGGATCGCAAGGCAATCGCTGCGCGACGGGCGCCCCCTACATCGGCAGCACGCGCTGGCGATGGTCGCCCACGTTGTCGCCCTGGATGCGCGGCGAACGGGTTGCGCGGACCTCGTCGACCTTGCGGTCGACCTCGGCGCCGGTCAGGCCCAGCACCTCGACCGCGGTTTCGTGTTCGAAGGCGTGCGACTTGTCGGTGTTGCGGTAGTGACGGTGGATGAGCCAGTAGAAGCCGGCGGCGCTGGCCGGGCCCAGGGCCAGCAGGAAGAGGACGGTGTCGCCGTCGATGTCCATCCGGTCCTCCTCAGCGCGCGATGAACCACAGCGCCAGCGCCTCGACCACCGTGCCGATGCTCAGCGCCGCCAGCAGCAGCTTCCACTGCTGCACCGGCACGCTGCCCATGGTCTCGCCGGTGCGGCCGTTGACCGCGATGTAGTGCAGCAGCCCGCCGCCGGACCCCGGCTGGTGATACGAGTACAGCCACACCGGCAGGTACATCGACACCCAGCGTGTGCCCTTCAGGTCGATGCGCTCGCGCTCCCAGCGCACGCCCCGGTCGTAGCGCCGCACCGCAGGCTGCATCTGGGCGCGGGCGATCGACAGCATCTGCTCTTGCAGCCGCGGCATCAGCTGGTGCACGTCGCGGTCGCGCTTTTCCGAGGTGTAGCCGACGAGGTAGGACGCGTTCCACTTCACCGCGTTCTTGGTGTCGAAGGGCAGGATGGTGTTGA
>CAZUBF010000121.1:0-11172 GCA_964618555.1 uncultured Azohydromonas sp.
GTTGGTCATCAGGTGGCCGACGTTGCGCACGAACAGCAGCGAGCGGCCGTGCAGGGTCAGCGGCTGGCCGTCGGCGCCGGTGTAGACGCGGTCGGGCTCGAGGCGGCGCGTGAACGTCTTGCCACCTTTGGCGACCTCCTCGGTCAGCGTGCCGCGCAGCAGGCCCAGCCAGTTGCGGTAGGCGAGCACCTTGTCGTCGCCGTCGACCACGGCCACCGAGTCCTCGAGGTCGAGGATGGTCGACACCGCGGCCTCGAGCACGACGTCGGCGACGCCCGCCGGGTCGGTCTTGCCGATCGGATGGCTGCGGTCGACGCGGATGTCGAGGTGCAGCCCGTGGCGGCGCAGCAGCACCGACGACGGCGCGGCGGCGTCGCCCTGCCAGCCGGCGAAGGCCCCCGGATCGGCCAGGCCGGTGACGGTGCCGTCCGCCAGCGTCACGGCGAGGCGGCCGTCCACGACGCGGTAGCCGGCGACGTCGCGGTGCGAGCCCTTGGCCAGCGCCGCCGCCTGGTCGAGCACGCCACGCGCGTAGTCGATCACCTTGGCGCCGCGCACCGGGTTGTAGCCGGAGCCCTTCTCGGCGCCGCCGGTCTCGGGGATCGCGTCGGTGCCGTACAACGCGTCGTACAGCGAGCCCCAGCGCGCGTTGGCCGCGTTGAGCGCGTAGCGCGCGTTGGTGATCGGTACCACCAGCTGCGGGCCGGCCTGCCGGGCCAGTTCGGCGTCGACGTTGGCCGTGGTCGCCTCGACCCGCTCGGGCACCGGCACCAGGTAGCCGATGTCGCGCAGGAAGCCCCGGTAGGCCGTCATGTCGGCGATCGGCCCGGCGTGGGCACGGTGCCAGTCGTCGAGCGCGGCCTGCAGCCGGTCGCGTTCGGCAAGCAACGCGCGGTTCTTCGGCGCCAGGTCGTGGGCGATGGCGTCGAACCCGGACCAGAACGCGGCCGGGTCGACACCGGTGCCGGGCAGCACCTCGTCGTCGATGAAACGCGCCAGCGGCGCGGCCACCTGCAGGCGGTGGCGGGTGATGCGTTCGGTCATGGAGCCTCCTGGGGTGGGAAGTCGAGGGCGCACCGGCGGGTCAGCGCGGCGCGAAGAAGTCGAGCACGTCGCGCAGGCTGGTGCCGGTGCGCGTCGGCGGCGTGTCGAGCTGCTCGAGCGGCAGCCCGGCGCGGTTGACCCACAGCGTCGTGTAACCGTACCAGGAGGCGCCGATCGCGTCCCAGCCGTTGCTCGACACGAACAGGATCTGCCGCGCCGGCAGGTCCAGCGCCTGCGGCCCGAGCGCGTAACACGCCGGATCGGTCTTGTAGCGGCGCGTCTCGTGCACCGACAGCACCGGGTCGAGCAGGTCGGCGAAGCCGGCGCTCTTGACCGCCACCGCGAGCATCTGCGGGTCGCCGTTGGACAGGATGCCGGCGCGCACGCCGCGTGCGCGCAGCGCCTGCAGCACCTCGAGGTTCTCGGGAAACGCGCTGAGGTGCCGGTACTGGTTCATCAGCCGGTCCTCGGCCGCGCCGTCCAGCGGCAGCGCGAGGCGTTGCGCGGCGAAACGCAGCCCGGCCAGCGTCAACGCCCAGAACGGCTTGTAGCGTCCGCTCATCGACACCAGGCGCGTGTACTCGATCTGCTTGTCGCGCCACAGCGTGGCCAGCGCTTGGCCGTGCCCGGGGAACAACTGCTCGGCCAGCAGCGAGACGCTGTAGACGTCGAACAGCGTGCCGTAGGCGTCGAACAAGACGGCGCGCGGATGGGCCGGGGCACTCATCTATAAGACTTTATTACGAACTTCGGCGTCTATTGAGTGGCGATTCCTGCTGGCATCTTTGCGTCCAGCGACGTAATCCGGGGCCGATCCCTACGCGGTGGTGGATTCCGTGGGGTTCTGCCCTGTGCCCGTCGCCGTGGATGACGAAAACCCGCCACGGGCCGGTCGCCGCGACCGACCTGCAGCCGCCCCCCCGTTTCCGACCCCGCATGCCCGACGCCCTGCCGATGCCGCCCGACGCGCTGCTCGCGCGCCACCTCGACGCCCTGCTCGGCGCCGAGGCGGCGTCGGCTGCGCCGGCGCTGCGCGAGCGGCTGCGCTGGGTCGAGGTCGCGGGCGGGCAGACGCTGATGCGACAGGGCGAGGTCGGCGACGCGATGTATCTGGTGCTCAGCGGCAGGTTGCGCGCCGAGGCGACCGCCGACGGCGCACCACCGCGCCCGGTCGGCGACCTGGTGCGCGGCGACGTGGTCGGCGAGGTCAGCCTGATCGGCGGCGTGCCGCGATCGGCCACGGTCACGGCGCTGCGCGACACCGTGCTCGCACGGCTCGACCGCGACGACTGGCTCGCGTTGCTCGCCGACCACCCGGGGCTGGCGCTGGCGCTCGGCCGGCGGGCGGTCGCCCGGCTGCAGCCGCGGCGCCCCTGTGCCGACCGGCCGGTGACGATGGCGCTGCTGCCGATCAGCGACGGCGTCGACGACGAGGCCTTCGCACGTCGGCTGGCCGCCGCGCTGCGCGCGGTCGGGCGCGTCGCGGTGGTCGGGCCGGGTCGCATCGACGCCGACCTCGGCCAGCGCGGCGCGGCGCGCAGCGACGGCGACGCGCTGCTGCAGCGACGCATCGCGCTGCGGCTCGATGAGATCGAGGCCGACCACGACTTCGTGCTGCTGCTCGGCGACCCGGCGCCGACGCCGTGGACACGCCGCTGCTGCCGCCACGCCGACGAGATCCTGCTGCTCGCCGACGCCGACCAGCCGCCACGCCTGCACGCGACGGAGAAGGAGTGTCTGCTCACATCACGAAGCGTCGCAGGCCGGCGCGACGTGCTCGTGCTGCTGCACCCGGCCGCGCGGCGATCGCCGCGCGGCACGCGCGCCTGGCTCGACCGCCGGCCGGTGGCCGACCACGTTCATGTGCGCCCGGCGCTGCAGCGTGACATGGCACGTCTGGCGCGGCTGCAGAGCCGCACCGCGGTCGGCCTGGTGCTGGCCGGCGGCGGTGCGCGCGGCTTCGCGCACCTGGGCGTGTACCGCGCGCTGCGCGAGCGCGGCGTCGAGGTCGACGTGGTCGGTGGCACCAGCATCGGTGCGGTGATGGCCACCTACGTCGCGTCCGACCGCCCGCTCGACGCGATCGAGTCCAACGTGCGCCGCGCCTTTGCGCGCAGCCCGACCGGCGACCTCAGCTGGCTGCCGCTGCTGTCGCTGTTCCGCGGCCGCCGGCTGCGCGCGACGCTGGACAGCGCGATCGACGATCTGCTCGGGTTCGACGCCGACGTCGAGGACCTGTGGAAGAACCACTACAGCGTCGCGACCAACGTCTCGCAGGCGCGTGAGCAGGTGCTGCGCCGCGGCAACCTGGTGCGCGCGCTGATGGCGAGCATCGCGATCCCCGGCGCGCTGCCGCCCGTGGTCGAGGACGGCGACCTGCTGTGCGACGGCGGCACCTTCAACAACTTCCCGGTCGACGTGATGCAGGGCATGCGCGGCGTCGGGCGCGTGATCGGGGTCGACCTCGACCGCCGCGACGACTGCCGGCTCGACGGCGACGAACTGCCCGGTGTCTGGGCATTGCTGCGCGACCGGCTGCGCCCGCGCGCGCGTCAGCGGCACGCGCGCGTGCCGACGTTGGCGTCGTACCTGCGCCGCGTGACGATCCTGTACAGCACCTCGCGCCAGCGCCACGCGCAGACGCTGGCCGACCTGTGCTTCCACCCCCCGCTGGACCGCGTCGGCCTGCTCGACTGGCACCGCTTCGAGCGCATCGCCGAGCAGGGCTATCGACACGCCTGCGCCGTGCTCGACGCGCTGCCACCGATCATCCCGCCGGCCGCGGCGTTGACGGCTGAAGCGGTTGATTCGCAACTGGAACTTCACTTATCCCGCGTCGACTCGAATTGATCAGAACCATCGGCGAGGGTATTCTTGCCTCATGGATCGCCTGAAGCAGATCGAGTCGTTCGTCGGCGTGGCGACCCGGGGAAGCCTGACCGCCGCGGCGCACGCGGAAGGGGTCGCTCCGGCGGTGATCGGCCGGCGCATCGACGCGCTCGAGGAGCGCCTGGGCGTCAAGCTGCTGGTGCGCACGACGCGGCGCATCACGTTGACCCACGAGGGCAGTGCGTTCCTCGAGGACTGCCAGCGCATCCTGGCCGACCTGGCCAACGCCGAGGCCAGCGTCAGCGCCGGCGGCGTCAAGGCCAGCGGCCACCTGCGCGTGACCGCGCCGGCCGGGTTCGGCCGCCGGCACGTCGCGCCGCTGGTGCCGCGCTTCCTGACGCAGCACCCCGACGTCAGCCTGTCGCTGAACCTCAGCGACCGCGTCGTCGACATCGTCAACGAGGGCGTCGATTGCGCGGTGCGCGTCGGCGACCTGCCCGACTCGAGCCTGGTCAGCGTGCGTCTGGCCGACAACCGGCGGCTGTGCGTGGCCGCGCCGGCGTACCTGCAGCGCGCCGGCGTGCCGCAGCACCCGGGCGAACTGCATCGCCACGAGTGCCTGACGTTGTCGTCCGACGCCAGCCAGACGCGCGGCTGGGCCTTCACGATCGACGGCCAGGTCACACACATGCGTCCCAGCGGGCGGCTCGACTGCAGCGACGGCCAGGTGCTGCACGACTGGTGCCTGCAGGGCATGGGCATCGCGTGGCGCAGCACCTGGGAGGTCGAGCAGGAGATTGCCGCCGGCGTGCTCGCCAGTGTGCTCGACGACTTCGCCGCGCCGCCGAACGGCATCTACGCGGTGTTCCCGCAGCGCAAGCACCTGCCGCTGCGCGTGCGCCTGTGGATCGACTTCCTCAAGCACACCTACGGCGACGCCGCGTACTGGAAGGGCGAACCGCGGCGCGGCTGACGCGCGCTCGGCTACTGCTTCAGGCAATCGCTCATGTAGCGGCGGCGCTCGTCGCCCTTGCGTTCGCCGGCCTCGCGGTTGCAGTGCGACATGCGCTGCTGCGGCGTCATCTTCGCCTTGCCCGACAGGCACTGCGACATGAAGGCGCGGCGCTCGTCTCCCTTCAGGTCGCCGGCGTCGCGGTTGCACGCGGCCATGCGGTTCTGCTGCTCGGTCAGCGGCTTCTTGTCGTCGGCGTGGGCCAGTGTCGCGGCGGCGAGCAGCGCGGCGGCCAGCCAGGCGGTGCGGGGCATGTCGATCTCCTCCTGTGGCGCGTCGGGCGCGCCGGCGCGCATTGGAGCAGAGCCGGCGGTGGCGCGCAAACGCGCCGGCAGGCGCGCCGTCAGAGGATGCGACGCGGGTGGTGCAGCGCTTCGTGCGCCGCGTGCAGCCGGCGCACCAGCACGCCGATGAACGCCTGGTCGAACAGGTGACGCGTGCCCAGCGCGAGCTGCCGATAGGTGTGCGGCGTGAACGACACCGTCACGCACGAGCGCGTGACGGTGACGTCGGCGCGGTGCGTGCGCAGCTCCTCGCTCGGTGCGAGGTAGGCCAGCTCGCCGACCGAGGTGCCGCGGCCCAGCGTCGCGACCTTCACGCCGTCGCGCGCGACCTCGATCTCGCCCTGCGCGATGACGTGGAAGGTCTGTCCCTGCTCACCGTGGCGGTACAGCGCGTGGCCGGGCTTGAGCCGCTGCCACTTCGCACGGTGCACCACCTCCCACAGCTCGACGTCGCCGAAGCCGCAGAAGAACTCGAGCCCGCGCAGGAGGTTGAAACGTTCCGAGTCGAGCACGCCCTGCAGCCGCCCGCGCGGGATCTCGCGCTGGGCGATCAGGCCCGACAGCGCCTGTGCGAAGGCGTCCCAGTCTGCGGGGCGCTGCTCGGGCCGCTTGGCCAGCGCGCCGCGCACCAGCGCATCGAGCGACGCCGGCACGTTGGCGCGCAGCCCGGTCAGCGGCGCCGGCTCGGCGGTGAAGATCTGGCTCATCATCGCCGCCTGGGTCGGCGCGTCGAACGGCGCGCGACCGGCGATCAGGTGGTACAGCACCGCCGCGAGCGAGTAGATGTCGGCGCGCGCATCGACCTCGGCGCCGTCGAGCTGCTCGGGCGAGATGTACGCCAGCGAGCCGACGCGGTAGATCTGCGTGCGGTCCGACCCCAGGTTGAGCACGCTGCCGAAGTCGGTGACCTTGACGTCGACGACGTGGTCGTGCTCGACGACGGCGAGCAGATTGGCCGGCTTGACGTCGCGGTGGATCAGCCCCTGGCGCGCCATGTAACCCAGCGCCATCGCGCACTTGAAGCCGATCTCGACGATCTGCTCGAGCGACAGCAGGGTGTCCGCGCGGCAGTAGCGGCGCAGCGTGACGCCGGCGACGTACTCCATCACCAGGTACGGCGCCCCCGGCTCGTCCACCGCGTCGTACAGCTGCACCACGTTGGGGTGCTGCAGGCGGCCCACGAGCGCCGCCTCGGCGGCAAAAAACCGTTGGTAGATCTGCGGCTCGTTGCCGTCGTGGCCGACGGGCGCGCGCACCTGCTTGATCGCCACCGGGCGGTCGTGGAAGTCGTCGTGCGCGAGGAACACCTCGCTGGTCGCGCCCTCGCCGAGGCGCTTGAGCACGCGGTACTTGCCGATGCGCGGCGGCAGCGCCGGGTCGGTGACGAAGGGGTGGTCCGCGGGCGGGAGGGCGACGGTCGACATGGTCGGCAGCGCGCGGCGGCCGGCGCCGCGATGCGCGCATCGTCGCCGCGGCCGGCGCGCACCGGTGGTCCGATCAGCGCCGCATTCGGCGCGTTGATCGGCGCGGTCGCGGGCACGGCGCGCCCGACGAGGCACCGGGCGGCGCGAGGGGGCGCCCGTAGAATCGCGGAAATGATTCAAGCCAAGACCGAGCTGCTCGAGGCGTTGCGCCGCGCGGTGACCGATCTCGGCACCGAGCCGCCGGCGGCGCTGGGTTTCGAACTGCCGCGGCAGGCGGCGCATGGCGACCTGGCGATCACCGCCGCGATGGCGCTGGCGCGCACGCTGAAGAAGAACCCGCGCGAGCTCGCGCAGGCGCTGGTCGACGCGTTGTGGCGCCAGCCGGCGGTGCAGCGCTGGGTCGCGGCCCTCGAGATCGCCGGCCCTGGGTTCGTCAACCTGCGGCTGACCGATGCGGCGCGCCAGGCGGTGGTCGGCGAGGTGCTCGCCGCCGGCGACGCCTTCGGGCGACGTGCGCCCGACGGGCGGCGCGTGCTCGTCGAGTTCGTCTCGGCGAACCCCACCGGGCCGCTGCACGTCGGCCACGGTCGGCAGGCGGCGCTCGGTGACTCGATCTGTCACCTGCTGGCCACGCAGGGCTGGCAGGTCACGCGCGAGTTCTACTACAACGACGCCGGCGTGCAGATCGGCAACCTGGCGCTGTCGGTGCAGGCGCGGCTGCGCGGCCTGAAGCCCGGCGACGCCGACTGGCCTGCGGCCGCGTACAACGGCGACTACATCGTCGACATCGCACTCGACTTCGCCGCTCGCAGGACTGTGCGCGCCGACGACCGCGAGTTCAGCGCCAGCGGCGACCCCGACGACCTCGACGGCATCCGCCAGTTCGCCGTGGCCTACCTGCGCCACGAGCAGGACCTCGACCTGAAGGCCTTCGGCGTGCGCTTCGACCGCTATTACCTCGAGTCGAGCCTGTACGCCGACGGCCGCGTCGACGCCACCGTGCAGCGCCTGGTCGCCGCCGGCAAGACCTACGAGGACGGCGGCGCGCTGTGGTTGCGCAGCACCGAGTACGGCGACGACAAGGACCGCGTGATGCGCAAGTCCGACGGCAGCTACACGTACTTCGTGCCCGACGTCGCCTACCACATCGCGAAGTTCGAGCGCGGCTACACGAAGGCGGTCAACATCCAGGGCAGCGACCACCACGGCACGATCGCCCGCGTTCGTGCCGGGCTGCAGGCCGCCGGAGCCGGCATCCCTGCCGGCTACCCCGACTACGTGCTGCACAAGATGGTCACCGTGATGCGCGGTGGCCAGGAGGTGAAGATCTCGAAGCGCGCCGGCAGCTACGTGACCTTGCGCGACCTGATCGACTGGACCAGCCGCGACGCGGTGCGCTTTTTCCTGATCAGCCGCAAGGCCGACACCGAGTTCGTGTTCGACGTCGACCTGGCGTTGAAGCGCAACGACGAGAACCCGGTGTTCTACGTGCAGTACGCGCATGCGCGCATCTGCTCGGTGATCGCGCAGTGGGTGCAGCAGCATGGCGGCGACGCGGCGACGCTGTCCGGCGCCGATCTGTCGCGACTGACCGCGCCGACCGAGGCGGCGCTGATGAACAAGCTGGCCGACTACCCGGCGACGCTCGAGCGCGCCGCTGCCGAGCTGGCGCCGCACGACGTCGCCTTCTACGTGCGCGACCTCGCGGCGGCGTTCCACGGCTACTACGCGGCCGAACGCTTCCTCGTCGACGAGCGAGAACTGGCGCGCGCGCGCCTCGCGCTGCTGGACGCGGTGCGGCAGGTGCTGCGCAGCGCGCTGGCGCTGCTCGGCGTGTCGGCGCCCGAGTCGATGGCGCGCGCCGAAGATCTGGTCACGGAGGCGGCATGACGGCCGGTTCGCAGCGCGGTGGCTTCGTGCTCGGGATGGTCGTCGGGCTGCTGGTCGGCCTGGCACTGGCGCTCGCGGTGGCGCTGTACGTGACCAAGGTGCCTGTGCCCTTCGTCGACAAGGTGCCGCAGCGCAGCAGCGAGATCGACCCTGCGGAGGCCGAACGGCTCAAGCGCTGGGATCCGAACGGCCCGCTGGCCGGCAAGCCGGCGCAACGTGCCGAGGCTCCGGCATCGGCGCCGCCCGCCGCACCGGCGCCGCGGGCCGCCGCCGCGCCGGTGGCGTCGGCAAGCGCACCGGCTGCCGCGGGTGGGCGCGACCCGGCGGCGATCCTGGCGGGAGTCGCGCCGCCCGCGGTGTCGGCCGCCGTGCCCGGCGCCGATGCCTTCCGCTATTTCGTTCAAGTTGGCGCTTACTCTCGCTCCGAGGATGCGGAACAACAGCGTGCGCGGCTGGCCATGCTCGGGTTCGCGGCGCGCATCAGCGAGCGCCAGCAGGCCGGCCGCACCGTCTACCGCGTGCGGCTGGGCCCGTTCGAGCTGAAGGACCAGGCCGACTCCGCGCAGGAACGGCTGAAGAGCAACGCCGTCGAGTCAGCGCTGGTGCGCGTCGAGCGTTGAGTCATGTATGCCGACCGGGGCGTGGCGGGGGTTGCCGCCGTGCCCTTCCCTTGAACCTCCGGGCCGTTGCGCGACACCGCGGCGGCCGTGCACCGAAGGACCACCGATGAATCGCCGCCGTTTCTCCCTGCAACTCGCCGCTGCCGGCGTCGCGATGCCGTTCGCCCGCCAAGCGCTGGCGCAGCAAGCGCCGTTCGCCGAGGGCCGCGACTACATCCGGCTGGCACAACCCGCCCCCACCTCGACGCCGGGCAAGATCGACGTGCTCGAGTTCTTCTGGTATGGCTGCCCGCACTGCAACGCGTTTCAGCCGGCGGTCGAGGCCTGGTCGGCGCGCCTGCCCGGCGACGTCGCGTTCCGTCGCGTGCCGGTGGGTTTCAGCGCGATGCACGAGACGCACGCCAAGCTGTACTACGCGCTCGAGGCGCTGGGCGAGGTCGACAAGCTGCACCGGCGCGTGTTCGCCGCGATGCACGTGCAGCGCCGGCGCCTCGACAAGGAAGCCGACATGGCCGCGTTCGCCGCCGAGCAGGGACTGGACCGCGACAAGTTCGTCGATGCGCTGCGCTCGTTCGGCGTGTCCACCAAGGCGCGGCAGGCCAAGGCGCTGGCCGAGGCCTACAAGATCGACGGCACGCCGTCGATGGGCGTGCACGGTCGGTTCTTCACGTCGGGTAGCCTGGCCGGCAGCAACGAACGTTCGTTGCAGGTCACCGACTTCCTCGTGCAGATCGTGCGCCGCGGCAGCTGATCGCCGGCGCGCGCGCCCGCGCGGACCTGTCGCGTGACATATTGCTGCGCGCCGGCGCGGTGCGGCGCAGCGGCGTGGCTAGAATGCTCTGCAAGTTCTGTGCCGCCATGCCGACCCCATCTCTTGCCATCGTCTCGCTGCTGGCCCTGCTGGTCGCCGCACCGTCGGCCGTGTGGGCTGAGCGCGCCGACCGCAGCCTGCCGCTGACCATCGAGGCCGACAAGCAGAGCACGGTCGACCTGGCCCGGCAGGTCGTGATCTTCAACGGCAACGTCGTCATCACGCAGGGCACGATGCGCATCACCGCCGAGCGGGTCGAAGTGCGCGAGACGGCCGAAGGCGGGCGCAGCGCCGTCGCGAGCGGGCAGGCCGGGCAGCAGGCCACCTTCCGCCAGAAGCGCGACGGCGTCGACGAGTTCATCGACGGTCGCGCCGACCGCATCGAGTACGACAGTCGCGCCGATACGGTGAGGTTGCGCGGCAACGCGACGCTGCGGCGGCTGCGCGGCAGCAAGCCGGCCGACGAGGTCAGCGGGCAGCTGATCACGTACGACAACGTCAACGAGGTGTTCAACGTCGGCGGCGACGGCGGGGGGCGCGTGCGCGCCGTACTGACGCCGCGCGAGTCGGCGGCCTCGGCGCCGCCGCCGGGGACGCCGCGTTGAAAGCGCCGCTCGACGCCGCGTCGACGCTGGCGTCGACGGCGCTCAGCCGGCTCGAAGCCCAGGGGTTGCAGAAGCGCTACGGCGCGCGGGTGGTGGTCAGGGACGTCGCGCTGGCGGTCAGCGCCGGCGAGGTGGTCGGCCTGCTCGGACCCAACGGGGCGGGCAAGACGACGATCTTCTACATGGTCGTCGGGCTGGTGCGCGCCGATGCCGGCGAGATCCTGATCGACGGCGAGCCGGTGCATCACCGCCCGATCCACGAGCGCTCGCGCCTGGGGCTGAGCTACCTGCCGCAGGAGGCGTCGATCTTCCGCAAGCTCACGGTCGAGGAGAACATCCGCGCCGTGCTCGAGCTGCAGCGCGGCGCCGACGGCCGGCCGCTGAAGCCCGCCGAGATCGAGCGCCAGCTCGAGGACCTGCTGCTCGACCTGAGCATCGACAAGCTGCGCGCCAGCCCGGCGCCGGCGCTGTCGGGTGGCGAGCGCCGGCGCGTCGAGATCGCGCGTGCGCTGGCCACGCAGCCGCGTTTCATCCTGCTCGACGAGCCGTTCGCCGGCGTCGACCCGATCGCCGTGATCGAGATCCAGCGCATCATCCGTTTCCTGAAGGCGCGCGGCATCGGCGTGCTGATCACCGACCACAACGTGCGCGAG
>CAZUBF010000122.1:0-11168 GCA_964618555.1 uncultured Azohydromonas sp.
CGGCACCTACAACCAGATCCGCGCGGCGATCCAGGACGCGTCGGCCGCGCTGACGAAGGGGGCCTGAACATGGACGCGACCCTCACCACCTCGCGCCGCGGCTTCCTCAAGGGAAGCGGCGCCGCGCTGACGATCGGCTTCGTGCTGCCGGCGGTCGGCTGGTCGGCCCGCCTCGAGGCGGCCACACCGGCCGTCTTCGCGCCCAACGCCTGGCTGCGCCTCGCCGGCGACGGCACGGTCACCGTGATGTGCGGCTCGTCCGAGATGGGCCAGGGCGTGCTCACCGCGATCCCGATGCTGCTCGCCGAGGAACTCGACGCCGACTGGAAGCGCGTGCGGGTGCAGCAGGCGCCGGTCGACCAGGCCTACGCCAACCCGATGTTCGGCATGCAGGCCACCGGCGGATCGACCACCGTGCGCGCGCACTGGGACCCGCTGCGCCAGGCCGGTGCGGCGGCGCGCGAAATGCTGGTGGCGGCGGCCGCCGTCCAGTGGAAGGTGCCGGCCGGCGAATGCCGCACCGAGGCGGGCCAGGTGATCCACGCCAGCGGCAGGAAGCTGGCCTACGGGACGCTCGTGCCGGCGGCGTCCAGGCTCCCGGTGCCCGCCGAGCCGAAGCTGAAGGACCCGAAGGACTTCCGCATCCTCGGCAAGCGCACCCACCGCCTCGACACGCCGGGCAAGATCGACGGCAGCGCGAAGTTCGGCATCGACGCGCAGGTCCCCGGCATGTGGGTCGCGGTGATGGCGCGCGCGCCGCAGCCCGGCGCCAAGCCGGTCAGGGTCGACGACCGCCAGGCCAGGGCGGTCAAGGGCGTGCGCCAGGTCCTGACCATCCCGCACGGCGTCGCGGTGCTGGCCGACGGCTACTGGGCCGCCAGGAAGGGACGCGACGCGCTGGTTATCGACTGGGACCTGGGTGCGGCCAAGGACCTGTCCAACGAGAAGGTGCGCGACATGCTCGCCTCGGGGGCGGCCAACGCCGACGCGATCGCGGTCGACACCGGCAACGTCAAGGACGCGGCGGCGACCGGCGCCGCCACCGTCGAGGCCACGTACGAGGCGCCCTACCTGGCCCATGCCTGCATGGAACCGATGAACTGCACCGCCTGGGTCACCGGCGACACGGTCGAGATCTGGGCCGGCACGCAGAGCCAGGGCCCGAGCCAGGGCATCCTGGGCCAGGTCGCGTCGGTGACGCCGGCCAAGGTCAAGGTCAACACGCTGCTGCTCGGCGGCGGGTTCGGCCGGCGCTTCGCACCCGACTTCACGATCGACGCGACGCTGCTGTCCAAGCTGTCGGGCAGGCCGGTCAAGCTGATCTACACGCGCGAGGACGACATGGCCGCCGGCTACTACCGCCCGGCGTCGGTGGCCCGGTTCGAGGCCGCGCTCGACGCGAAGGGCATGCCGACGATGCTCCGGTGCGGCGTCGGATCGCCGTCGATCATGGCGGCGTCGGGCTTCATGCAGATCCCCGCCAGCGGCGTCGACAGCTTCGCGCTGGAAGGCATCGCCGACCACCCGTACGACGTCCCCAACCAGCGCATCGCCTACGGCCGCCGGGAGCCGGGGCCGCAGGTGTGGTTCTGGCGCTCGGTCGGCCACTCGCAGAACGCGTTCTTCATCGAGAGCTTCGTCGACGAACTGGCGGCGGCGGCCAAGGCCGACCCGTACGAGTACCGCCGCGCGCTGCTCGGCAAGCAGCCGCGCCACAAGGGTGTTCTCGAGCTGGCGGCGCGCAAGGCCGGCTGGGGATCGCCGCTGCCGGCGGGCGTGTACCGCGGCATCGCGGTGGCGCACAGCTTCGGCAGCTACGTCGCCGAGGTGGCCGAGGTGTCGATCGCCGCCGACGGCACGCCCAAGGTGCACCGTGTCGTCGCCGCGGTGGACTGCGGCATGACGGTTAACCCGCAGACGATAGAACGCCAGATCGAGCGCGCCATCGTCTACGGCCTGTCGGCGGCGCTGTACGGCCGCATCGACTTCAAGGACGGTCGCGTGCAGCAGGGCAACTTCAACGACTACCCGGTGCTGCGCATGAACGAGATGCCGAGGGTCGAGGTGCACATCGTCGCGAGCCGCGAGAAGCCGGGCGGCATCGGCGAGCCGGGCACGCCGCCGATCG
Organism: uncultured Azohydromonas sp.; assembly: GCA_964618555.1. Taxonomy (GTDB): domain Bacteria; phylum Pseudomonadota; class Gammaproteobacteria; order Burkholderiales; family Burkholderiaceae_C; genus Calidifontimicrobium. The sequence goes on from CAZUBF010000122.1 coordinate 2,129, forward strand.
CGCCCGCGGTGGCCAACGCGATCTTCGCGGCCACCGGCAAGCGGCTGCGCAGCCTGCCCTTCGACACGGCGGCGCTGCGCAAGGGCTGAATTGACCCAGCGTTCGACGGCATGAGCACTGCGCGCATCCGATCGGACGGGGCCCCTTCACCGCCGCAGCCGCACCGGCCGTCGCCGACCCGGCGCTGCCGAAGCCGGGGTCGACGCCGCGGGTGCGCCCGTCGATGTCGGCACGACGCGATGCCACGGTCACCCGATCCTGACACCTCGGGCCGCCACGCAGCGGCCGCTTCCGCCGGCCGCGCGACCGGGGCTCAGGACCCGGGTGGCGCGAGGTCGAATCGCTGCAGCACGTGGGCGATCATGCCCCTGGCCAGCTCCTCCTCGCCGTAGAACACGGTGCCGACCTGGTCCCTGCGCAGCAGCTGCGACTCGTCCTCGTTGTGCGTGCGCACGACGACCTCGATGCCGGGGTTCAGCGTGCGCGCCGTCTCGGCCATCTGCCGCACGCCCAGAGTGTCGGGCGTGGCCACGACGAGCATCGCGGCATCGGCGATGTGCGCCTGGATCAGCACCGCCGGGTCGGTGGCGTCGCCCGAGACCGCGGCCAGCCCCTGCTTGCGCAGGTCCTCGACGAGCTCGCGGTTGCGCTCGGCGACGACGAACGGGATGCGCCGCTCGCCGAGCACCCGCGCGATGCGGCGGCCGACGCGGCCGTAGCCGACCAGCACCACCTGACCCTCGAGGAACTTGCGGTCGGTGCTCATCGGCAGTTCGGCGTACGGGTCGTCGCGGCGCTCCAGCGCGCGCGCCAGCTCCGAGCGCTGCAGCACCCAGCGGCTGAGCGGCTCGATCGCGCCGAACACGAACGGGTTCAGCGCGATCGAGATCAGCGCGCCGGCGAGCACCAGGCTCATCGCCTCGGGCGGCAGCAGTCCCAGCGACAGCCCCATGCCGGCGAGGATGAACGAGAACTCGCCGATCTGCCCGAGGCTGGCGGCCACGATCAGCGCGGTGTTCAGCGGGTAGCGCAGCGCCAGCACCAGCCCCGCGGCGGCGATCGACTTGCCGATCACGATGATCGCCACGACGCCGAGCACGCGCAGCGGCTGCTCGATGAGCACCGCGGGGTCGAACAGCATGCCCACCGCGACGAAGAACAGCACCGCGAAGGCGTCGCGCAGCGGCAGCGACTCCTGCGCCGCGCGGTGGCTGAACTCCGACTCGCGCATCACCATGCCGGCAAAAAACGCACCGAGCGCGAACGACACGCCGAACAGCGATGCGGCGCCGAACGCGATGCCGATCGCCGCGGCGACCACCGACAGCGTGAACAGTTCGCGCGACCCGGTGCGCGCGACCTGCCACAGCAGCCACGGCAGCACGCGTCGGCCGGCCACCAGCATCAGCGCGACGAACGCCGACACCTGCAGCAGCGTTTGGCCGATCGTGCGCCACAACGAGTCGGCCGTCGCGCCGCCGGTGCCGGTGCCGGTGCCGAGCATCGCCGCCAGCGGCGGCAGCAGCACCAGCACCATCACGGTGGCCAGGTCTTCGACGACCAGCCAGCCGACGGCGATGCGCCCGTTCATCGTGTCCAGTGCGCGGCGCGCCTCGAGCGCCTTGAGCAGCACCACCGTGCTGGCGCACGACAGCGACAGACCGAACACCAGCCCGCTGCCGACGCCCCAGCCCCAGGTCCAGGCCAGGCCCATGCCGAGCAGCGTCGCCAGCCCCATCTGCACCACCGCGCCGGGCAGCGCGACGCGCCGCACCGCCAGCAGGTCGTCCAGTGAGAAGTGCAGCCCGACGCCGAACATCAGCAGCATCACGCCGATCTCCGACAGCTGCGACGCGATCGCCACGTCGGCGACGAAACCCGGCGTCGACGGACCGATCACGATGCCGGCGACCAGGTAGCCGACCAGCGCCGGCACCTTCACCCGCTCGGCGACGAAACCGAGCAGCAGCGCGAGCCCGAAGCCGGCGGCGAGGGTGGTGATCAGCGTGACACTGTGGGGCATCGGCGAATCGTCGCGACGCGGCGGGCCGGCGATGATACGGGCCGCGCCGCGGGCGGCCCGGGCGCGGCCGCCACGCGACGTCGTTCAGCGCTGCAGCGCGGCCTCGGCCCGCGCCAATGCGTCCGCATCGCCGAACAGCACCAGCGTGTCCCCCGGTTCGAGGTGCGTGTCGGGCGCCGGCTGCAGCCGGCGCTCGCCGCGGCGCACCAGCGCGCTGACGATCACGCCGTCCAGCGGCAGCGCCGACAGCGGCTGCCCGGGCCAGCGGCTGTCGGCCGGCAGCTGCAGCGCGTGCAGGCGCTCGGCGCCGGCCGCGGGGTCGTCGGCGTGCGTGGCGTCGCCGCCGAAGGCGCCGCGCATCCGCGGATAGTGGTTGGCGCGCTCGGCCTGCACGCGCCGCAGCACGCGCGCCAGCGGCACGTCGAGCAGCCGCAGCGCCTGCGACGCCAGCGTCAGCGTCGCCTCGAGGGTCTCGGGCACGACCTCGGTGGCGCCGGCGGCGCGCAGCGCCTCGGCGGCGTCGAGGCCGCGCGCGCGCACCATCACCGGCAGCTGCGGGTGCCGCGCGCGCAACTGCGGCAGCAGCCGCAGCGCCGCCGCGACGTCGTCGTGGGTGATCACCACCAGCCGCGCGTGGTCCAGCCCGAGCGCTTCCAGCACGTCGAACTGCGAGCTGTCGCCGAAGTGCACGTGCTCGCCGGCACGCCGCGCCTCGCGCACGCGCTCGGCATCGAGGTCGAGCGCGGCATAGCCGATGCCCTCGGCCTCGAGGAAGTGGCCCAGGCTCTGGCCCACGCGGCCGTAGCCGGCGAGCAGCACCTGGGCGCCGGCCACCGGCACCGGGCCGGGTGCGGCGTCGGTGGCGTCGTCGGCCTGCGGCGCGCGGCGCGGCGCCAGCCACCGTGCCAGCGCGTGGTTGTGGCGGATCAGCAGCGGGCCGGCGACCATCGAGAACAGCACCGACACCAGCACCGCCTGGCCCAGCGGCTCGTCGACGACGCCGCTTTCCAGCCCGAAGGCCAGCACGGCGAAGCCGAACTCGCCGCCCACCGCCAGCAGGATGCCGATGCGCCACGCGGTCGGCGCCTCGATGCCGGCGGCGCGCACGATCGCCGCCACCAGCACCGCCTTCACCGACAGCAGCAGCGCCGCGCCGAGCAGGCCCCAGTGCCACACCTGCGCCAGCACCGCGGGGTCGACGAGCGTGCCGATGCCGATGAAGAACAGCCCCAGCAGCACGTCGCGAAACGGCCGCACCGTGGCCTCGACCTGGTGGCGGAACTCGGTCTCGCCGAGCACCATGCCGGCAAGGAACGCGCCGAAGGCCATCGACAGGCCGAGCGATTGCGTGACCGCGCCGGCGGCCAGCGAGACGAACAGCACGGTCAGCGTGAACAGCTCGGCCGAGCGGCGTGCCGCGATGCGGTGGAACAGCGGGCGCAGCAGCCAGCGTCCGACGAAGAACACCAGCACGAACGCCAGCGCCGCCTTGACCAGCGCCCAGGCCAGCGTGCCGCCGAGCGACGCGGCGCCGGCGGCGCCGAGCACCGGGATCACGATCACCAGCGGCACCGCGGTCACGTCCTGGAACACCGACATGCCCAGGCCGAGCCGCGCGTGGCGCGCCTGGTCCTCGCCCTGCTCGGCGAGCTGCTTGCCGATGATCGTCGTCGACGACTGCGCGAACACCGCGCCGACGACGAACGCCGCCGCCGGCGGCACCCCGGCGGCCCAGGCGATCGCGCCGACCGCGGCGGTGGTCAGCGCCACCTGCGCCGTGCCCAGCCCCAGCACCAGGTGGCGCAGCGCGTGGATCTGCGGCAGCGAGAAGTTCAGCCCGATCGTGAACAGCAGGAACACGATGCCGAACTCGGCCAGTGCGCGCAGCGGCTGCGCGTCGACCACCGGCCCGGCGGTGTGCGGTCCCAGCAGCACGCCCACCAGCAGGTAGCCCAGCGCCGTCGGGATGCGCGCCCGCTGGAACGCCAGCACCACCGCCACCGCGCAGCCGAGCAGCAGCAGGACCTGGACGAAGGTGGGCGCCAGGTTCACGGCGTCGGCCGCTCAGGTCGCGGTGCCGTCGTCGTGGTGGTGCAGCATCTGCCCGAGCGTCAGCCCGGTGAGCTGCTTGGCGCCGTGCACCAGGTAGACCATCACCGCGATCATCATCGCCATCGACGGCAGCGCGATCATCGGGTAGCTCAGCAGCGTCAGCCGCCCGAGCTCCTCGTTGAACGCCTCGCTGCCCGCCGGGCTCGTGACGATCCAGCGCGCCAGCACGTAGTTCATGAACGACGAGAAGAAGAACGTGCCGGCCAGCAGCAGCGTGCCGTTGCGCAGCCTCGCCTCGAAGGCGTCGGTGTTGCCGCGCGCGGCCAGCTGCGCGTCGACCTTGGCGACGTCGAGCACCTTGTCGTTGTAGACCAGCATGCGGATCAGCGGCCAACGCGTTCGCGTCGAAGCCAGCACCGCCAGCCCGATCAGCCCCGGCACCGCCGCCTCCTTCACCGCGAGCCACTGCGGGTCGAGCCGTAGCACGCCGATGCCGCCGGTCAGCAGCGTGCTGATCACGCCCAGCACCGCGATGAAGCTGACCTTGCGCCTGCGCACCAGGTCGGCGACGCCCCAGCCGAACGGGAACGCCAGCGCGATCAGCAGCGCCGGCAGCGTGCCCAGGTGCTGCTCGCCGCTGAACTTCATCAGGATCACCGCGGGGATCACGATGCTGACGACGACCTCGATCAGCGGGTTGCCGGTGTCGGGCTTGCGGGGCGGGGCGGCGGGGGGCATCGGCGGCGGTGTGGGGGCGGGCGGCGAGGCCGCGAGCTTAGCGTGCGGCGTGCGCGGCCCGCGCGCGCTGGCCACAATCGCCGCGCCACGCTCCTCGCCGCCCGCCCCCCCGATGCGCGACTTCGCCCGCCTGTACGAGGCCCTCGACGCCAGCACCGCCATCGCCGACAAGCTGTCGGCGCTGCAGCGCTACTTCGCGCGGGCCCCGGCGGCCGACGCGGCGTGGGCGGTGTACTTCCTGGCCGGCGGCCGGCCGCGCCGCGTCGTGTCCACCGCGCTGCTGCGCGCCACCGCGGCGCGCGAGGCCGGGCTGCCCGACTGGCTGTTCGACGAGTGCCACCAGGCCGCCGGCGACCTGGCCGAGACGATCGCGCTGGTGCTGCCGCCGCCGGCGTCGACGTGCGGCAACGCGGGGCTGGCGCAGTGGGTCGAGCAGCGGCTGCTGCCGCTGCGCGGCGAGCCCGCGGCCGCGCAGGCGGCGGCGCTGGCGGCATGGTGGCGCGAACTCGAGGCGCGCGAGCGCTTCGTGCTGGTCAAGCTCATCGGCGGCGGCTGGCGCGTGGGCGTGAGCCGGCTGCTGGTGCAGCGCGCGCTGGCGGCGCACGCGGGCATCGACGCGAAGCTCGTCGCGCAGCGCATGATGGGCTACACCGACGCGCGCACGCCGCCCACCGCGGCGCGCTACGCAGCGCTGCTGTCGCGCGACGCCCCGGCGCGCGCCGACGACGGCCAGCCTTACCCGTTTTTCCTCGCGCACGCGCTCGACGCCGACGACGCCGCCGGGCTCGGCGTGCGCCTGGGCGCGCGCGGCGACTGGCTGGCCGAGTGGAAGTACGACGGCATGCGCGCGCAGCTGGTGCGCCGCGCCGCGCGCACCTGGATCTGGTCGCGCGGCGAGGAGCTGGTCACCGACCGTTTCCCCGAGGTCGTCGCGCTGGCGCGGGCGTTGCCCGACGGCTGCGTGCTCGACGGCGAGATCGTCGCCTGGGCCGACGGCGCGCCGGCGCCGTTCGCGCACCTGCAGCCGCGTGTCGGCCGCACGGCGCCCACTCGCAAGGCGCTCGCCGCTTGGCCGGTCGCGTTCGTCGCCTACGACCTGCTCGAGTCCGGCGGCGAGGACCTGCGTGCCGTGCCGCAGTGCGAGCGGCGCGCGCGGCTCGAGGGTCTGTGCGGCGCCGCGGGCGTCGCGCTGTCGCCGCTGCTCGACGCCGCCGACTGGCCCGCGCTCGCGGCGTGCCGCGCGCAGGCGCGCGCCCGCGGCATGGAGGGGCTGATGCTCAAGCGCCGCGACGGCGGCTACGGCAGCGGGCGCACCCGCGCCGACGGGCTGTGGTGGAAGTGGAAGGTCGACCCGATGAGCGTCGACGCGGTGCTCGTCTACGCGCAGCCCGGCCACGGGCGGCGCGCCGGGCTGCACACCGACTACACCTTCGCGGTGTGGAACCGCACGCCCGCCGACGCGGCCGAGGCGCGTGCGGCCGTCGACGCCATCGCCGCGCGGCGCGCGCTCACCGTCGGCGCGCTGCAGCTGGTGCCGTTCGCCAAGGCGTACGCCGGGCTGACCGACGCGGAGTTCGCCGAGGTCGACCGCGTGATCCGCGCGACCACGATCGAGCGTTTCGGGCCGGTGCGCAGCGTCGTGCCCGGGCTGGTGTTCGAGATCGGGTTCGACGCTTTGCAGCGCAGCGCGCGCCACAAGAGCGGCATCGCGCCGCGATTCCCGCGCATGCTGCGCTGGCGCCGCGACAAGCCGCTGCACGAGGCCGACACGCTGGCCACGCTCGAGGCGCTGCTCGAAGGCGACGACTCCATCGCCGGTCCCTGATCGCGACGCCGGCGCCGCCGCGCATCGCATACGATGCCGCGGTCACCACTGCCCAGGAGCACCGCGCATGCTCGCGATCATCGGCGGCACCGGCCTGTACGACCTGCGGGGCATGAGCGTCGAGGCCAGCCTCGACGCGACCACGCCGTTCGGCGACGCGTCGGGCGACGTGCTGCGCGGGCGCCTGCACGGCGTGCCGCTGCTGTTCCTCGCGCGCCACGGCCGCGGCCATCGCCTGCTGCCGCACGAGGTCAACTACCGCGCCAACGTGTTCGCGCTCAAGCGCGCCGGCGCGACGATGATCCTCGGCTTCTCGGCCGTCGGCAGCCTGGCGCAGCACATCGAGCCGGGGCAGCTCGCGATGCCCGAGCAGTACTTCGACTGGACGCGCGGGGTGCGCGAGCGCAGCTTCTTCGGCGGCGGCGTCGCGGCCCACGTGTCGACGGCCCACCCGGTGAGCACGCGGCTGGTCGACGCGGTGGCCGCGGCGGCGCAACGGCTGGGCGTCACGCTGCACCGCGGCGTGACCTACGCCTGCGTCGAGGGCCCCCGCCTGGGCACCCGGGCCGAGAGCCTGTTCCTGCGCCAGGCCGGCTGCCACCTGGTGGGCATGACCAACGTGCCCGAGGCCTTCCTCGCGCGCGAGGCGCAGCTGGGCTACGCGACGGTGGGCATCGTCACCGACTACGACTGCTGGCTCGACGACCCGGCGCAGCACGCGTCGGTGGCGGCGATCCTGGCGCTGTACGGTCGCAGCCTCGAGTCGGCGCGGCGGCTGCTCGACGAGGTGGTCGTCGACGGGCTGCCCGAGCCCGAACCCGAGATCCGCGGCGCGCTGTCGCAGGCGCTGCTGACGCCCGACGACGCGCTCGACGACACGCAGCGCGCCTGGCTGGACGTGCTGCGGCGCTGAGGCGCGTGCATCCGCTCGTGATCGTCGTGACGGGCCGACGCATTGAGCGATCACGGCCATGGCCGCTCGTTCCGGGCAATGCATGCCATGGGCAGCACCGCCAGCTTGCATCTGGACAGTTGGTTAGATCGGCAGTACGCCGTTACGCCTCCGTGCCTCAAGGCGTTGGGGGAACAAGCGAGTCATCCCAAGCGCCGACTCAACGCCGCCGACGGTCCCGCCATCGGTGCAGGCCGAACGCGGCCAGCCCCGTGGCCACCAGAACAAGACTTCCTGGCTCCGGTACGACGGCAGCCACATCGCCGGGGCGCACTGCCCAAGCGTAGAAAATTGCGCCCTTACTGCCGCCGCCCGTGCTTTGGAGCCCACGAGAAGCCTGCATTGCCCAAGCGGCGTCGGCGTTGTACTCCGTGTCCGACCAGTACCAATCGCCGAAAAGGTTGTCGATACTCACGGGGTCGACCGCCGATGTCGCCGGATTGTCGGGCGTGATCGTGCTGGTGCCAAACCATGCGCTCTGAGGACTAAAGCAAGGGGTCGTCGACGGATCGGTCGGGCTGCAGAATCCGGGGCTATCCAGGTTGTGATAACGCATCCAGCCGAGTTCAGACCACAGTCCGTCCGCGTCGCCGGAAGGGCCCCAGCCACCCGTCGGGTTGCCCGTGCCGTAGCCCGTACCAGTGGCACCGTACCCGATGGCCGTCGTGCCATTGCTGGAGTAGCTAAGTACGCTGCCGGTGTTCGGAAGCACCAGGATGGGCAGCCGCCAGTCGGTGTAGCCGGCAACCACCAACTGGTCCGCCCAGGCCATGGCTCCCCACCAGGTCATGCGGCCGGTATAGGCTCCGTCAAACTTGTCGAAGTCCGTCTCGGTCAAAGTGTGGCCGCCGAGCCAACTCGGGTTGGTGCTGTTCACCGTGGCGATGATCGTGTCGCGACGTGCGTCGCTGAGTTCCGTTGCCGCGTAGTTCGCATCCCGCAGCCAGGTAATGTTCAGCACGTCGTCGTACAAGAGGCCCCCGCCTCGGTCGATGAGCGCCGCCTGCGCCCCGGGTGCGAGGCCAAGTCCTGCCACCACGAGCAGAGCTGCCGTCCAACCATGTACCGTCCGTCCCATCGTCTTGCTCCCCTGTCCATGAGCCCCCATACGCGCGGCACCGGGCCGGCGCCGATGGCATGTATCGGACATGCGCAAAGACCACGGCCTGCAGCGGCACCAACTTTGAGCTCAGCGCCTTGCGCTTTCCCTCCGCGACCTGCGGCATGACCAAGCTTGGGGCCAACCGACACAAGTGACCGGTGTGACCACCGTCGAAGCCATGAGCAACTCCACTGATCTGGATATCAGACAAGCGCACTGGCGACCTCCGCGCCCGCACGCTCCGGCTCGGGTGATTTATCTTCGAACCCCTCCCTTTTCGTCAATGTTCGCTTTAGCAGGCCGTTGAATTACCACCGATGAACGCGATTTCCACCATCGCAATGCAGG
>CAZUBF010000123.1:0-11152 GCA_964618555.1 uncultured Azohydromonas sp.
CGGCGCGCAGGTCAACGTGCTGATCTTCATCGTCATCATCATCGGCGGGCTGGGGTCGACCTTCGGCTGCTTCGTCGGTGCGCTGCTGGTCGGGCTGATGGCCAACTACACCGGCTACCTGGCGCCGAAGGTGGCGCTGTTCTCGAACATCGGGTTGATGGTCGCGATCCTGCTGTGGCGGCCGCAGGGCCTGTACCCGGTGACGAACCGCTGAACGCCATGGTCCTCGATCGACTGCTCTCGCACGACTACCCGCGCAGCCGCTGGCTGGCGCTGGCCCTGGTCCTGGTGGCCGTGGGGCTGGCCGTCGCGCCCTTCCTGTTCCCCGGCAGCAAGGCGCTGGGCGTGGCGGCAAAGATGCTGATCTTCGTGCTGCTGGTGGCCAGCTACGACCTGCTGCTGGGCTACACCGGCATCGTCAGCTTCGCGCACACCATGTTCTTCGGCATCGGCGCCTACGGCGTGGCGATCGCCAGCGAACGGCTGGGCGCCGGCTGGGGCGCGGTCGCGCTGGGTCTGGCGCTGGCCGTCGTCGTCTCGGTCGCGCTGTCGCTGGTCATCGGGCTGTTCAGCCTGCGCGTGAAGGCGATCTTCTTCGCGATGATCACGCTCGCGGTGGCCTCGGCGTTCATGACGCTGGCGTCGCAGCTGTCGGACTTCACCGGCGGCGAGGACGGGCTGTCGTTCCGCAACCCCGAGTGGCTCAGCCCGAGCTTCGAGCCGTTCGACGCCGAGGTGTTCGGACTGCTGGTCGACGGCAAGGCGATCACCTACTGGCTGCTGTTCGTCGCGGTGCTCGCGCTGTTCCTGCTGCTGCTGCGCATCGTCAACAGCCCGTTCGGCCGCGTGCTGCAGGCGATCCGCGAGAACGACTTCCGCGCCGAGGCGATCGGCTACCGCACCGTGGTCTACCGCACGCTGAGCAACGTGCTGGCGGCGCTGTTCGCCACCATCGCCGGCGCGCTGCTCGCGCTGTGGCTGCGCTACGTCGGGCCCGACACCACGCTGAGCTTCGAGATCATGCTCGACATCCTGCTCATCGTCGTGATCGGCGGCATGGGCACGCTGTACGGAGCGGTGGTCGGCTCGGTGCTGTTCGTGCTGGCGCAGAACTACCTGCAGGACCTGCTGACGGTCGGCGCCGGTGCCGTCGAGGGCGTGCCGGTGCTCGCGCAGCTGGTCAGCCCCGACCGCTGGCTGCTGTGGCTGGGCGTGCTGTTCGTGCTGTCGGTGTACCACTTCCCGACCGGCATCGTCGGGCGGCTGCGCGCGCTGGCGTTGAAGGTGCGGTCATGAAAGTGACGATGACGTCGAACTACCTCGGCTGCGAAGGCCGCGAGATCCACTACACCGAGTGGGGCGCGAGCGACGCCGACGTCGTCGTCGCCTGGCACGGGCTGGCGCGCACCGGGCGCGACATGGACCACGTCGCCGCGCACCTGGCGCCGCGCTGGCGCGTGATCTGCCCCGACACGATCGGCCGCGGATTGAGCCAGTGGAGCCCGCGCCCCGAAGCCGAGTACTGCTTGGCGTTCTACGAGCGGCTCGCGGTGTCGCTGCTCGACCAGCTTGGCGTGCGCGACTGCGTGTGGCTGGGCACCTCGATGGGCGGCGCCATCGGCCTGCACGCCGCCGCCGGCGCCTTGCGCGGGCGCATCCGCCGCCTCGTGCTCAACGACATCGGACCCGAGCTGGCGCCCGCCGCGGTCGAGCGCATCCGCACCTATGCTGGCAGCCCACCGGCGTTCGCGACGCTGCGCGAGCTCGAGCAGTACTTCCGCACCGTCTACGCGCCGTACGGCTGGCTGTCGGATGCGATGTGGCGGCTGCTCGCCGAGAGCTCGGCACGGCGACTGCCCGACGGACGCTGGACGCCGCACTACGACCCGGCGATGGTGCAGCAGTTCGTGCACCACCCGAACGACTACGACCAGTGGGCCGCGTGGGACGCGCTCGACGTGCCGGTGCTGTGCCTGCGCGGCGAGCACTCGGACCTGCTGCTGCCCGAGGTGGCCGAGGCGATGCGCACGCGCGGCCCGCGCGCGGTGGTCGCGACGATCGCCGGCTGCGGCCACGCGCCGGCGCTGAACACGCCCGAGCAGTACGCGCTGGTCGAGCGCTTCCTCGCCGGCGGCTGACGCTGTCGGTGCACCGGCAGCGTCAGCCGCCGGCACGTGGTGCGTCGCTCGCGCGATTCGACTCAGGTCGGCGCAGCGCGTCGCGTGCCGGTGCGCTTGCCGGCCGGACGGCGTGCCGCCTCGGCGGCTGCGCCTGCCTCGACTGCAGCGGCCTTCTTGCGCGCTGTCGCCGCCCGGCGCGCCGGCGCGACCGCGGCGGCCTCGGCCGGGACTTCGCCTCCCGCCGACGCGTCGCCGGCTGTGCCGCGGCGCGGCCGCGCCGCGGTGCGCGGCTGCGGCAGCACGGCGCGCAGCAGTGCCGCGCAGTCGTCGAGACCCATCACTCGCGGCACGGGGTAGTTCAGGTCGGCCTCGCGGCACGCGGCCTGCGCCAGCGCGTCGACGTCGTCGTCGCGCAGCGCGTCGAGCCGGCGCGGGATGCCCAGCCGGTCGTTGAGCGACTGCACCGCGTCGACGAAACGCTGCGCCGCCACCGCGTCGGCGACGTCGTCGCCCGCGGCGCCGACATGCCGCGCCAGCGCCGCCAGCCGCGGCGCCGCGGCGCCGAGCGAGAAGCGCAGCACGTGCGGCAGCATGATGGCGTTGGCCAGCCCGTGCGGCGTGTGGTAGCGCGCGCCGAGCTGGTGCGCGATCGCGTGCACGTTGCCGACGTTGGCGCGCGTGAACGCCATGCCGGCGTAGGTGGCGGCCAGGGCCATGCGCTCGCGGGCGAGCAGGTCGTCGCCCTGCGCAAAGGCGCGCGGCAGGTGCGTGAACACCATGCCCGCCGCGGCCAGCGCAAGGCGGTCGGTCGCGGGCGTGGCCCACTGGCTGATGTAGGCTTCGACCGCATGCGTCAATGCATCCATGCCGGTGGCCGCGGTCACCGCCGGCGGCAGCCCGGTCATCAGCGTCGGGTCGAGCGCGGCCATGTCGGGCACGATGCGCGTGTCGGCGACCACCAGCTTGCGCTGCTGCTCGGGGTCGGAGATCACCGCGGCCACCGTCACCTCGGAGCCGGTGCCGGCGGTGGTGGGCACCGCGTAGATCGGCACCGGGCCGTGCAGCCCGCGGAAGTAGCCGGCCAGCGCCGCCGGCTTCTTGCGGTTCGCGGCCGCCATCGCGATGACCTTGGCCGCGTCGATCACCGAGCCGCCGCCGACCGCGAGCACCGCGTCGCAGGCCTCGCGGCGCATGAGTTCGAGCCCGCGCTCGACCACCGGGATCGGCGCGTCGGGCTCGATCTCGTCGAACACGACGAAGCCGCGGCCGGCGCGCTGCAGCGCGCCGGTCAGCGGCGCGAGCAGCCCCAGGCGCACGATCTGCGCGTCGGTGACGACGAGGATCTTGCGGTGGCCGAAGTCGCCCAGGGCCTCGGCCAGGCGCACCGCGGCCCCGGGCCCTACCATCAGCACCGGTTGCGGGATCGGCACGAGCCGGGTCACGGCGCCGGCGGCGCGCTTGAGGGCCGGCAGTCCCATGTGGCGGGCGAGGTCGCCGATCGTATGGCTGATCACGCAGAGGTCTCCATCATGAAGTCGAACACGCCGCGCCTGCGCGCGGCCACCAGGGCGAGAGTATGAAGACCGTCGTCGGCATCAGCTTGGGATCGAGCAAACAGGACTTCGATTTCACCACGCGTTTCCTCGGCCAGCGGTTGCGCGTGCAGCGACTGGGCACCAACGGCAGCCTGACGCGCGCGCTGAAGCTGGTGCGGCAGTGGGACGGCAGCGCCGCAGCGATCGGCGTCGGGCTGGTCAAGGACAGCGACGGGTTCGGCTCTCGCGCCGACCATCACGCCGACAAGCTCGCCGCCGCTGCGGAGCGCACGCCGCTGACCACCGGCGCGAGGCTGGCCGACATCGTGCAGGAGTGGGCGGTGCGCCACGCACAGGGCGAGCTGGGGCACTACTTCGACAACGCGCGCGTGCTCTTCTTCTCCGGGCTGGCCGCCCGCAAGCTGGCGCAGACGATGTCGGAGTACACCGACAACCTGCGCTTCGCCGACCCGCTGCTGCAACTCGGCGTGCCCAAGCTGCTGGGCTCGCTCGACGCGCTGCATCTGTACGCCAGCGGCACGCACCTGGTCGCGCAATGGGTGCCGCCGCGGCTGACGCCGGCGCCGCTGCTGGCGCAGTGGTCGCAACACGTATTGCGCCATGCGATGCGCAAGGCCACCGTGGTCGTCGCGCCGGTGCACGAGCTCGACGCCTTCGGCGCACAGGAACTGGCCGGCAAGACCGTCGTCACCTCGACCGTCAGCGACAAGCGCCTGGCGGCGCTGCGCGACAAGGGCGTGCAGATGGTCATCGACGGCGCTCCGCTGGTCGAGGGCCGCGTCATCGCGCCTGACCTGATGCACGCGATGATCATTGCCGCCACCGGCAAGTCGCCCGATCAGATCCTCGAGGACGACCTGCTCGAGATCCTGGCGTCGCTGCAGCTGGCGCCGCGCGTGCTCTACCCGAACGGCTTCAAGCGCGTCAACCGCTTCGCGTTCGTGATCCACCCGCTGTCGCAGGAGTATTTCAAGGTCGTCAAGCCGGTGGAGATCCTGTCGCAGGTCTCGCCGCCGCTGTTCATGGACACGCTCGAGAAGGTCATGGCCTACGCGCCGCCGTTCGTCTACTCGCGTGTCTCGGGCGTGCGCAGCCCCACCGGCGTCGAGGCCGAGGGCTGGCTGATCAGCGTCGGCGGCACGCCGCGAGAGATCATGGGCCACGGCCCCGAGTTCACCTACAAGCGGCTGCTTGCCGCCGCGGAGATGGCCAAGCGGCTCGGCGCGCAGATCATGGGACTGGGCGCGTTCACCAAGGTCGTCGGCGACGCCGGCGTGACGGTGGCGCGGCGCGCGCCGCTGCCGATCACCACCGGCAACAGCTACAGCGCGTCGGCGGCGCTGTGGGCCGCGCACGACGCGCTGCTGCGCCTGGGCCTGCTGCCGCCGCCGAAGGGCAAGGAGCGCGTCAGGTTCAAGGCCATGGTCGTCGGCGCCACCGGCGCGATCGGCGCGGCGTGTTCGCGGCTGCTGGTGCGCGCCGCCGAGGAGGTCTACCTGGTGGCCCCCGAGCCGGCCAAGCTGCTCGCGCTGAAGGAGTCGATCCTGAGAGACACGCCCGACGCGAAGGTGCACCTGGCCGCGCGCGCCGACCGCCACCTGGCCGAGATGGACATGATCGTCACCGCCACCTCGGGCGCGGGCAAGAAGGTGCTCGACATCACGAAGGTCAAGCCCGGCTGCGTGATCACCGACGTCGCGCGTCCGCTCGACCTGCCGCCCGAGGAGGTGCTCAAGCGCCCCGACGTGCTGGTCATCGAGTCGGGCGAGATCCAGCTGCCCGGCGAGCCGCGCATGAAACCCATCGGCCTGCCCGCCGGCGTGGCCTACGCCTGCCTGGCAGAGACGATCGTGCTCGCGCTCGAAGGGCGGTTCGAGAACTACACGGTGGGACGCAACCTCGAGTGGGAAAAGGTGCGAGAGATCTACAGGATGGGGCTCAAGCACGGCATGAAGCTCGCGGCGATCAGCGGCGTGCACGGCGTGATCACCGACGACGACATCGCGCGCGTGCGCGAACTGGCGCTGGCCGCGCGCGCGCGGCAGGCGGGGCGGCGCCGGCGTGCCGCGCCCGGCGCGGACGTGGCGCCGGCCGCCGACGCGGCCAAGCAGCGCGGCCGCCGCGCCCCGGCGCGCCGGCGCGCCGCGTGACGCACCGCCGGTCCCGTCGCAGCCTTCGTGTATCGTCGCGGCCCGGCAGGCACGCGTCGTGCCTCGCCGAGCCCCGCAGGAGTACTCCCGATGACATCGCCGAACCCGGGCCGCCTCGCAGCGGCCGTGCTGCTGTCGCTGCTGACCGGCGTCGCGCTGGCGCAGGCGCCTGCGGCGTCCGCGCCGGCCCCGGCACCGACCGCCGTCACGGCCACGCCCGCCCCGGCCGCGCCGCCGGCGGCGCAAAGTGGCGCCGCCGAGACCGGCAAACTCGCCTGGTACGGCCGCAAGTTCGCCGGCCGCAAGACCGCCAGCGGCGAGCGCTTCAACCCGAACGCGATGACGATGGCGCACAAGACCTTGCCCTTCGGCACGCGCGTGCAGGTGACGAACCCGGCGAACAAGGCGAGCGTGACGCTGCGTGTCAACGACCGCGGCCCGACGCAGGGCGACCGCGTCGGCGACGTGTCGCTGGCGGCGGCGCGCAAGCTCGGCATGCTGCGCGCCGGCGTGATCGACGCCGAGCTGCGCGTCGTCGCCGAGGTGCCGGCGAAGCGCTGAGCGCGGCGCGGTCCGCGCACGGCGTGCGCCGCGGCGGTCGTCAGCGCCGGCCGAACATCATCTGCCTCGCCAGCACCGACTTCAGCGGCGTGGCCGCCTGCAGCGCCGCCAGCGCCACGCCGCGCGCCGCGGAGAGCCCGGGCCATCGCCACGTGAAGCTGCGCGCGAGGAAGTCGGTGGCGGCGATCATGCTCCAGCGGTCGGGTGCGCGCGCCCATTCGACGCGGCGCAGCGCCGCGTCGATGCCGGCCGCGTCGCGGGCGTCGCGCAGCGCGTGCACCAGCGCGTAGCCATCGCGCAGCCCCAGGTTCAACCCCTGCCCGGCCACCGGGTGCAGCGTCTGCGCGGCGTTGCCGATGCGCACCGTGCGGCCGCGCACCAGCGTGCGCTCGGCGTTCAGCCCGAGCGCGAACGACTTCAGCGGCGACAGCGCGACGACGCGCCCGGCCGCTTCGGGCAGGCGGCTGTTGATCACCGCGATGCGCTGCGTCTCGACGAGTTCGCCCACCGGGTCGTCGGCGCGGTCCACGCACCACACCAGCGCGGCGCGGTGCGCGCCGTCGGGTGACGCCGGCGGCAGCGGCAGCAGCGCCAGCGGGCCTTCGTGGGTGAATCGCTCGAACGCGACGCCCGGGGCGGCGCCGTCGAGCGTCACGGTGCCGACCCAGGCGGTCTGGCGGTAGTCGTGCGCGATCGCCTTGCGCGCCTGGTCGGCGAACACGCCGCCCTCGGCGACCACGGCCAGGTCGAAGCGCTCGGCGATGCCGGCGTCGACCTCGACGCCGCCTTCGCCTTGGAGCGGCTTGACCGCGCGCACCGGGTGCCCGAAGCGCGTGTGCAGGCGTTGCGGCTCGGCGTGCGCGGCGGCGAACCAGGCGGCCTGCATCGGCGCGACCAGCGCGCCGTAGGCCAGCACCGCGCCGAGCATCGGCACCGCCTCGTCGGCGGCGCGGATGCGCACCTCGGCCTGGCGCGAGCCGGCCAGCGGCAGTTCGAGCGTCGGCGGCGCCTGCGACACGTGCACCTCGACGATGGGCTGCGCCGCGTCGGACGGCCACGCGCCGAGGCGGCGAAGCAGCTGCACGCTGCCCAGCGACAGCGCCAGCGTGCGCGGGTCGTGCGCGACGTCGTGTTCGGGCGTGCGCGCGTCGAACAGCGTGACCTCGGCCGCGGGCAGCGCCTGCGCCGCGCGCAGCGCCAGCGCGAGGCCGGCGGGGCCGGCGCCGATCACCGCCAGCCGCAGCGCGGTCGCGGAGCGCGTCGATTGACCATGCATCGGCGCATTCTCGCGCGGCTTTGCGACACTCGCCGCCTCGCATCGAACGTGTCCACATCGGGAGCCGAACACCATGCGCTATCGCCGTCTGGGCCACGCCGGGCTGAAGGTCAGCGAGCTGTCGCTGGGCTCGTGGGTGACCTACCACAACCAGGTCGACGTCGACGCGGCGGTCGAGATGATGGCCGCGGCCTACGACGCCGGGGTCAACTTCTTCGACAACGCGGAGGTCTACGCCGGCGGGCGCAGCGAGGAGATCATGGGCGCGGCGCTGAAGCGCCTGGGCTGGCCGCGGCTGAACTACGTCGTCAGCACGAAGTTCTTCTGGGGGCTGGACCGCAGCGGCGACGCGGTCAACCGCAAGGACACGCTCAACCGCAAGTACCTGCTGCACGCCATCGACGGCAGCCTGAAGCGCTTCGGGCTCGACCACGTCGACCTCGTCTACTGCCACCGCCCCGACCCGGCCACGCCGATCGAGGAGACGGTGAGGGCGATGAGCGACATGATCACCCGGGGCAAGGTGTTGTACTGGGGCACCAGCGAGTGGTCGGCGGCCGACATCCGCGCTGCCTGGGAGGTGGCCGAGCGCCACCACCTGCACAAGCCGGTCGTCGAGCAGCCGCAGTACCACCTGTTCCACCGCCGGCGCGTCGAGCAGGAGTACGCCCGGCTGTACGAGGACATCGGACTGGGCCTGACCACCTGGAGCCCGCTGGCGTCGGGGCTGCTCAGCGGCAAGTACCGCGACGGCGTGCCGCCCGGCAGCCGCGGCGCGATGGACAACCTGGCGTTCCTGCGCGACGGCCTGACCGACCGCGCGAAGAACGATGTTGTCGCGCAGCTCGCGCCGATCGCCGCCGAGATCGGCGCCACCACCGCGCAGCTCGCGATCGCCTGGTGCACGAAGAATCCGCGCGTGTCCAGCGTGATCACGGGCGCGTCGCGCGTCGACCAGTTGCGCAGCAACCTCGGCGCGCTCGAGGTCGCCGACAGGCTCGCCCCCGAGCTGATGACGCGCATCGACGCGCTGACCGCGCCGCTGGCGCAGTAGCCTCGCTCAGTGCGCGTTCAGCGCCGCCAGCCGCCCGGGCGTGCCGACGTCGGCCCAGCGGCCGCGGTAGCGCTCGGCGCCGAGCGCGCGGCGCGCGATCGCGGCTTCCAGGTACGGGCGCAGCGCGGCGCGTTGGCCGACGCGCAGGTCGTGCATCAGCGTGTCGACGAAGGAGGCGCTGAACAGCGCCAGGCTGCCCCAGGTGTGGCGGGGTTCGGTGTCGGTGGTGGCGAGTCCGTCGCGGATGCCGAAGTCGCCCTGCGGGTGGTGCGGCGGGTTGTCGACCAGCCACAGCCGCGCCAGCTGGCCGCTGGCGGCGAAGTCGCGCACCGCGTCGGCGGCGAAGTCGAAGTCGGGCGCGAACACGTCGCCGGCGACGACCCAGAAGCGCTCGCCGAGCTGCGGCAGCGCCTTCTTCATGCCGCCGGCGGTCTCGAGCGCGCCGCCGTGGTCGCGACCCTCCATCGAGTACGTGATCGACAGCCCGAAGCGCGTGCCGTCGCCCAGTGCGGGCGCGAACTGGTCCTCGAGCCAGGCGGTGTTGACCACCACCTCGCGCACCCCGGCGCGCGCCAGCGCCTCGAGGTGCCACTCGATCAGCCGCTTGCCGCGCACCTCGAGCAGCGGCTTGGGCGTGACGTCGGTCAACGGGCGCATGCGCTCGCCGCGGCCGGCGGCGAGGATCAGCGCGGTCGGCGGGGCGGTCGTCATGTCGCGGCAGTGTAGGCAACCGCGCCGCCGCGCCGCCCGGTGGATTGAGACAAGTCAAGAGCGCCGGCTCCGGCCGCAGGCAAGCTGGCGGTCTCGGGACCACGATCCCACGCCCTCTAGAATTTGCGGTTTCCCTGCTGGCGTCGGCCCACTCGCATGAGCTCATCCCTCGACACCCCGCGCGCGGCCACGGCCGTCGACAAGCTGATGGCCGACGCGATCCGCGCGCTGGCGATGGACGCGGTGCAGCAGGCCAACTCGGGCCACCCGGGCGCGCCGATGGGCATGGCCGAGATCGCGGTGGCGCTGTGGGGCCGGCACCTGAAGCACAACCCGCTCGACCCGCGCTGGCCCGACCGCGACCGCTTCGTGCTGAGCAACGGCCACGGCTCGATGCTGCTGTACGCGCTGCTGCACCTGAGCGGCTACGACCTGCCGATCGACGAACTGCGGCGCTTCCGCCAGCTGCACAGCAAGACCCCGGGCCACCCCGAGGTCGGCGTCACGCCCGGCGTCGAGACCACGACCGGCCCGCTCGGGCAGGGCATCGCCAACGCGGTGGGCATGGCGCTGGCCGAGAAGCTGCTGGCCGCCGAGTTCAACCGCCCCGGCCACGCCGTCGTCGACCACCGCACCTGGGTGTTCCTCGGCGACGGCTGCCTGATGGAAGGCGTCAGCCACGAGGCCTGCGCGCTGGCCGGCGCGTGGAAGCTCGACAAGCTGGTCGCGGTGTACGACGACAACGGCATCAGCATCGACGGCGCGGTCGCGCCGTGGTACGTCGACGACGTCGGCCTGCGCTTCGCGGGCTACGGCTGGCGCGTGGTCGGCCCGGTCGACGGGCACGACGTCGCCGCGATGGACGCGGCGATCCGCGAGGCGAAGACGCCGTGCGGCCGACCGACGCTGATCGTCGCCAAGACGACGATCGGCAAGGGCTCGCCCAACCGCGCCGGCAGCGCGAAGGCGCACGGCGAGGCGCTCGGCGCCGACGAAATCAGGCTCACGCGCGAGGCGCTGGGCTGGCCGCACGAGCCGTTCGCGATCCCCGCGGCTGTCTATGCGGCCTGGGACGCGAAGGCCGCCGGCGCCGCGGCGCAGGCCGCGTGGCAGGACCGCCTGGCCGCGTACCGCGCCGCCCACCCCGAGCTGGCCGTCGAGTTCGAGCGCCGCATGGCGGGCCGGCTGCCGGCGGGTTTTGCGCAGGTCGCGGTCGACGCCGCGGTGGCGGCGCACGCACAGGCGCAGACCGTGGCCACGCGCAAGGCCGGCCAGATCGCGCTCGAGGCGTTCACGAAGGCGCTGCCCGAGCTGCTTGGCGGCAGCGCCGACCTGACCGGTTCGAACCTGACGAACACGCCGCACACGCCGCCGCTGCGCTTCGGCGCCGACGGGGCCCCCAACGGCGGCCGCCACATCAACTACGGCGTGCGCGAGTTCGGCATGGCCGCGGTGATGAACGGCATCGCGCTGCACGGCGGCTTCATCCCCTACGGCGGCACCTTCCTCACGTTCAGCGACTACAGCCGCAACGCGATCCGCATGGCGGCGCTGATGAAGCTGCGCGTCATCCACGTGTTCACACACGATTCCATCGGCCTGGGCGAGGATGGTCCGACGCACCAGGCGGTGGAGCATGCTGCAAGCCTGCGCCTGATCCCGAATCTCGACGTCTGGCGTCCCTGCGATGCGGCGGAGACCGCGGCGGCCTGGATTCACGCGCT
>CAZUBF010000124.1:0-11075 GCA_964618555.1 uncultured Azohydromonas sp.
CGGCGACGTGCACACGCGGCTGTCGGGCGTGGCCGACCACCTGGCCGAGAACGACATGCACGCGCTGGCCATCGCACGCGCGTCGGTGGCCAACCTCAACTGGCGCAAGCCCGACCAGGTGCTGCGCGTGCCGCCGCGCCCACCGCTGTTCGACACCGCCGAACTGCACGGCGTGATTCCCACCGACGCGCGCAAGCCCTTCGACGTGCGCGAGATCATCGCGCGCATCGTCGACGCCTCGGAGTTCGACGAATTCAAGGCCCGCTACGGCACCACGCTGGTGACCGGCTTCGCGCACATCGAAGGCCTGCCGGTGGGCCTGGTGGCCAACAACGGCATCCTGTTCGGCGAAAGCGCGATGAAGGGCGCGCACTTCATCGAGCTGTGCTGCCAGCGCCGCGTGCCGCTGGTCTTCCTGCAGAACATCACCGGCTTCATGGTCGGCCGCAAGGTCGAAAACGAAGGCATCGCCAAACACGGCGCGAAGATGGTCACCGCGGTGGCCACCGCGACGGTGCCCAAGTTCACGGTGATCATCGGCGGCAGCTACGGCGCCGGCAACTACGGCATGTGCGGGCGCGCGTACTCGCCCCGCTTCCTGTGGATGTGGCCGAACGCGCGCATCAGCGTGATGGGCGGCGAGCAGGCCGCCAGCGTGCTGGCCACCGTCAAGCGCGACGCCATCGAGGCGCGCGGCGGCGCGTGGAGCGCCGACGACGAGGCGGCGTTCCGCCGGCCGATCCTCGCGCAGTACGAACGCCAGGGCCACCCGTACTACGCCAGCGCGCGGCTGTGGGACGACGGCGTGATCGACCCGGCCGACACGCGGCGCGTGCTGGCGCTGGCGATCAGCGCCAGCCTGAACGCGCCGATCCCCGAGCGCCCGCAGTTCGGCGTGTTCCGCATGTGAGCGCGGGCCGCACCGCCGCATGGACAACGCCTACCTGACCCCCGACCACGAACTGCTGCGCGAGCAGGTGGCGCGCTTCCTGGCGCGCGAGGTCGAGCCGCACGCCGACGCCTGGGAGCGCGACGGCAGCGTGCCGCGCGAGGTGCTGCGCCGCATGGGCGCGGCCGGCTTCCTCGGGCTCATGTATGAAGCCGAGTACGGCGGTGCCGGCGCCGACGCGCTGACCAACCTGGTGTTCGCCGAGGCGCTGAGCCGGTGCACCTACGGCGGCTTCGTCATCACCGTGCTGGTGCACACCGACATGGCCAGCCCGCACCTGCACCACGGCGGCAGCGCGGCGCAGAAGGCACGCTGGATGCCGGGCATCTGCCGCGGCGAGACCATCACCGCGGTGGCCATCACCGAACCCGGCGCCGGCTCCGACGTGGCCGGCATCCGCACCAGCGCACGGCGGGTGCGCGACGACGCGGGCGACCACTGGGTCATCGACGGCAGCAAGCTGTTCATCACCAACGGCGTGCACGCGGACCTGTACTTCGTCGCCGCACGCACCGGGCCGGGCCAGCGCGACGTCTCGATCCTCGCGGTGGAGAAGGGCACGCCGGGCTTCACGGTGGGCCGCCAGCTCGACAAGACCGGCTGGCGCAGCAGCGACACCGCCGAGCTGCACTTCGACGGCTGCCGCGTGCCGGCCGGCCACCTGCTGGGCGAGGAGCACAAGGGCTTCTACGCGGTGATGAAGAACTTCCAGACCGAGCGCATCGCGCTGGCGGCGATGGCCATCGGCCACTGCACGCAGGCGATCCGCCTGACGCTGGAGCACGTCAGGACGCGCCGGGCGTTCGGCGCGCCGCTGTGGGACAAGCAGGTGATCCGCCAGCGGCTGGCGATGTGCGACGCGAAGACGCGCGCCGCGCGCGAGTACGCCTACCACTGCGCGTGGCGCGTCACGCAGGGCCACGACGTCGTGCAGGACGTCTCGCTGCTCAAGGCGCTGACCGGCGAGCTGGTCAACGAGGTCACCGCGACCTGCCAGCAGTTCCACGGCGGCATGGGTTTCATGACCGGCACGCCGGTCGAGCGGCTGTGGCGCGACGCACGCGTGCTGGGCATCGGCGGCGGCGCCACCGAGGTCATGCTCGACGAGGCGGCGAAGAGGTATTGAGAGCCTTGCGATGAATGCCTCGGCGATCCTCGCGCATCGACAGGCCTGCGGCATGTCGATGCCCTCGGCCGAGTCCGTGCCTGCCACCGTTCGCGCGGGCCGAGGCCGGCGGGCACCCTCCCCCTCCATGTCCCCCGGGCCGGGCTACGCCCGCCCCTCCTCCTTCACTTCCGGGGGAGGGCGCCCGCCGTCCTCGTCGGGACACGCCGGCGTTCTTCGACCGTCGAACGTCGATGCCGTGGATGGATCGGGCTGGCGGGGCAGGCTGCGACCGGAAGTAAAGGAGGAGCCGACGGCCGACGGCCGGCGGCGGGGGACATGGAGGGCGCAGCCTGCCCCGCCAGCCCGATCTCGCGTTGCGGGTCGCGCTTCGCACGCACTGCACAGTTCACGATGACATGACCACGCTCGACATCCAGATCCAGGGCCCGGTGGCGCGGGTGTTCCTGAACCGCCCCGAGGTGCGCAACGCGTTCAACGACGGCGTGATCGCCGAGCTGACCGACGCCTTCTCGCGCCTGGGCGCCGACCCGGCGCTGCGTGCCATCGTGCTCGGCGGCCACGGCAAGGCGTTCTGCGCCGGCGCCGACCTGAACTGGATGCGCGCGATGGCCGGCTACTCCTGGGAGGAGAACCGCGCCGACGCCGAGCGCCTCGCGGCGATGCTGTGGGCCGGCCACAGCTGCCCGCTGCCGGTCGTCGGCCGCGTGCACGGCGACTGCTACGCCGGCGGCGTCGGGCTGGCGGCGATCTGCGACGTGCTCGTCGCCGCCGAGGGCATCCACTTCTGCCTCAGCGAGGCGCGCCTCGGGCTGCTGCCGGCGACCATCGGTCCGTACGTCGTGCGCGCGCTCGGCGAACAGGCGTCGCGGCGCTACTTCGTCACCGCCGAACGCTTCGACGCCGCCACCGCGAAGGCGCTGGGTTTCGTGCACGAGGTCGTGCCCGCAGACGCGCTCGACGCCAGGGTCGACGCGATCGTCGCGACGCTCGTGACCAACGGGCCGGCCGCGGTGCAGGCGTGCAAGCGGCTGGTGCACGACGTCGCCGGCATGCCGATCACGCCCGAACTGCGCGCCGACACCGCGCGCCGCATCGCCGACATCCGGGCCGGCGCCGAAGGGCGCGAGGGCGTGCAGGCCTTCCTCGACAAGCGCGAGCCGGCGTGGCGCGCCTGAGCCGCGGCGATGAACGACGTCGACCTCACGCAGCTCGTCGCGCTGGCCGCCGCGCTCGGCTGGGCCAGCGGCATGCGGCTGTACCTGGTGGTGTTCCTCACCGGGCTGGCGGGCCACCTGGGCTGGGTCGACCTGCCCGGCGGGTTGCAGCTGCTGCAGCAGCCGGCGCTGCTGTGGACCAGCGGCGTGCTGGTGGCCGTCGAGTTCCTCGCCGACAAGGTGCCGCTGGTCGACTCGGCGTGGGACGCGGTGCAGACCTTCGTGCGCATCCCGGCCGGCGCGGCGCTGGCCGGGGCGGTGTTCGCCGGCAGCGGGGTCGACGGTGCGAGCTGGACGGCGATCGCCGCGCTGGCCGGGGGCACGCTGGCCGCCACCGCGCATGCGGCCAAGGCGAGCACGCGCGCCGCGGTCAACACCTCGCCCGAGCCGTTCTCCAACATCGGCCTGTCGCTGCTCGGCGACATCTCGGTGCCGGCGCTGCTGTGGCTGGCGTGGGAGCATCCGGTGTGGCTGTTCGTCGTGCTCGGCGTCGGGGCCTTCGTGGCGCTGGTGCTGCTGGTGCTGACGCTGCGCTTCGTCGGCGTGGTGTGGCGGCGGCTGCGCGGCCGAGCGGCGGCGGGGGCGTGAGAGGGTGGCGCCGATGGCGTTCGGCCGCCACGTCGGCGGCACAGGCAGGCGGCGATCGCGCCGCGGGAGGGTGACGTGTTCAAGAAGATCCTGATCGCCAACCGGGGCGAGATCGCATGCCGGGTGGCCGCCAGCGCGCGGCGGCTGGGCGTGCGCACGGTGGCGGTGTACTCCGAGGCCGACGCGAACGCCCGGCACGTGCTCGCGTGCGACGAGGCCGTGGCCATCGGCGGCGCCGCCGCGCGCGACAGCTACCTGCAGTGGCAGCGCATCCTCGATGCGGCGCGTGCCACCGGCGCGCAGGCGGTGCACCCGGGCTACGGCTTCCTCAGCGAGAACGAGGCCTTCGCGCAGGCCTGCGCCGATGCCGGCGTGGTCTTCATCGGCCCGCCGCCGGCGGCGATCCGCGCGATGGGCAGCAAGGCGGCCGCGAAGGCGCTGATGGCCCGGGCCGGCGTGCCGCTGGTGCCCGGCTACCACGGCGACGACAACGACCCCGCGCTGCTCGCCGCGCAGGCCGAGCGCATCGGCTACCCGGTGCTGATCAAGGCCAGCGCCGGCGGTGGCGGCAAGGGCATGCGCCGCGTCGATGCGCCTGCGGACTTCGCCGCGGCGCTGGCGTCGTGCCAGCGCGAGGCGCGCGCGAGCTTCGGCGACGACCACGTGCTCGTCGAGCGCTACGTGACGCGCCCGCGGCACATCGAGATCCAGGTCTTCGCCGACGCGCACGGCCGTTGCCTGCACCTGTTCGAGCGCGACTGCTCGGTGCAGCGGCGCCACCAGAAGGTGCTCGAGGAGGCGCCCGCACCCGGCATGAGCGAGTCGCGCCGCGCCGAGATGGGCGCCGCCGCGGTGTCCGCCGCGCAGGCGGTGGGCTACGTCGGCGCCGGCACGGTCGAGTTCATCGCCGAGGAAGTCGACGACGGCGACATCCGCTTCTACTTCATGGAGATGAACACGCGGCTGCAGGTCGAGCACCCGGTGACCGAGGCGATCACCGGCCACGACCTGGTCGAGTGGCAGCTGCGCGTGGCCGCCGGCGAGCCGCTGCCGGTCGCGCAGTCGGACCTGCGCATCCACGGCCACGCGATCGAGGCGCGCATCTGCGCCGAAAGCCCCGACGCCGGCTTCATGCCCGCCACCGGGACGCTGAAGGCGCTGCGCTGGCCCGATCACGTCGAGTTCCGTCGCAACGCCGCCGCCGATGCGGCGCAGGCGCCGGCGCCGGTGCGCGTCGACAGCGGCGTGCGCGAGGGCGACGCGATCACGCCGTACTACGACTCGATGATCGCCAAGCTGATCGTCTGGGGCGAGAACCGCGCGCAGGCGCTGGCCCGGCTCGACGCCGCGCTGGCCGCGACGCACGTCGTCGGCCTGTCGAACAACGTCGCGTTCCTGCGCCGCGCGGCGGCCAGCACCGCGTTCGCCACCGCCGACCTCGACACCGCGCTGATCGAGCGCGAGCGCGCCGCGCTGTTCGACCGCCCGCCGCTGGCGCTGGAGATCGCCGCGGCCGGCGTGGTGGCGCGCGAACTGGCCGCCGAGGCCGCGCTCGAGGACGCCGACCCCTGGTCGCGGCGCGACGGCTGGCGGCTGCACGGCGGCGCGCAACGCCGCTTCGAACTCGAGTCCGCCCAGCGCCACCACACCGTGTGGCTCGACCGGCTGCACGACGGCGCGATGGTGCTGCGCATCGGCGAGCAGCGCTGGGCGCTGCAGTGCCGTGCGCTCGGCGGCGCGCTGCACGACGTGGTGCTCGGCACGCAGCGCCACCGCCTGGCGGTGTACGCCGACGGCGAGACGGTGGTGGTGTTCGCCGACGACGGCGACAGCGCGGTGTTGCGCGAGGTCGACCTGATCGCGCACGCCGGCGAGGGCGCGTTCGAGGCCGGCCGGCTGACGGCGCCGATGCCGGGCAAGGTCATCGCCTTCCTGGCCGCCCCCGGCGACGCGGTCAAGGCGGGGCAGCCGCTGGCGGTGATGGAGGCGATGAAGATGGAGCACACCATCGCGTCGCCGCGCGACGGCACGGTGGCCGAGCTGCGGTTCGCCGTCGGCGACCAGGTCGGCGAGGGCGACGAACTGCTGCGCCTGGCCGACGAGTGAGGCGCGCCGATATCATCGTCGGCTGTCCCGCCGAAGGAAGCGCGCCATGATGCCCAGCCACGTCACCCTGGTCGACGTCGGCCCGCGCGACGGGCTGCAGAACGAGAAGCAGCCGGTCGACGCGGCGCACAAGATCGAGCTCGTGCACCGCCTGCAGGCCGCCGGCCTGCGCGAGATCGAGGTCACCAGCTACGTGAGCCCGAAGTGGGTGCCGCAGATGGCCGACAACGCGCAGGTGATGGGCGGCATCCGCCGCGCGCCGGGCGTGCGCTACAGCGTGCTGGTGCCGAACATGAAGGGGCTCGAGGCGGCGCTGGCGGCGCCGGCGTCGCCCGACGAGGTGGTGGTGTTCGGCGCGGCCAGCGAGGCGTTCAGCCGCAAGAACATCAACTGCTCGATTGCCGAGAGCATCGAGCGCTTCGCGCCGGTGGCCGCCGCCGCGCACGCCGCGGGGCTGAAGGTGCGCGGCGCGGTGTCGTGCGCGCTGGGCTGTCCGTACCAGGGCGAGGTGGGCGCCGACGAGGTCGAACGCGTCGTGAAGCTGATGAAGGACGCCGGCGTCGACCACGTCGGCATCGCCGACACGATCGGCGTGGGCACGCCGCGCAAGGTGCAGGCGGCGATGGAGCGCGCGCTGAGGCACTACCCGCTGGTCGAGGTCAGCGGCCACTTCCACGACACCTACGGCCAGGCCCTGGCCAACATCTACGCCTGCCTCGAGATGGGCGTCCATGCGTTCGACGCCAGCGTCGCCGGGCTCGGCGGCTGCCCGTACGCGAAGGGCGCCACCGGCAACGTCGCCACCGAGGACGTGGTGTTCATGCTCGACGGGCTGGGCATCGCCACCGGCATCGACCTCGACGCGCTGGTCGACGCGGGCAAGTTCATCTCCGACGTGCTCGGGCGCGCGCCGGTGTCGCGCGTCGGCCGGGCCGTGCTGGCCAAGCGACCGGCGGTGGCATGAACCCGCAGGACACGGCAGCGCCGGTCGAGGCGACGACGCCGCGCCCCGAGGGTTTTCGCCGCGTCGCGCTGGCGCTGGCCGAACGCGGCCACCCGCACGCGCCGGTGTGGCTCGACGCCAGCGCGCGCACCTCGCAGGAGGCGGCCGACGCGCTCGGCGTCGTCGTCGGGCAGATCGCCAAGAGCGTGATCTTCCGCCGCAAGGCCGACGGCGCCGCGGTGCTCGTCGTGGCCTCGGGCGACCGCCGCGTCGACGAGAAGAAGGTCGCGCTTCAGGTGGGCGCGGTGGGCCGCGCCGACGCCGAGTTCGTCAAGGCGGCGACGGGATTCTCGATCGGCGGCGTCGCGCCGTTGGCGCACGCCCAGTCGCCGGTGACGCTGATCGACCGCGAGCTGTTCCGCTTCGCCGAGATCTGGGCCGCCGCCGGGCATCCGAACGGCGTGTTCAGGCTGACGCCGGCGCAGCTCGA
Source organism: uncultured Azohydromonas sp. (assembly GCA_964618555.1). Taxonomy (GTDB): domain Bacteria; phylum Pseudomonadota; class Gammaproteobacteria; order Burkholderiales; family Burkholderiaceae_C; genus Calidifontimicrobium. The sequence goes on from CAZUBF010000124.1 coordinate 7,420, forward strand.
GGCGCTGACCGGTGCGCCGGTGGCCGACGTCGTGCAGGCATGAACGACGCGCCGCGCGCGGGCGTGCCGTCGCCCTGCACCAACGTGTGCCGCATCGACGCGGCCACCGGCCGGTGCGAGGGCTGCCTGCGCACGCTCGACGAGATCGCGGCCTGGTCGTCGCTCGACGACGCCGCCAAGCGCGTGGTGTGGGCGCGGCTGCAGCAGCGCCGCCAGGCGCTCGGCGAGAGGCCGGCGGCGCGATGAAGCGGCTGCGCTTCTGGTTCGACCCGGTGTCGCCTTACGCGTACCTCGCGTTCGAGCACCTGCCGCAGGCGTTCGAGGGGCTGTCGTACGTGGTCGAGTACCGGCCGGTGCTGTTCGCCGGCCTGCTCGGCAGGTGGGGCCAGAAGGGCCCCGCCGAGATCGAGCCGAAGCGCGCGTGGACCTTCCGCGATGTCGCGTGGCGCGCGCGCGAGCTGGGCATCGCGCTGAGCACGCCGGCGCAGCACCCCTTCAACCCGCTGGCGCACCTGCGGCTGCTGGTGGCGAGCGCGCCCGAAGGCGGCACCCCGAACCGCTTCGCCTGCGAGCAGGTGCTGCACCACGTCTGGCGCGGCGACGGTGCCGACGCCAACGACCCGGTGCGGCTGGCTGCGCTGCGCCAGCGCGTGGCGCCGCCGCGCGACCCGGCGGGCGAGCCGGTCAAGCAGGCGCTGAAGGACGCGACCGCCGAGGCCATCGCACGCGGCGTGTTCGGCGTGCCGACGGTCGAACTCGACGGCCGGCTGTTCTGGGGTCTCGACGCGCTGCCGATGGTCGCCGCCGCGCTGCGTGGCGACCCCTGGTTCGACGGCCCCGCCTGGGACGACGCGGGGCGGCCGCGACCGGGCGTGGCGCGGTCGTAGCGCCTAGCCGCGCAGCAGGTCGTCGAAGAACTCGTCGTCGCCGGGCTGCGGCGGCATCGCGCGCTGCGCCTCGCGCTGGCGCAGCTCGACGCGGCGGATCTTGCCGCTGATCGTCTTCGGCAGGTCGGCGAACTCGAGGCGGCGGATGCGCTTGTACGCGGCGAGCCTGTCGCGGCAGAACGCGAGGATGCTGCGCGCGGTGTCGGCGTCGCGCGCATGACCCGGCGCGAGCACGACGTAGGCCTTGGGCACCGCGAGCTTGAGCGCGTCGGGCGACGGCACGACGGCGGCCTCGGCGACGGCCGGGTGCTCGATCAGCACGCTCTCGAGCTCGAACGGGCTGATGCGGTAGTCGCTGGCCTTGAACACGTCGTCGGCGCGGCCGACGTAGGTGATGAAGCCGTCGGCGTCGCGCTGCGCGACGTCGCCGGTGCGGTAGTGGCCGCCACGCATCACCTCGGTGGTCCTCTCGGCGGAATCGGCGTAGCCCGCCATCAGCCCGGTCGGGCGGCCGAGGTCGGCGTCGGCGAGCGTGAGCGACAGCTCGCCCTCGTCGGCGGCGCGATCGTCGGGGTCGAGCAGCACGACGTGGTAGCCGGGAAGCGGTCGGCCCATCGAGCCGAACTTGATCGGCTGCCCCGGCGGGTTGCCGACCTGCGCGGTGGTCTCGGTCTGGCCGAAGCCGTCGCGGATCGTCAGGCCCCACGCGGCGCGCACCTGCTCGATGACCTCGGGGTTGAGCGGCTCGCCGGCCGACACCAGTTCGCGCAGCCCCGGCGGGCGCTCGCCCAGCCGCTCCTGGATCAGCATGCGCCACACCGTGGGCGGCGCGCACAGCGTGCTCACCTGGCGCTCGCGCAGCGTGCCCAGCACGCGCTGCGCGTCGAAGCGTGCGGTGTTGAGGATGAAGACGCAGGCACCGGCGATCCACGGCGCGAAGAAGCAGCTCCACGCGTGTTTGGCCCATCCCGGCGACGAGATGTTCCAGTGCACGTCGCCCGGCTGCAGGCCGATCCAGTACATCGTGCTCAGGTGTCCGACCGGGTAGCTCTGGTGCGTGTGCAGCACCAGCTTGGGTCGGCTCGTGGTGCCCGACGTGAAGTACAGCAGCAGCGGCTCGTCGGGGTCGGTGGCGCGCCGGGGCGTGTAGACGTCGCTCGCCGCGTCGGCGTCGGCGTAGTCGTGCCAGCCCGACGCGCCACCGACGGCGATGCGCACCACCGGCCCCGGCGCGTGCGCGTCGAGGCCGTCGAACCTGGACGCGTTCGCGGTGCCGGTGACGACCGCGCGCACCTGGCCGCGCGCGAAGCGGTCGACCAGGTCGTCGCGGCTGAGCATCGCGGTCGCCGGGATCATCACCGCGCCGATCTTGATGCAGGCGAGCATCAGTTCCCACAGCGGCACTTCGTTGCCGAGCATCAGCAGCACGCGTTCGCCGCGCGCGACGCCCAGCGACTCGAGCCAGTTGGCGACGCGGTTCGACCGCGTCGCGAGCTCGGCGAACGACAGCTTCGCCTCGCCGCCGTCGTCGCCGACGATCCAAAGCGCCGGCGCGGGGTTGTCGCGCGCGAGCGCGTCGAAGTGGTCGAGCGCCCAGTTGAACCGCGCGAGCTTCGGCCAGCGGAAACCGGCCATCGCGGCGGCGTGGTCGCTGCGGTGCGCGAGCAGGAAGTCGCGCGCGGCGCGGTAGCGGCGAAGGTCCTCGTTCATCGTGTGCGGTCCCCGGGGCTGTCAGCTTGCGTTGGCCTGGCGTCAGAGGGTGGTCAGAGCGCGATCCGATGATGCCGCATCGGCGCAGCGTGCGCCGCAGTCCCATTCAGGAGGTTCACCGATGGACGACGCACTCGTGACCCGGATCGCCAGCGATCCGCGTTATCTCGAACTCAAGCGCGCGCGATCGCGCTTCGGCTGGCGGCTGACGATCGCGATGCTGGTCGTCTACTACGGCTTCATCCTGCTCGTCGCCTTCGACAAGCCGCTGCTGGCCACGCGCCTGGGCCAGGGCGTGACGACGCTGGGCATGCCGCTGGGGCTGGGCGTGATCCTGTTCACCGTGATCATCACGGTGGTCTACGTGCGCCGCGCGAACCGCGAGTACGACACGCTGGCGCAGTCGGTGAAGAAGGCGGTGCAGTCATGATCGCGCGTCAAGCCCTGCTCGCCGCGGCGCTGGTCGCCGCCTGCGCCGGCGCGCTGGCCGCCGGCGCCGACCTCGGCCAGGCGCAGAAGCAGGCCACGAACTGGACCGCGATCTCGATGTTCGCGGTGTTCGTCGCCTTCACGCTGTGGATCACCAAGTGGGCCGCGGGGCGCACGAAGAGCGCGGCCGACTTCTACACCGCCGGCGGCGGCATCACCGGGTTCCAGAACGGCCTGGCGATCGCCGGCGACTACATGTCGGCGGCGTCGTTCCTCGGCATCTCGGCGGCGGTGATGGTCAGCGGCTTCGACGGGCTGATCTACTCGATCGGCTTCCTCGTCGGCTGGCCGGTGGTCACCTTCCTGCTCGCCGAGCGCCTGCGCAACCTGGGCAAGTTCACGTTCGCCGACGTGGCGGCGTTCCGCTTCGGGCAGACGCCGGTGCGCGTGTTCGCCGCCAGCGGCACGCTGGTGGTGGTGGCGTTCTACCTGATCGCTCAGATGGTCGGCGCGGGGCAGCTCATCAAGCTGCTGTTCGGGCTCGAGTACTGGATCGCGGTGGTCATCGTCGGCGCGCTGATGATGGTCTACGTGCTGTTCGGCGGCATGACCGCGACCACCTGGGTGCAG
>CAZUBF010000125.1:0-10717 GCA_964618555.1 uncultured Azohydromonas sp.
ACAACGTGGTGGGCATCCCGCTGGCGGCCTTCGGCCTGCTCAACCCGATGCTGGCGGGCGCCGCCATGGCCTTCAGCAGCGTCAGCGTGGTCAGCAACGCGCTGCTGCTGCGCCGCTGGCGCCTGAGCCGGGGGTGACCGTTCGGCTCCGCCGTCTCGTCCCGACAAGCGGAAGTCTCGGCCTGGCAGGCGTGTTCCGGGCCTGCCCTGCCGCGTTACTGGCCAGACTGGTGCTGCACGGCTTCTATCAACGTCACAAGGAGAAAGAGGATGGAATCTTCCGCCAACCGGGCGTCGCGCTCGGCGCGGCGGGTGGCCGCGCGCCAAGCGCGTGATGCATTCCCGCCGATGGGCATCTACGCCATTCGCGACCGCGCGAGCGGTCACCTGCTGCTCGGCGCGAGCCGCAACGTGCACGCGGCGCTGAACCGCGCTCGCTTTGAGCTGGGCATGGGCAAGCATGCGGACCGCGTGCTGCAGGCCGCGTGGCATCGCGGCGGGGTCGAGGGGCTCGCCTTCGAAGTGCTGGAACTCGTGAAGGAACGCGAGGATGCAGGCTTCGACTACGCCAGCGAACTGAAGGCGCTGGAGCAGATCCACCGCGAACTGCAAGGCCTCACGCCATGAGCGAAGAGGCCCTGCAAGCCTGTGTGCACCGGCACCTGGAGCACGCGGCGATGGCGTTCAGGCTCGACGAAGAACTCGGCACGCATCACGGCCTGTCGTGGGGCGATTTCGTGCTGCTGACGGTGCTGGATGGCGCCGGCGGCTCCGCGCCCGCGAAGGCGCTCGCGCGCACCTTGTGCCTGCCGGCGTCGCACTTGCTGCTGCGGCTGCTGCCGCTGGAGAAGACCGGGCTTGTGGAGCGCGTTGCAGATGGCCACGGCAAGCGCCAGGTCACGCTGCGCCCGCAAGGCCGGCGGCTGCTGAACGAGGCGCGGGAAACGGCCGCGAATGCCTGTGCGCCCACGCGGGCGTCCAGCAACTTTGTTGGTCAGTTAGCAACTTTGTTCTGAGCGACCAACGCGGCGTCGACCGCGCCGCCGTCACTCCACCGTCACCGACTTCGCCAGGTTCCTCGGCTTGTCGACGTCGGTGCCTCGCGCCACCGCCGTGTGGTAGGCCAGCAGCTGCAGCGGCACGACGTGCAGGATCGGGCTCAGCGGCCCGTAGTGCTCGGGCATGCGGATCACGTGCACGCCCTCGTCGCTCTCGATGCGGCTGTCGGCGTCGGCCAGCACGTACAGCTGGCCGCCGCGTGCGCGCACCTCCTGCATGTTGCTCTTCAGCTTCTCGAGCAGCTCGTCGTTCGGCGCCACCGTGACCACCGGCATCTCGGCGGTGACCAGCGCGAGCGGCCCGTGCTTCAGTTCACCCGCGGGGTAGGCCTCGGCGTGGATGTAGCTGATCTCCTTGAGCTTCAGCGCGCCCTCGAGCGCCACCGGGTAGTGCAGCCCGCGGCCCAGGAACAGCGCGTGCTCCTTGCGCGTGAAGTCGTCGGCCCAGGCCATCACCTGCGGCTCGAGCGCCAGCACCGCCTGCACCGCCAGCGGTAGGTGGCGCAGCGCCTGCAGGTGCGCGTGCTCCTGCGCCTCGGTCAGGCGCCCTCGCACCTGCGCCAGTGACAGTGCGAGCAGGAACAGTCCGACGAGCTGCGTCGTGAACGCCTTCGTCGACGCCACGCCGATCTCGACGCCGGCGCGCGTGAGGAACGCGTGGCGGCACTCGCGCACCATCGCGCTGGTGGGCACGTTGCACACCGTCAGCGTGTGCGGCATGCCCAGCGAGCGCGCGTGCTTCAGCGCGGCCAGCGTGTCGGCCGTCTCGCCGCTTTGCGTGATCGTCACGACCAGCGTGCGTGCGTCGGGCACGCTGGTGCGGTAGCGGTACTCGCTGGCGATCTCCACCGCGGTCGGAATGCCGGCGATCGCCTCGAGCCAGTACTTCGCGGTGCTGCCGGCGTAGTAGCTGGTGCCGCAGGCCAGGATCAGCACGCGGTCGACCTGCTTGAACGCCGCGTGGGCGCCGTCGCCGAACAGCTCGGGCATCACGCCCTCGACGGCGTCGAGCGTGTCGGCGATGGCCTTGGGCTGCTCGAAGATCTCCTTCTGCATGTAGTGGCGGTACGGGCCCAGCTCGGCGGCGGCGGTGTGCGCCGGCATCGGCCTCACCTCGCGCTGCACCGCGCGCCAGCTGCCGTCGGCCTGGCGCGCGCTCAACCAGTACTTGCCCGGCTGCAGGTCGACCACGTCGCCCTCGTCGAGGTAGACGATGCGGTCGGCCACGCCGGCCAGCGCCATCGCGTCGGACGCGACGAAGTGCTCGCCGTCGGCGCCGATGCCGAGCACCAGCGGCGAGCCCTCGCGCGCGCCGACCACCCGCTGCGGCTCGTCGCGGCAGAACACGGCGATGGCAAACGCCCCGCGCAGCTGCGCCACGGCGCGCTGCACCGCGTCGAGCAGATCGCCGTCGTAGTGGCGGTGCACGAGGTGCGCGATGACCTCGGTGTCGGTCTGGCTCGCGAACTCGTAGCCGCGCGCCTTCAGCTCGGCGCGCAGTTCGTCGTGGTTCTCGATGATGCCGTTGTGCACCAGCGCGATGCGGTCGCCCGAGAAGTGCGGGTGCGCGTTGTGCACCACCGGCGCGCCGTGCGTGGCCCAGCGCGTGTGCGCGATGCCGGTGCCCGACTTCACGCCGTCGGCTGCGGCCTGCGCCGCCAGGTCGGCCACGCGCGCGGTGCTGCGCGTGCGGCGCAGTGCGCCGTCCTGCTGCACGGCGATGCCGCACGAGTCGTAGCCGCGGTACTCGAGCCTGCGCAGGCCCTCGATCAGCACCGGCACCACGTCCTGAACGGCCACCCCACCGACGATGCCACACATGCGCTGCGCTCCCGCGGCTGTTGCGATGCGACGATCGTAGTCAACCGGCAGTGGCGAATGCGTTCATTTCTAACGGCGTACGTGCAACGATCGGACGACAGCACTTGGTCCTGCAATAATCGTGCATCCGCACCAGAAACACGACCGATTCATCCATGATCGAGCTCGACGACACCGACCTGCGCCTGCTCGACCTGCTCCAGACCGACGCGAGCCGCAGCAACGTCGAGCTCGCCGCCGCTGCCGGGGTGTCGGCCGCCACCGCGCTGCGCCGCGTCAAGCGACTGGTCGACGCCGGCGTGATCGAGCGACAGGTGGCGCTGGTGTCGCCGGCCGTCGCGCCGCAGGCGCTGAGCGTGGTCGCCGAGGTCACGCTCGACCGCCAGGGCGCAGAACACGTCGACGCCTTCGAGGCGCGCGCCGTGGCCGAGGCGGCGGTGCAGCAGTGCTGGCGCGTGTCGCCCGGACCCGACTTCGTGCTCGTGCTGTGGCTGCCCGACATGCCGGCCTACGACGCCCTGGTGCGACGACTGTTCACGCAGGACGCCAACGTGCGCAACGTGAGAGCCTACTTCGCGGTCAAGCGCGCCAAGTTCGACCCGCGCGTGGTGCCGCCACGCCTCTGACGCGGCGCGCCGAGTCAGGCGGCGCGCAGCACCGCGAGCCCTTTCAAGTACTCGCCTTCGGGAAAAGCCAGCGTCGTCGGGTGGTCGCAGGCGGCCTCGAGCCGCTGCAGCAGCGCGCCGTCGACGCCGGCGTCGATGCCGGCGCCGGCGACGATCTTGTGGAACAGCTCGGCGCCGATGCCCCCCGAACACGAAAACGTCAGCAGCAGCCCACCGGGGGCGAGCAGCTTCAGCGCAAGGCGGTTGATGTCCTTGTAGGCGCGCGCGGCGCGGGCGGCATGCGCGGCGGTGGGCGCGAACTTCGGCGGGTCGAGCACGATGGCGTCGAAACGCTCGCCGGATTTGAGCAACTCGCGCAGCGTGGCGTTCACGTCGGCGTCGAGCCAGCGCGCGCGCGCCGCGTCGAAACCGTTGAGCGCGACGTGAGCACGTGCACGCTCGAGCGCCGGCGCCGACGAGTCGACGCTCGTGACCTGCTCGGCGCCGCCGGCCAGCGCCGCCAGCGTGAATCCGCCGGTATAGCAGTAGCAGTTGAGCACCTTGCGGCAGCCGAAGTGGCGCACGAGCTCGGCAAAACGTGCGCGGTTGTCGCGCTGGTCCAGGTAGAAGCCGGTCTTGTGGCCGACGTCGACGTCGACGCTCAGGCGCCAGCCGTGTTCCGAGATCGTCACGTCGGTGGCGCCCTCGCCGCGCAGCCAGCCCTTGACCGGCGCGAGCCCCTCGAGCGCGCGCACGCCCGAGTCCGAGCGTTCGTACAGCCGCGCGCTCGCCGCGGCCTCGGGCAGCAGGTCGGCGAGCGTCGCCTTCCAGCGCTCGGCGCCGGCCGACAGGAACTGCGCGGACAACGTATCGGCGTAGCGGTCGACGATCAGCCCGGGCAGGCCATCGGCCTCGCCGTGCACCAGCCGCACGCCGTCGCTGGTGATCGGCAGCCGCGTGCGCAACGCGACGGCGGCGGCGACGCGGCGCGCGAAGAAGTCGGCGTCGATGCGCTCGGCCTCGTCGAAGCTCCACGCGCGCACGCGGATCGTGCTCGTCGGGCTGTACGCGCCCCAGGCCAGGAAACGCCCGTCGTGCGCCTCGACGCGCACCGTCTCGCCGGCGTCGGCGCGGCCCTTGGCCACGCTGCCCTGGAACACCCACGGGTGGCGGCGCAGCAGCGAACGTTCCTTGCCCTCGAGCAGGCGAATGGTCTTCATGCCCGCATTGTCGCGGGCCGCGGCGCCGGGGTCAGCGGCGGTAGCCGGGGTCGATCGCGTCGAGTCGGCGTCGCAGCGCCGGCCAGGCCAGCGCACCGCCGGCGCCGTGCGTGACGCGCTGCCACTGGTCCTGCGCACCGTCGACGATGGCCGGCGCGATGCGGCGCAGCCGGCCGCCGCCGGCTTGTGCGCGCAGCTGGATGGCGCAGCTGGTCTCGAAGAAGTACATCGCCACGAAGGCCTCGGCGACCGAACGTCCGACGGTGAGCAACCCGTGGTTGCGCAGCATCAGGAAGCGGTGGCTGCCCAGGTCGCGCACCAGCCGCGGCTTCTCGTCGGCCTCGAGCGCGACGCCCTCGTAGTCGTGGTAACCCAGCGACGACAGCACGAAGATCGAGTGCTGCGACAGCGGCAGGAGCCCCTCGTCCTGCGCCGCCACCGCGACGCCGTTGACGCTGTGCACGTGCAGCACGCACTGCGCGTCGTCGCGCGCCGCATGCACCGCGCTGTGGATCGTGAAGCCCGCCGGGTTGACCTCGTGGGGGCTGTCGTCGACCTTGCGCCCGCGCAGGTCGACCTTGACCAGGCTCGACGCCGTGATCTCGCCGAACATCCAGCCGTACGGGTTGATCAGGAAGTGGTGCTCGGGCCCGGGCACGCGCGCCGAGATGTGCGTGAACACCAGGTCGTCCCAGCCGTACAGCGCCACCAGCCGGTAACACGCGGCCAGGTCGACGCGCAGCTGCCACTCGGTCGGGTCGACCGACGGCGGCGCGGCGTCGGGCGCGGGGGACAGGGCGGTGGCGGTGTGCATCGCGGCTCCTCGATCGAGTGCAGAATATATAGACTGGTCTACTGCCACTGTCAACGCGGCGCACCACGCCGGCACCGGGGCCCCGAGATGACCCAGCGCACCACCGCTTCCCGCAGCTCATCGATGCCCCGCCGTGCGCGGGCCGCGGCGCCGTCGCCGCCGGGCAGCCGCGAACGCATGCTCGAGACGACGATCGACCTGATGCGCGGCTTCGGCCTGTCCGGTGCGGGCATCAACGACATCGTGCGCGCCAGTGGTGCGCCCAAGGGGTCGGTCTACCACTTCTTCCCCGGCGGCAAGCTGCAGCTCGCCACCGAGGCGCTCGCGCTGTACGCGCCGCGCGTGCGGGCCTTCATCGGGCAGGCGCTGGCCGTGCCGGGCCCGCCGCCCGACAAGGTGCGCGCGCTGTTCGACGCCTTCGCGCGGCGCGTGGCCGCGGCCGACCACCGTCGCGGCTGCGCGGTGGGCGCCGTGGGCCTCGACCTCGGCGACGACATCGAGCCGGTGCGCGAGGTGCTCGCCGCGGCGCTGCGCGACTGGCAGGCCGAGATCGCCGCGCACGTCGACCTCGGCACCGCAGCGCGAACGCGCGCCTTCGCCGGCCTGGTGCTCACCGCGATCGAAGGCGCCTACGTGCGCTGCCGCATCGAACGCTCACCGCAGCCGTTTCGCGAAGCCGGCGCCTGGCTGGCGACGCTGGTGGGCTCTGAGCCCCGCCCGGGTCAGCCGCGCCGCTTGGCCCGCGGATGCGCTGCGTCGTAGATCTTGGCCAGGTGCTGGAAGTCCAGCCGCGTGTAGACCTGCGTGGTCTGGATGTTCGCGTGGCCCAGCAGTTCCTGCACCGCGCGCAGGTCGCCGCTGGACTGCAGCAGGTGCGACGCGAAGCTGTGGCGCAGCATGTGCGGGTGCACGTGCGTCGGCAGCCCGGCGTCGCGGGCCAGCCGCGCCAGCCTCGATCGGACCTGACTCGGCGTCAGCCGCGTGCCGCGGCGGCTGAGCAGCAGCGCCGGCTCGGTGCCGGGCGGGCGCAGCAGCACGCCGCGCGCGGCCAACCAGCGCTGCAGCGCCTGCCTGGCCGCGGCACCGACCGGCACGCTGCGGCGCTTGCCGCCCTTGCCCAGCACGTGCACGCTGGCGTCGGCCAGGTCGACCCAGCCCGACGCGGCGGCCGCCGCGGCGACGTCGAGCCCGACCAGCTCGCCCACGCGCAGCCCGCAGCCGTACAGCAGCTCGACGATGCAGTGGTCGCGCGCTTGCAGCACCGGGTCGCCACCGGCCTCGTGTTCCGCCAGCGCCACCGCCTGGTCGACGGCGAGCGCTTTCGGCAGCGGCTTGGTGTTGCGCGGCGCGCGCACGCCGTCGACCGGGTTCAGCGCCACGCGCCCGCGCAGCCCCCACCAGCGGTACAGCCCGCGCCAGCCCGCCAGCACGATCGCGATGCTGCGCGGCGCCAGCGCCTGCGCGTGCATCTGGCCCACCCAGCGCCGCACGTGGTGCGGTTGCACGGCGGTCCAGTCGACCCTGGCGTCGGCAGCGAAGCGCGCCAAGCGCCGCAGCGCGTCGCGGTACATCGCGACCGTGCGTGCCGCGAGCCGGCGCTCGACCTCGAGGTGTCGCAGCCAGCCCTGCACCTCGTCGGGCAGCGCGGGGGGCGACGCGTCGTGGCCCATCGGCACGGCCGCGCGCGGCGCGGCGCTCAGGGCTGGGCCAGCCGCGACAGCGCGGCGCTGGCGATCTCGCCGACGCGCAGCAGGAACTCGGTGCCCATGTCGGAGCTGTAGCGCGTCGGGTCGGGCGAGCCGAGCACCAGCAGGCCGATGGCGCCGCGCCCGGCCTCGACCCCGCCGTGGCGCAACGGCACCAGCGCGATCGAGGTGACGGTGTGCGCGTCGTCGAGCCACTGCGCCGCCTCGAAGCCCGAGTTCAGCCCGCAGTACGGCAGCCCGAGGCTGGCGGTGAAGCTCCTGACGTCGTCACTGACGCCCTGCGCGAACGGCAGGTGGCGCCACGCGTCGACCACGCCCCACACGCGCAGCGCAGCCTGCGGAATCAGGAACTCGTGCTTCAGCTCGCGCACGATGACCTCGGGCAGTTCCGCCGCGTCGGCGGTGAGCAGGATCGCGCGCGTCCAGCGGTGCAGGCGGTCGGCGATGGCGACGTTCTCCTGCCCGTTGCGGATCATCTCGACGATCTTCAGCTCGAGCCCCTTGATGCGCTCGCGCAGCATCTCCATCTGCCGCTCCTGCAGCGACACGGCGCGCTGGCCGTGCGGGCTGGTCAGCTGGATCGTCGCCAGCAACTCGGCGTGGCGCTCGAAGAAGCCGGGGGTGTGCGCCAGGTAGTTCGCGATGTCGTCTTCGGTGATGCCTTGCACGCCGATGCTCACGGGGTTGGACTCCTCGTCGCCACAAAGGTGGTCACAGTTCGATCTCGCCTTCGAACACGGTCTCGGCCGGCCCGGTCATCAGCACCGGGGCCCAGCCGCCGCCCTGCGCGCCGGCCCACTCGATGGTCAGCCGCCCGCCGCGCGTGTCGACGTCGACGCGCGCGTCGAGCCAACCCAGGCGGATGCCGGCGACCACCGCGGCGCAGGCCCCGGTGCCGCAGGCGAGCGTCTCGCCGGCGTCGCGCTCCCACACGCGCAAGCGCACGCGATCGCGCGACAGCACCTGCACGAAGCCGACGTTGACGCCCCGGGCGAAGCGCGGGTGGCGCTCGATGCGCGGGCCCAGCGTGGTCACCGGCGCGGCGTCGACGTCGTCGACGCGCAACACCGCGTGCGGGTTGCCCATCGACAGCACGGCCACCTCGATGCGCGTGCCGTCGACGTCGAGCGGCCACAGCGCGAAGCCGCGGACCTCGCGCGGCACGAGGCCGGCGACGTCGAACGGCAGCTCGCGCGGCTCGAAGCGTGGGCGGTTCATGTCCACCGTGACGCGGCCGTCGCTGCCCAGGTGCAGCTCGAGGCGGTTGTTCACGGTCTCGACCTGCAGCGTGGTCTTGTCCGACAGCCGGTGGTCGACGACGTAGCGCACGAAGCAGCGCGCGCCGTTGCCGCACTGCTCGACCTCGTCGCCGCTGGCGCCGTTGAAGATGCGGTAGCGGAAGTCGACGCCCGGCGTGGCGCTGCCCTCGACGACGAGGATCTGGTCGGCGCCGACGCCGAAGCGCCGGTCGCCCAGGCGCCGCAGCTGCTCGCGCGACAACGGCAGCGGCGCACGCGTGGCGTCGAGCACGACGAAGTCGTTGCCCGCACCTTGCATCTTCGTGAACCGCAGCCGCATGGCGTGGATTATCGGCGCTGGCCGCAGCGGCAAGCGTTCAGTACAGCGACGGCTGCCCCGGCGGGCGCGTCTTGAAGCGCTTGTGCACCCACAGGTACTGCGCCGGCAGGAGGCGGATCTGGCCTTCGATCCACGCGTTCATGCGCCGCGCGTCGGCCAGCGGGTCGTCGCTGGGCCAGTCGGTCCAGGGCTCGAGGAAACGCACCACGTAACCCTCGCCGCCCGGGCGCATCTCGGCGACCACGGGCTGCACGACCATGCCCAGCGAGCGGGCCATCCTCGACGGGGCCAGCAGCGTCGACGCGTCGACGCCGAAGAACGGCACGAAGGCCGCGTCCTTCGTGCCGAAGTCCATGTCGGGCAGGTTGAAGAACGCATGGCCGCGCCGGATCGCGCGCACCAGCGGCAGCGCGCGCTCGCTGCGCGGGAAGATCTCGCCCTTGCCGAAGCGCAGCCGTCCGCGGCGCATCGCCGCGTCGAACACCGGGTTGCTCTGCACCTGGTAGATCGATCCCACCAGCCGCGACTGGAACAGCTGCGTGGCCTGGCCGGCAACGTCGAGCGCGACGAAGTGCGGCACCAGCCACATCACCGGTCGCTCGCTGCGCTCGGCCAGGCCGACGTCGCCTTCGACGTGGATGAGGCGCCTGAGCCGCGCGGGGCTGGCGTACCACAGCAACCCGCGCTCGAGGATGCTGCGCACGAGCCAGCCGAAGTGCTCGCGCACCAGCGCTCGGCGCTCGCGCGGCGACAGCTCGGGCAGGCACAGTTCGACGTTGCGCAGCGCGATGCGCCGGCGCGATCGCGCCAGCCGGTACAGCAGCGCACCCAGCGCGCGACCGAGCGCCGACTGCACCGCCAGCGGCAGGTGCGAGAAGGCGCGCAGCAGCGCCAGCAGCAGGTGCGTGCCGAAGGCCGACATCGGTGCTCAGGCGCCGGCGACCGGGCGGGGTTGCCGGTAGCGGTGATAGCCCCACAGGTACTGCGTCGGGCAGTGGCCGATGACGCGCTGCATCTCGGCGTTGACCGCCGTCGCCGCCGCCACGTCGTCGTCGGGAAGCGGCTGCACCGGCGCGCGCACGCACACGCGCCAGCCGGCGCCGCGCGGCAGCCTCTCGGCCCACATCAGCAACCACGGCGCGCCGGTGTGCGCCAGGCGCGCAGCCAGCGTCATCGTGTACGCCTCTCGGCCGTAGAACGGCGCCCACACGCCCTGCCCTTCGGGCGGCACCTGGTCGGGCAGCAGACCGACGGCATCGCCGCGCTTGAGCGCGCGCAGCATCTGGCGCACACCGGCCAGCGTCGTCGGCGCGGTGTCCAGCCCCGGGCGGCGTCGCGCCTCGGCCTCGAACTCGCGCAGCCACTCCTGCCGCGCCGGGCGGTACAGCGCGGTCATCGGGTGCGCTTCGCCCCAGCGCTCGGCGTAGGCCTGCGCGCAGACCTCGAAGCTGCCGAGGTGCGGCGTCAGCAGCACCAGCCCCCGCCCGCCCGCCAGCGTCTCGTCGACCAATGCGTCGCCGTCCCAGCGCACGTGGCGGGAGATCGGACGCGCGGCGGCGCCCAGGAACAGCCACGGAATCTCGGCCACCAGCTTGCCGGCCTCGGCCACCGCGGCGCGCCGCTGCGCAGCGTCCAGCCCGGCGAGACGCGTGTTGTCCGCCAGGCGGCGGCGGTAGCGGCGCGAACTGCAGTACGCGATCCAGCCCAGCAAGGCGCCTGCCGCGTGCAGAGTCCGCAACGGCCAGCGGGACAGCCAGCGAAGCAGGACGAGCATTTTTTTATAATCGACGCATCGCCGAGTTAAAGGACAACTTGCGGGGCGATGGGCGCGCCGGGATGCGGTGGCCCGAAATACCGCTAAAGCGTTCGCCGCTTTCCTCGACGCCTCGTGGGCACGGAGCCGGCAACGCCGGCAA
>CAZUBF010000126.1:0-296 GCA_964618555.1 uncultured Azohydromonas sp.
AGACGCAGGTCATGAACGAAGGCTGGGCCACGTTCTGGCACTACAAGCTGCTGAACACGATGTACGACGACGGCTTTCTGACCGACGGCGTGATGATCGAGTGGCTGAAGTCGCACACCAACGTGATCTACCAGCCGCCGGTGGGTCACCGCGCCTACTCGGGACTCAACCCGTACGCGCTGGGCTTCGCGATGTACACCGACCTCAAGCGCATCTGCGAGGCGCCCACCGACGAGGACCGCCACTGGTTTCCCGACGCCGCCGGAAAGCCCTGGTTGCCGACGCTCGACCACGCG
>CAZUBF010000126.1:306-10659 GCA_964618555.1 uncultured Azohydromonas sp.
GACGAGAGCTTCGTCGGCCAGTACCTCAGCCCCAAGCTGATGCGCGACTTCCGCCTGTTCGCGATCACCGACGACGAGGACGAGCCCGAGCTCGAGGTCAGCGCGATCCACGACGAGGCGGGCTACCGCCGCGTGCGCGAGATGCTGTCGCGCCAGTACGACCTCGGCTCGCGCGAACCGAACATCCAGGTGTGGAACGTCAACCTGCGCGGCGACCGCGGGCTGACGCTGCGCCACCAGCAGCACAACGACCGCCCGCTGGCCGACACGGCGCACGAGGTGCTCAAGCACGTCGCGCGGCTGTGGGGCTTCCCGGTGCTGCTCGAGAGCGTCAACGGCCGCGGCGACGTGACCAAGCGCTGGACGGTGGCGCCGCCGGCGGCATGAAACGCGGCGCGCGCGGGCGGGGCTGCGGGCCTCAGCGCCCGCAGGCGTCGGCGGCGTGCAGCTCCCAGATCCACGCCGGCGGCAGGTTGTGCCAGATCGTGCGCCGGCATCGCCACTGCAGCGGTGTCGCGCCGTCGGTCTCGAACGGCGCGCGCGGCTGATACGTGTACTGCACCAGGCGCCGGCGCGGGTCGGCGAGCAGGAAACCCTCGATCGCCGCACGCGTGCGCGCGTGCCAGTAAGGCGGCAGCGATCGGAACGGCAGCGACGACACCAGCACCACGGCCTCGCCGGTCGCCGCCAGCCGCTGCAGCACCTCGTCGGCCGGCGCGCAGCGCACGTCGACATCCGGGAAGCGCCGCGCCAGCGCGGCGGCCCAGTGCGGGTCGATCTCGACCGCGGTGAGCGCGCCGGCGGCGTGCCGCTCGAGCAGCGCCGCGGTGACCGCGCCGGTGCCCGCGCCGAGCTCGACCACGCGCTCGGCCCCTTCGGCGGCCACGGCCATGGCGCGGGCGAGCCGCGCCGACGACGGCGCCACCGCACCGACCATGCCGCGTCGCGCCACCGCGTGCCAGACGAAGGCGCCGGCTGCGGCCTGCAGGTGGCGCCGCACCTTGCCGCTGCGTGGGTCAGACCACAAGCGCGCCAGCATGCGGCGCGTCACGCGCGAGCGCGCGTCGAACGATGCACCCTGCGTCGTCTTGGCATCCACTCCCGGCTTCCCTTTCGCTGACACCCCGACCCCGACGGTACCACTGTCGCGTCACGGCCCGGCCGAGGCCGGGTCACGGGGTAAAGATCTTGCCCGGATTCATGATGTTCCTCGGATCGAGCGCACGTTTGACCTGGCGCATCAGCTCGACCGTTCCGGCGCCGGCCTCGTCGACGAGGAAGCCCATCTTGTGCAGCCCGATGCCGTGTTCGCCGGTGCAGGTGCCCTCGAGCGCGATCGCGCGCTGCACCATGCGATGGCTCATCGATTCGGCCTTCGCGCGCTGCTCGGCGTCGCCGTCCTTGACGAGGTAGGCGAGGTGGAAGTTGCCGTCGCCGACATGGCCGACGATGTAGTACGGCAACCCGGTCGAGTCGGCGTCGGCGACACTCGAACCGATGATCTCGGCCAGCCTCGAGATCGGAACGCAGGTGTCGGTGGTCACGCTGCGGCAGCCGGGGTGGGCCTGCATGCCCGCGAAGTAGGCCTTGTGGCGCGCTGTCCACAGGCGCGTGCGCTCCTCGGGTGTGCTCGCCCACTCGAAGTCCTCGCCGCCGAGTTCGGAGGCGATGGCCTGCACGGTCTCGGCCTGCTCCTTGACCGACGCTTCGCTGCCGTGGAACTCCATCAGCAGCATCGGCGACTCGCGCAACCCCAGCCTGCTCTGCGCGTTGACCATGCGCACCGCGTTGACGTCGAGCAGCTCGCAGCGCGCGATCGGCACGCCCATCTGGATGACCTGGATCGTCGCGTTGACCGCGCCGGCGATGGTCGGGAAGTGGCAGATCGCCGCACTCACCGCCTCGGGCAACGGATACAGCTTCAGCGTGACCTCGGTGATCACGCCGAGCGTGCCTTCGCTGCCGACGAACAGCCGGGTCAGGTCGTAGCCGGCCGAAGACTTCTTCGCCCGCGTGCCGGTGCGGATCACCTCGCCCGAGGCAGTGACGACGGTGAGGCCCAGCACGTTCTCGCGCATCGTCCCGTAGCGCACCGCGTTCGTGCCGCTGGCGCGGGTGGCCGCCATGCCGCCGAGGCTCGCGTTCGCCCCGGGGTCGATCGGGAAGAACAGCCCCGTGTCCTTGATCTCGCGGTTCAGCTGCTCGCGCGTCACGCCGGCCTGCACGGTGACGGTCAGGTCTTCGGGGTTGAGGCGCACGATCTGCGTCATGCCGGAGACGTCGACGCTCACGCCGCCCTGCACCGCGAGCAGGTGGCCTTCGAGCGACGAGCCGGTGCCGTACGGGATCACCGGCACCGCGTGTGCGGCAGCGAGGCGCACGACCTCGGCGACCTCGTCGGTGGTCTCGCAGAAGACGACGACGTCGGGCGGTGTCACCGGAAACGGGCTCTCGTCGCGGCCATGCTGCTCGCGCACCGCGGCGGCGGTCGAGCAGCGGTCACCGAAGCGCGCGCGCAACGCGTCGAGCATCGGCGCCGGCGGCGGCCGGCGTCCGGCGGACTGCAGCGCGTCGTTGACCGGGGCATTCATCACGGCACTCCTGGCGTCGCCGCACGGGTCGCGCGGGTCGTCGATCCATTCTAGGCAGCGCGCCGCCGGCGCACTGCTAGCATCGCTTCATGGCCAACCGACTGACGCAGATCGCCACGCGCACCGGCGACGACGGCACCACCGGCCTGGGCGACGGCACGCGCACCCGCAAGGACGCGCTGCGCGTGCATGCGATGGGCGAGGTCGACGAGCTCAACTCGTCGATCGGCGTGCTGCTGTGCGAGCCGCTGCCCGCCGACGTGCGCGAGCTGCTGGTCGCGGTGCAGCACGAGCTGTTCAACCTCGGCGGCGAGCTGTCGATCCCGGGCTACACGCTGCTCAAGCCCGAGGCCGTCGCGCGGCTCGACCAGGCGCTGGCGCAGCACAACGCGCAGCTGCCGCGGCTGAAGGAGTTCATCCTGCCCGGCGGCACGCGCAGCGCGGCGCAGGCGCACGTCGCGCGCACGGTGGCACGGCGCGCCGAGCGCGGCGTCGTCGCGCTGTCGGCACACGAGACGGTCAACGACGCGCCGCGCCAGTACCTGAACCGGCTCAGCGACCTGCTGTTCGTGCTCGCTCGCGTGCTCAACCGCGCCAATCTCGACGGGCTCGGCGGCGACGACGTCTACTGGCGCAGCGAGAAGCTGGCGCGCTCCGACGGCTGAGCCGGGCCCGGGTTCGCGATGGACGTGGAGCGCATTGATGCGCTGGTCGTCGGCGCCGGGGTCGTCGGGCTGGCGGCGGCGCGCGCCCTGGCGCGCAACGGCCTGGACGTGTGGATCGTCGAGCGCGATGCCGGCATCGGCACCGGCGTGTCGGCTCGCAACAGCGAAGTGATCCACGCGGGGCTGTACTACCCGCCCGGCAGCCTGAAGGGGCGGCTGTGCGTGCGTGGCAAGCAGATGCTCTACGCCTACTGCGGCGAGCGTGGCATCGCGCACCGCCGCTGCGGCAAGCTGGTCGTGGCGCACGACGACGCAGAGCACGGCAGGCTGCTGGCGTTGCAGGCGCAGGCGCAGGCCGTGGGAGTCGACGACCTGCAGCTGCTCGACGCCGACGCGGCGCGCCGGCTCGAACCCGCGCTGGCGTGCGCCGGTGCGCTGTGGTCGCCGTCGAGCGGCATCGTCGACAGCCATGCGCTGATGCTGTCGCTGCTCGGCGACGCCGAAGCCGGCGGCGCGGTGCTGGCGCTGCGCAGCCGCTTCGTGGCGGCGCAGCGCGTCGGCGGGCTGTGGCGCGTGCGCGTCGCGGCGGAGGACGGGTCGGCCGACGACGCGGTGTTCGACGCGCGCTGGCTCGTCAACGCTGCCGGCCTCGGCGCACAGGCGGTGGCCGCGGCCGTCGAGGGGTTCCCTGCCGCGGCGATCCCGCCGCGCCGACTGGCCAAGGGGCACTACTTCTCGGCGGCGGTGCGAAGCCCGTTCACGCGACTGATCTACCCGGTGCCCGCCGACGGCGGCTTGGGCGTGCACCTGACGCTGGACCTGGGTGGCCAGGCGCGCTTCGGCCCCGACGTCGAGTGGCTCGACGTCGACGGCAGCGTCGACGACCGCGGGTTCGACTTCCGCGTCGACGCGTCGCGTGCCCCGGCCTTCGCCGCCGCAGTGCGCCGCTACTGGCCGGCGCTGCCCGACGGTGCGCTGTTGCCGGCGTACAGCGGCATCCGGCCGAAGCTCTCGGGCCCCGGCGAGCCGGCGGCGGACTTCCGCATCGACGGTCCGGCGCAACACGGCTGCGGCGGCGTCGTGCAGCTGTTCGGCATCGAGTCGCCCGGGCTCACCGCGTCGCTGGCGATCGGCGAGGCGGTGGCCGCGCTTGTCGCCGGGGCCGATTCCGCGTAGCTCACGGGCATCGGAGGGCCACGCGACCCGCTCGGGGGGCGGGCCGGGTGCACCTCGGACCCGGCGGCGCTCAGTACCCGGTGGTCATCGTGTCCACGTCGACGACGATGGTCGCGCGGTCGAGCGCGGCGGCAGCGGCACGCGCGTAGTCGCGCGCGTACGCGGCGTCGGCGAAGCCGCGCGGGCCGACTGCCGCGGCGATGGCGAGCAGCTTGTCGGCGCTGAGCACCTTGCCGCTGGCCTGCTGCAGCGTGCAGCCGTTGCTCTCGAACTGCGCGTCGAGCCAGGCGCGCGCGGCCTGCGGCGCCATCGGCTCGACGCCGTCGAGGGCGACGTCGAATTCCTCGCGTTCAGAGAAGCGGACGAGCACGCGGCTGCGCATCGGGGGCTCCGTGGGCGTCGGTTCGGCAGGCCCGCATCGTAGCGCGGCGTCAGCCGCGACGCGCCTGCACCGCGCCGGCCAGGATCTCCAGCACCTCGACCGACTGCTCCCAGCCCAGGCAGGCGTCGGTGATGCTCTTGCCGTACTCGAGTTGTGCCGGGTCGTCCTTGCCGGCGGTGAACTTCTGGCTGCCCTCGTGCAGGTGGCTCTCGACCATCGCGCCGAAGATGCAGTGGCTGCCTGCGGCCACCTGCTGCGCGATGTCGCGCGCCACGTCGACTTGGCGGCGGTGCTGCTTGGCGCTGTTCGCGTGGCTGCAGTCGATCATCAGCCGGCACGGCAGCTTGGCGGCCTCGATCTCCCGGCACGCCGCGGCGACGTGCCCGGCGTCGTGGTTCGGCGCCTTGCCCCCGCGCAGGATCACGTGGCAGTCCTTGTTGCCCTTGGTCTGCACGATCGCCACCTGGCCGTTCTTGTGCACCGACAGGAAGTGATGCGCGCGCATCGCGGCCTGGATCGCGTCGGTCGCGATCTTGATGTTGCCGTCGGTGCCGTTCTTGAAGCCGATCGGCGCCGACAGCCCGCTGGCCAGCTCGCGATGCACCTGGCTTTCGGTGGTGCGCGCGCCGATCGCCCCCCAGCTGATCAGGTCGCCGATGTACTGCGGGCTGATCACGTCGAGGAACTCGCTGCCGGCCGGCAGTCCGAGCCGGTTGATGTCGAGCAGCAGCTGGCGCGCGATGCGCAGCCCTTCGTCGATGCGGAAGCTCTCGTCGAGGTAGGGATCGTTGATCAGCCCCTTCCAGCCCACCGTGGTGCGCGGCTTCTCGAAGTACACGCGCATCACCACCTCCAGCGTGTCGGCGAAACGTTCGCGCAGCGGCTTGAGGCGGCGCGCGTAGTCCATGGCCGCTGCGGGGTCGTGGATCGAGCAGGGGCCGATGACGACCAGCAGCCGGTCGTCCTTGCCGTGCAGCATCTGGCGGATGCGCCGGCGCGTGTCGACCACCAAGGTCTCCATCGGCGTGCCGCGGATCGGGAAGAAGCGGATCAAGTGCTCCGGCGGCGGCAGCGGGATGATGTCCTTGATGCGCTCGTCGTCGGTCTGGCTGGTGCGGTCCGGCGGCGGCGCCTGCCGGGTGTCGGCGGCGTGGGCGGTCTTGGCGGTCATCTCGGCTCCTGCG
The DNA here is from genome assembly GCA_964618555.1 of uncultured Azohydromonas sp. Taxonomy (GTDB): domain Bacteria; phylum Pseudomonadota; class Gammaproteobacteria; order Burkholderiales; family Burkholderiaceae_C; genus Calidifontimicrobium. Next base: position 6,305 of record CAZUBF010000126.1, read on the forward strand.
GGGGTTCGAAGGTCGGGGGTGAAGGGTGAAAAAAAACCGCCGGGGTTCACCCGGCGGTTTTCAGGATTCGGTCGGCTCGTTCGTCTACGCGCTGTCCTCTCCTGCGCCGGGGCGCCGCGAGAACCAAAAGTACGCAAAGAAGAACGTGCTGCGTGACATGCCGGGGCGAATGTAGCACGGCGGTGCTGCAGTGCGTCAAGCGCAGCGGCCACCGGCGTGGTCGGCAGGAGACGCCGGCGCGGCGACAGGGCTACAGTGCCGCGTCTGCCCGCCCCGCCCCTGTGATGGCCGTCCTGTCGCTCGCCAACGCCCACCTCGCCTACGGCCACGTGCCGCTGCTCGACGGCGCGGGCTTCGCGCTCGACGCCGGCGAGCGGCTCGGGCTGATCGGGCGCAACGGCGCGGGCAAGTCGTCGCTGCTGAGGATCGTCGCCGGGCTGGACAGGGCCGACGACGGACTGCTGCAGCTGACGCAGGGGCTGCGCATCCGCTACGTGGCCCAGGAGCCGGTGTTCGACGACGCCGTGACCGTGTTCGACGCGGTCGCCGACGGCGTGGCCGAGGCGCGCGCGCTGCGCGCGCAGTACGAGGCGCACGCGCCGGGCACCGACCTCGACGCGCTGCAGACGCGCATCGAGGCACTCGGCGCGTGGAACTGGGAGACTCGCGTGCACACCACACTGCAGCGGCTGGGCCTGGACGGCGCACGGCGCCTCGGCGAGCTGTCGGGCGGACTGCGCAAGCGCGTCGCGCTGGCCCAGGCGCTGGTGGCGTTGCCCGACGTGCTGCTGCTCGACGAGCCGACGAACCACCTCGACCTCGACGCGATCGCCTGGCTCGAGGGACTGCTGCGCGACTTTGCCGGCAGCGTGATCGTCGTGACGCACGACCGCGCGTTCCTCGACGCGGTGTGCACGCGCATCCTCGAACTCGACCGGGGCCAGATCCGCAGCTACCCGGGCAACTTCGCCGCCTACGAACGCGCGAAGGACGAGCAGCTCGCCGCGGAGGCGCTGGCGAACGCGCGCGCCGACAAGCTGCTCGCGCAGGAGGAGGTGTGGATCCGCAAGGGCGTCGAGGCGCGGCGCACGCGCAGCGTCGCGCGCGTGCAGCGGTTGCAGGCGCTGCGTGCGCAGCGCGCCGCGAGGCGCGAGGCGCTGGGCCAGGTGCGGCTCGAGGTCGACGCCGGAATGCGCAGCGGGCGCATCGTCGCCGAGCTGCGCGACGTCACCATGCGATTCGGGGACAAGCTCGTCGTCGACCGCTTCAGCGCGACGATCCTGCGCGGCGACAAGGTCGGCCTGATCGGGCCCAACGGCGCCGGCAAGACGACGCTGCTCAAGCTGATCCTCGGCGAGGTGCAGCCCACCTCGGGCACGGTGCGCCAGGGCACGAAGCTGCAAGTGGCGTACTTCGACCAGATGCGTACCGCGCTGGACCTGGACGCGACGCTGGCCGACACGATCAGTCCCGGCAGCGAATGGATCGACACCGCCGGCGGCCGCAAGCACGTGATGAGCTACCTCGGCGACTTCCTGTTCGCACCCGAGCGCGCAAACTCGCCGGTGCGCACGCTGTCCGGCGGCGAGCGCAACCGCCTGCTGCTCGCGCGCCTGTTCGCGCTGCCGGCCAACGTGCTGGTGCTCGACGAGCCGACGAACGACCTCGACATCGACACGCTCGAACTGCTCGAACAACTGCTCCAGGACTATCGCGGCACGGTGTTCCTGGTCAGCCACGACCGGCGTTTCCTCGACAACGTCGTCACCAGCACGATCGCCCACGAGGGCGAGGGCCGATGGCGCGAGTACGAAGGCGGCTACGAAGACTGGAAGGCGCAGCGCGAGCGAGGCCTCGCGGCCGCGGTGGCTGCGCGGGTGACGGCGCCGAAGCCCGCGCCTGCCGCGTCGCCGCCGGCCGCGCCGAAGCCGGCGCGCAAGCTCGGCTTCAAGGAGCAGCGTGAGCTCGACGAGCTGCCGGCGCGCATCGACGCGCTCGAGGCCGAGCAGAAATCGCTGGCCGAAAGGCTGGCCAGCGCCGACCTTTATACGCGCGAGCCGCAGGCGGTCGCCGGGCTGCAGGCACGCTACGCGCAGATCGAAGACGAGCTGATGGCCGCGCTCGAGCGCTGGGAAGCGCTCGGCGCCCGGTAGGCGGTAGGACGAGCGATCCGCGGCGCGCCTTCGCGGCACCTCGACCTCGCCCCGCGCAGGGGCCCTGCCCGCCCCGCGGGCCGCCGTCGGCGCCACCGGCAACGCCCGATCGGCCACGGTCGCGGGGTGGCGCGTCGGCGGGCGATGTCTGCGGGCGGCAGACTTTGCGGGACGGGGCACCGGCAAGCCCCGCCGGTTCGATCACTCATCGACATTGGCTATCGCCGGCATTCCCGCAATCAATCCAAGAGATGCTGCACTGCATCTAAGATATCGCCTGTCGATTCTTCGTTTTCAATCAACCATCTCTATCGACAGGAGCTCGTGATGACCGTGATCAACACCCCAGTCCAGCCGTTCAAGACCACCGCCTTCCACAACGGCAAGTTCGTGGAAGTGAGCGATAACTCGCTCAAAGGGAAGTGGTCTGTCCTGATCTTCATGCCGGCGGCGTTCACCTTCAACTGCCCGACCGAGGTCGAGGACGCGGCCGACAACTACGCCCAGTTCAGGGACCTGGGTGCCGAGGTTTACATCGTGACCACCGACACGCACTTCTCGCACAAGGTCTGGCACGAGACCAGCCCGGCCGTGGGCAAGGCGCGGTTCCCGCTGGTCGGCGACCCGACGCACACGCTCACGCGCATGTTCGGCGTGCACATCGAGGAAGAGGGCCTGGCGCTGCGTGGCACCTTCATCGTCAACCCCGACGGCGTCGTCAAGACCGCCGAGGTGCACGACAACGCGATCGCGCGTGACGTCAAGGAGACGCTGCGCAAGCTGAAGGCGGCGCAGTACGTCGCCAAGAACCCGGGCCAGGTCTGCCCGGCCAAGTGGAACGAGGGCGCCAAGACGCTGACCCCCTCGCTGGACCTGGTCGGCAAGATCTGATCGGGTCCGCCCGCGACGCGCTTCACGCCCCCTCGAGGGGGGGGGGGCGAGCCCGGACACGGAAGGTCCAGCGGACCTTTCGTGGCTGGCGCGGAACCGCGTCGCAAGGCCCGGTGCGGCCTGCACGGCCTGCCGACGGTCCGGCGCAGCCGGATCTGCGGCGGCCGCTGGACGGGCGGCCCGGCCCGCCTCGTCGTCTGCCACACCGACTGAGCACCTCCGGGCCCAGTCGCCAGGGCCTCGCCGGGCCTTGGCGTTCGGGCCGGGACCGCCCCGCACATCACAACTTCAGGAGATCGCCATGCTCGACGCCAACCTCAAGGACCAGCTCGCCGCCTACCTCGGCCGCATCACCGAGCCGGTGGAACTGGTCGCTACGCTCGACGACCGTCCCGAGTCGTCGCAGATGCGCGAGCTGCTCGACACGATCGCCGGTCTCAGTGACAAGGTGAGCGCTCGCTTCGATGGTGACGACGCGCGGCGGCCGTCGTTCCAGATCACGCGCGCCGGCGCCGACATGGGCGTGCGCTTCGCTGCCGTGCCGATGGGCCACGAGTTCACGTCGCTGGTGCTCGCGCTGCTGCAGGCCGGTGGCCACCCGCCCAAGGTCGACGCCGAGGTGATCGAGCAGATCCAGGCGTTGCGCCCCGAAGGCGAGCTGGTGTTCGAGACCTGGATGAGCCTGACCTGCCACAACTGCCCCGATGTCGTGCAGGCGCTGAACCTGATGGCGGTGCTCAACCCGCGCATCCGCCACGTCGCGATCGACGGCGCTCTGTTCCAGCAGGAGGTCGAGCAGCGCCAGATCATGGCCGTGCCGACCGTGTTGCTGAACGGCCAGCCGTTCGCGTCGGGCCGCATGGAGCTTGCCGAGATCCTGGCCATGGTCGACACGGGCGCGGCGGCGCGCGACGCCGCCAAGCTCGGCGCCAAGGCGCCGTACGACGTGCTGATCGTCGGCGGCGGCCCGGCCGGCGCCGCCGCGGCGGTGTATGCCGCGCGCAAGGGCATCCGCACCGGCGTCGTCGCCGAGCGCTTCGGCGGCCAGACGCTGGACACGCTGGCGATCGAGAACTACATCTCGGTGCTCGAGACCGACGGCCCCAAGTTCGCCGCGGCGCTGGAGGCGCACGTGCGCGCCTACGACGTGGACATCATGAACAGCCAGCGCGTCGCGTCGCTGGAACCGGCGTCCACGCCCGGCGGCCTGGCGAGCGTGACGCTGGCCAACGGCGCCGAGCTGAAGGCGAGGGCGGTGATCCTGTCGACCGGCGCGCGCTGGCGCAACGTCGGCGTGCCCGGCGAGCAGGA
>CAZUBF010000127.1:0-10351 GCA_964618555.1 uncultured Azohydromonas sp.
TCCATGACAGCAGACGCAGCAGCCCCACGGAGTGCCGACGCATCGCTGCCCGCCTCGTGGCGCGGTGAGGTCGAGGGCCGGCTCGAACCCGGCGAACAGGCGATCGCCTGGCTGGAGTTCGATCTCGACGAGCGCCTGCGCTACGCGCCGGGCCTGCTGATCCTCACGCCGCGGCGGCTGATGGCAGCCGGCGCGGACCACTCATCTTGGCACAGCTGGGCCTTGAACCCCGGCCAAACGCTCGAGCTGTCGGATCACGGGGGCGTTGGTGCACTCGAGTTGCGCGACGCCGATGCCCGGATCGCTGGCTGGCGGTTCACGCTCGGCCAGCACGCGGCCGCGCAGCGGCTGGCCGACCGATTCGAGCGGCTCGGTGGCGAGCGCGCTGCCGTCGCGGCGGGGGCGCCTTCGGCGACTTGCCCGCACTGCCGCGCGCTGCTGCCCGCGCCCGGCGTGCCGTGCCCGCACTGCGCCGGCGAAGCGCCTGCCGAGGCAGGCGCGGCCGGCGAATCCGAGGAGCCGCCGTCGACCTGGACGCTGCTGCGCCTGTGGCGGTTCGCCCATCCGTACCGGCGCCGGCTGCTGGCGGGGTTCGTGCTGACGCTCGCGTCCACCGCCGCGACGCTGGTGCCGCCGTACATGACGATGCCGCTGATGGACGACGTGCTGATCCCGTTCCAGAACGGCAAGCCGATCGACCACATGCTGGTGGCCGCGTACCTCGGCGGGTTGCTGGCCGCAGCGCTGCTGGCCTGGGTGCTCGGCTGGGCGCGCACGTACATCCTGGCGCTGGTCAGCGAGCGGCTGGGTGCCGACCTGCGTACCGCCACCTACGAGCACCTGCTGAAGCTTTCGCTCGAATACTTCGGCGGCAAGCGCACCGGCGACCTGATGGCGCGCATCGGCAGCGAAACCGACCGGCTCAACATCTTCCTGTCGCTGCACCTGCTCGACTTCGCGACCGACGTGCTGATGATCGCGATGACCGCCGCGATCCTGGTGTCGATCGATCCCTGGCTCGCGGCGGTGACGCTGATTCCGCTGCCGTTCATCGCGTGGCTGATCCACCTGGTGCGCGACCGGCTGCGCCACGGCTTCGAGAAGGTCGACCGGATCTGGTCGGAGGTGACCAACGTGCTTGCCGACACGATCCCCGGCATCCGGGTCGTCAAGGCGTTCGCCCAGGAGAACCGCGAAGCGGCACGGTTCCGCGCCGCCAACGAACACAATCTCGCGGTCAACGACCGCGTGAACCGCGTCTGGTCGCTGTTCTCGCCCTCGGTGACGCTGGCGACCGAGGTCGGCCTGCTGGTGGTCTGGGCCTTCGGCATCTGGCAGGTCTCGCGCAACAGCATCACGGTGGGCGTGCTCACCGCGTTCCTCGCCTACATCGGCCGCTTCTACACGCGGCTCGATTCTTCGACATCCTCGACCACGTCTCGAGCGTCCCCGAGCCCGCGAATCCGGTGCACCTGCCGCGCGTGAACGGGCGCATCGAGTTGCGCAACATCGGCTTTCGCTACGGCAACCGCGCGGTGATCCGCGGCATCGACCTCGACATCGCGCCGGGCGAGATGATCGGCCTGGTCGGCCACAGCGGCTCGGGCAAGAGCACGCTGGTCAACCTGATCTGCCGCTTCTACGACGTCACCGACGGCGCGATCAAGGTCGACGGCGTCGATCTGCGCCGCTACGCGGTGGCCGACTACCGCCGCCACATCGGGCTGGTGCTGCAGGAGCCGTTCCTGTTCTTCGGCACCGTGGCCGAGAACATCGCCTACGGCAAGCCCGGCGCGACGCGCGAGGAGATCGTGGCCGCGGCGCGCGCGGCGCACGCGCACGAGTTCATCCTGCGACTGCCGCACGGCTACGACTCGCTGGTCGGCGAACGCGGTCAGGGGTTGTCGGGCGGCGAGCGCCAGCGCATCAGCATCGCTCGCGCGTTGCTCATCGACCCGCGCATCCTGATCCTCGACGAGGCCACGTCGAGCGTCGACACCGAGACCGAGAAGGAGATCCAGAAGGCGCTCGACAACCTGGTGCGCGGGCGCACGACGATCGCCATCGCGCACCGCCTGTCGACGCTGCGCCGCGCCGACCGGCTGGTGGTGATGGACCGCGGGCGCATCGTCGAGGTCGGCACGCACGACGACCTGCTCGCCCGCCGCGGCGCGTACTGGCGCCTGTACGAGGCGCAGGCGCGGCAGGTCGACCAGGAGGAGACCGACTTCGCCGAACGCATCGTGCCGCCGGCGCCTCCGGCAGCGCACCCGGCGGGTGCCGCATGACGACGCCGGCGATGCACGCGACGGTCGACTGGCGGATCGAGCGCGACGCGCACGCCCGCCTGGTGCTGACGCTGGCCGACGGCGGCGTGCACCCGGGCGTGGTGCCGGTGCGCGCCTTCCCGCTGTCGGCGCCCGACGCCGGCGTGTCGCTGGTCGGCGCCGACGGCCGCGAACTGCGTTGGATCGACCGCCTCGAGGCACTGCCCCCGGCGCAGCGCGCGCTGCTCGAGGAAGAGCTCGCGGCACGCGACTTCGCCCCCGAGATCCTGCGCCTGCGCGCCGTGTCGACGTTCACCACGCCGAGCACGTGGCACGTCGACACCGACCGCGGCGAGACGCGCTTCGTGCTCAAGGGCGAGGAGGACATTCGCCGCCTCGGCGACCGCGCGCTGCTGGTCACCGACAGCCACGGCGTCGGCTACCGCGTGCGCGACCGCTTCGCGCTGGACCGCCACTCGCGGCGGCTGCTCGAACGTTTCCTGTGACGCGTGCGGCGCGCGGCGTCACCGCGCGCCGGCGGCTCCTGCCAACTCGAGCAACGTGCGCGCGTAGACCTCGGGCGACTGCGCGCCCTGCAGCAGGTGGCGCCGCTCGACGACCACCGACGGCACGGCGCGGATGCCCGCGCGCTGCCACGCCTGCTCGGCGGCGCGCACTTCGTCGGCGTACGTGTCGCCCGCGATCACTGCGCGCGCCGCGTCAAGGTCGAGGCCGGCCTGGGCCGCCGCGTCGAGCAGCACGTCGGGCGCACCCGGGTTGCGGTCGTCGCGGTGGTAGGCCTGCAGCAGCGCGTGTTTCAACCGGCGCTGCGCCTGCACGTCGACCACGCCGGCGTGGTGCAGCAGGCGGTGCGCGTCGAAGGTGTTCCACACGCGCCGGCGCTCGCCGAACTCGAATCCGACCGCCGCTGCGCGTTCGCGCAGCGTGGCACGCGCCGCCTCGAGTTGTGCGTCGTCCATGCCGTACTTGGCCTTCAGGTGCCCGGCGGCGTCCTCGCCTTGCGGGCCGAGCGTCGGGTTGAGCTCGAACGGCTGGAACTGCAGCTCGACCGCGAGCGCGTCGCCGTGCGAGACGCGCAGCGACTCGAGTGCGCGCTCGAGGGCATTCAGGCCGACCGCGCACCACGGGCAGGCCACGTCGGAAACGAAGTCGATGTGCAGCGTGCGGATCGTCATGAGGCCGATTGTCGATCCTGGCGCGCGATCGCGCCGGCCTGCGGCGTAGCATCCGCGACCGTGGCGCGCGAGCGCCCGTCCGACCGATCCGCCGCCCACCGCCTGCCGTGACCCGTACCGCCCGCCTGCTCCAGCTCCCCTCCACGCTCGGCGTCGCCGCGGCGCTGCTCGCCGGCTGCGCCGGTTCGCCGCCGCCGGTGTCGGCGTCGCGCTTCGAGAACTTCGACTCGCAGGAAACGCACGCGCGGCTGGTCGACGCGTCGCCGTCCCAGGCGTGCGAGGCGGCACGCCGTGCGCTGCTCAGCCAGGGCTACCTGATCAGCGCCGCCGGTGCCGAGTTCGTCGGCGGGCGCAAGTCGTTCCAGCCCACGCGCGAGGCCCAGGTCGACCTGGAGATGCGCGTGGTGTGCGTGCGCGAGTCACCCGGCGGCGAGATCGCCACGATGTTCGTCAGCGGCACCGAGGAACGCTACGCGCTGAAGAAGAGCAGCAACTCGGCCAGCGTCGGCGTCGGCGCGCTCGGCTCGCTGTCGCTGCCGTTCGCCGCGGGCGACGAGGCCCTCGTGCGCGTGGGCACCCAGACGATCACGCAGCCGGCGTTCTACGACCGCTTCTACGCGCTGGTCTACCGCTTCCTCGGCGGTCCGACACCCGACGACGCCGCCGCGTCGACGACGCCCTGAACACGCGGACGCCCGCGCGTCGTTGGCGGCACGTCGGCGCCCCGCGTCGGCCGCGCGATCGACTACAGTCGCCGGTTCCCGCAACCGCACAGGAGGTTCCCGATGGGTCTGATCAGTTTCATCAAGGAAGCCGGCGAGAAGCTGTTCGGCACCGGCGAGGCCAAGGCCGCTCAGGAGGCCGCCGCGAAGCAAGCCAGCGCCGAGAACCTGGCGCGGCTGAACAAGGCCGCGGGCGACGCGATCGCCAACTACATCGTCGCGATGGGACTGAAGGTCGACGGCCTGAAGGTCGATGTCGACTCGGGCACCGGCACGGTGACCGTGTCGGGCCAAGTGGCCGACCAGGCCACGCGCGAGAAGGTGGTGCTGTGCTGCGGCAACGTCGACCGCGTATCGGCGGTCAACGACCAGCTGACCGTCGTCGCGCCGCAACCCGAGTCGAAGATCTACGTCGTCGTCAAGGGCGACACGCTGTCGAAGATCTCGAAGGAGTTCTACGGCACGCCGAACAAGTACATGCAGATCTTCGAGGCCAACAAGCCGATGCTCACCCACCCCGACAAGATCTACCCGGGGCAGGCGCTGCGCATCCCGCCCGAGGCCTGACGGCGAGCCGGCTTCAGGCCGGCTCGGGCAGCGCCTGCGGCGCCGCGTCGGCACGGGCCTGGGCGAAGATTTCGCGCGCGCAATCCTCGCAGCAGGCGCAGTTGCGCGCGATGCAGGTTTCATCCTGCAGCGCCTCGAAGTCGGCCACGCCGTCGCGCGCGTGACGCTCGATGTCGCGGTCGGAGATGCGGTGGCACAGGCAGACGATCATCGGATGGCCCGGATCGAATCACTGGACGCACTGTAGTACCAACGCGAATGCGTCGCAATACCTGACTGACGTCGCCGCCACCGTTGCGGTGACGCCGCTCAGCGCAGCGCCGGCACGATGCGCTCGAGTGCGCGCACCGCGCTTTCGCCCACACCGGCGCCGAGGCGCTTGGCCAGCCGCTCGGCGAGGTTGCCGCGCGGCGTGTAGTCGATGATCTCCTCGGCCTTGACGACCTCGCGCGCGACGTAGTCGAGGCTGCCGGTGCGGTCGGCCAGCCCCAACGCCACCGCCTGCTCGCCGTTCCAGAACAGCCCGGAGAACATCTCCGGCGTTTCCTTCAGCCGCTCGCCGCGGCCGTCGCGCACCGCGTCGATGAACTGGCGGTGGATCTGGTCGATCATCGCCTGCGCGTAGGCCACGTGGCGCTCGTTCTGCGGCGAGAAGGGATCGAGCATGCCCTTGTTGTCGCCGGCGGTCAGCAAGCGGCGCTCGACGCCGAGCTTGTCCATCGCGCCGGTGAAGCCGAAACCGTCCATCAGCACGCCGATGCTGCCCACCAGGCTCGCCTTGTCGACGAAGATCTCGTCGGCGGCCGCAGCGATGTAGTACGCGCCCGACGCGCAGACCTCCTCGACGACCGCGTACAGCTTCTTGCCGTGCAGCGCCTTCAGCCGGCGGATCTCGTCGTTGACGATGCCCGCCTGCACCGGGCTGCCTCCGGGGCTGTTGATGCGCAGCACCACGGCCTGCGCGCCGGCATCCTCGAAGGCGCTGCGCAGGCCGGCGACGATCGCCTCGGCGTTCGCATCGGCATCGGTGGCGATCTCGCCCTTGACCTCGACCAGCGCCGTGTGCGGGCCCGCCGGCGCCGTCGACAGGCGGCTGTCGACGAAGATGGCCCATGCCACCGCGACGAACAACCCGAACCAGGCGAGCCTGAAGAACACGCGCCAGCGGCGCTCGCTGCGGCGGTCGCGCAGCAGGTCGCGCACCAGCCGCTCGACGGTGTCCTCGAGGCGGGCGCTGCCGGCCACCGGGGCCTGCCGGGCAGCAGGCGGCGCGATCGGGCTCGGCGGCGGCGCGCCGGCGGGGTCGTCGGGGTCGGTGTTCATCGCGGTCTCCCGGACGCCGCGGCGGCGTCGTGGTCGTCGAACTGCAGCGGCCGCAGGGCCGCGGAAGGATACCAATACACCCCGTCGGCGCGCTCCTCGAGCGCCACCTCGGTGAGCCGGGCGCGCCCGCAGGGCCCGCCGACGCAGCGGCCGTTGGCCGGCTCGTAGGTCGCGCCGTGCACCGCGCAGACGATGTGGCGGCGCTCGGCGTCGAGGAACTCGCCCGGCAGCCAGTCGAGCTCGCTGGGCACGTGCGCGCAGCGGTTCAGGTAGGCCACCGCGCGGCCGTCGAAGCGCAGCGCGAAGGCGCGCATCGGCTCGCCGCGCCAGACCACGTCGAACAACACCGCGCTGCCGCGCTCGGCGAGTTCGTCGCCGCGGCACAGGAAAAGCGCCGCGTCGCCCGCGCGCACCTCAGCCATGGCGCAACAACCAGTCGTGCAGTGCGCGGGTGCTGTGCGCCACCGCCAGCGGCTCGTGGCCGGCCAGCTGCGCCGGCTCGTGCGCGCCGTAGGCCACGGCGACGCTGGCGGTGCCGGCATTGGCCGCGAGCTGCAGGTCGTGCGTGGTGTCGCCGACCATCAGCGTGCGCTCGGGCGGCACGTCCAGCTCGTCCATCAGCTCGAGCAGCATGCGCGGGTGCGGCTTGCTCGCGGTCTCGTCGGCGGTGCGCGTGGCGTCGAACACGCCGCGCAGCCGCGCATGCGCGAGCGCGTCGTTCAGGCCCTGCCGCCCCTTGCCGGTGGCCACCGCGAGCAGCTGGTTGCGCGCCTTCAGCGCCGCCAGCATCTCGAGCGCGCCGTCGAACAGGCTCAGTTCGTGCTGCCGTGCAAGGTAGTGGTGGCGGTAGCGGCGGCCGAGCTCGGCGTAACGCTCGCTCGGCAGCGACGGCGCGGCGTGGCGCAGCGCGTCGTGCAGCCCGAGCCCGATGACATAGGCCGCATCGGCGTCGCTGGGCGCCTCGACGCCGACGTCGCGGCAGGCGTCCTGGATGCAGCGCACGATCGACGCGGTCGAGTCGAACAGCGTGCCGTCCCAGTCGAAGACGACCAGGTCGAAGCGGCGTGCAGAGGCGTTCACGCCCGCAAGTGTCGCGCATCGGCCGCGCGGCACGCGGCGACCCGGCCTATGCCAGCGTGTCGAGCAGCGCGGCGCAGTCCGCCGGCAGCGGTGCCTCGAGCACGACACGATCGCCGCTGGCCGGGTGGTCGAATGCCAGCCGCCTCGCGTGCAGGAACATGCGCTCGAAGCGCCTGTCGCGCGCGAACGACTTGTTGCGCGCGAAGTCACCGTACTTCGGGTCGCCGACGATCGGGCAGCCGGCGTGCGCCAGGTGCACGCGGATCTGGTGCGTGCGCCCGGTGGCGATGCGCACGTCGAGCAGCGTGCAGCCACCGAGGCGGCGCACCACCTGCACGACCGAGATCGAGCGCTGCGCCGCCTCGTGACCGGCGCCGACCACGCGCACGTGGCGCTCGCCCTGCGCGTCGGTGGCCTTGAGCAGCGGCAGGTCGATGACCTTGCGCTGCGCCGGCCAGTCGCCGAACACCAATGCCGCGTAGTTCTTCTCGGTGCCGCGCTCGCGAAACTGGTCCTGAAGGTGCTTCAGCGCGCTGCGCTTCTTGGCCAGCAGCAGCAGGCCCGAGGTCTCCTTGTCGAGGCGGTGCACCAGTTCGAGGAACCGCGCCTCGGGGCGCGCGCGTCGCAGCTGCTCGATGACGCCGAAGCTCACCCCGCTGCCGCCGTGCACCGCGACACCGGCCGGCTTGTCGATCGCCAGCAGGTGGTCGTCCTCGAACACGACGGCGAACTCGCGCGGTGGAGCCAACGCGGCGGACGGCGTGGCGACGCGCACCGGCGGCACGCGCACCGTGTCGCCGGCGGCCAGGCGGGTGTCGGCGCCGGCGCGGCCCTTGTTGACGCGCACCTCGCCGCTGCGGATGAGCCGGTACACGTGGGTCTTCGGCACGCCCTTGAGCAGTCGCAGCAGGAAGTTGTCGAGCCGCTGCCCGTCACCGCCCTCGCCGACCTGCACCTGCCGCACCGCAGCCGGCAAAGGCCGGATCGACGCGCCTTGCACCGGCTTTTTCGGGGTACCGGTCGCCGCAGCTTCCGCCCCTATAATTCGCGCGCGCACCTGAAAGTGGTAAGTGCTTGATTCGTCAGAGTTTAGCCGGGCACCGACCACGCCCCAGGAGAACGCAAAACCGGTGATGCAACGCCGCCGGCCGACGACGGGCCCGGTCCCCACGTGACCCCGCAGCCGCCGACCGAGGGTGGAAGAGACACCGCCAGAAGAATCCCGTCACGGTCCCGTGAAGAGCAACGCACGGGCCCGCGACACCGACCAGGTTGATCGGCGCGACGGTCGCAAGTCCGCTCGCGCCAGCGCCCAGTGAACGCGCTCGCGTCGTCGTCCCCGCCGTCCCCCGATCCGCTGCCGCGCCCGCCACGAGCGGGTGCGCGCGCAGTGCCGCGCATTGCCGCGTGGCCACGGGACGATCGCGGGGCGCGCGCTCGCGTGGCCACCGACGCGCACGTGGCTTCGCCGCGCGACTGACCGCCTCTGCGGACGGCGCACGGCCCCGGCCAGTTCCTCCCCGGTTCTTCTTCGGTAGCTCGTGCATCGAATGGCCGCCGGCGTGCGCCGGCGGCGGGTCCTGAACGCGGCCGCGCGAACGACGCCGGACGCGATGGAGTGCACGTCAATGAAACGCATGCTGATCAACGCCACGCAGCCCGAAGAGCGGCGCCTGGCGATCGTCGACGGGCAGAAGCTGCTCGACTTCGAGACCGAGATCGAGGGGCGCGAGCAGCGCAAGGGCAACATCTACAAGGCCGTCGTCACGCGCGTCGAGCCCAGCCTGGAGGCCTGCTTCGTCGACTACGGCGAGGATCGCCACGGCTTCCTGCCGTTCAAGGAGATCTCCAAGGTCTTCTTCCGCGAAGGGGTCGACGCGCGCAGCGCGAAGATCGGCGACGCGATCAAGGAAGGCCAGGAGCTCCTGGTGCAGGTCGAGAAGGAGGAGCGCGGCAACAAGGGCGCGGCGCTGACCACCTTCGTCAGCCTGGCCGGGCGCTACCTGGTGCTGATGCCCAACAACCCGCGCGGCGGCGGCGTGAGCCGACGCATCGAGGGCGAGGACCGCGAGGAACTGAAGGAGAACCTCGAAGCGCTTGAGTACCCGAAGGGCATGAGCCTGATCGCGCGCACCGCCGGCATCGGCCGCGGCGTCGCCGAACTGCAATGGGACCTGAACTATCTGCTCAAGCTGTGGGACGCGATCGACGGCGCATCCCAGGCCGGCAAGGGCGCGTTCCTGATCTACCAGGAGTCGTCGCTGGTGATCCGCGCCATCCGCGACTACTTCACCGCCGACATCGGCGAGATCCTGATCGACACCGACGACATCTTCGATCAGGCGCAGCAGTTCATGAACCACGTGATGCCGGACCAGGCCTCACGGGTGAAGCGCTACCGCGACAACGCGCCGCTGTTCTCGCGCTTCCAGATCGAGCATCAGATCGAGACCGCGTTTTCGCGCACCGTCAACCTGCCCTCGGGAGGTGCGATCGTCATCGACCACACCGAGGCGCTGGTGTCGGTCGACGTCAACTCGGCGCGCGCCACGCGCGGCAGCGACATCGAGGAGACCGCCACCCGCACCAACCTGGAAGCGGCAGACGAGATCGCGCGCCAGATGCGGCTGCGCGACCTCGGCGGGCTGATCGTCGTCGACTTCATCGACATGGAGGAGAGCAAGAACCGCCGCGAGGTCGAGCAGCGCCTGCGCGACGCGTTGCGCCAGGACCGCGCGCGCGTGCAGTTCAGTTCGATCTCCAAGTTCGGCCTGCTCGAACTCAGCCGCCAGCGTCTGCGCCCGGCGCTGTCCGAAGGCAGCCACATCACCTGCCCGCGCTGCAACGGCACCGGCCACATCCGCGACACCGAGAGCAGCGCGCTGCAGATCCTGCGCATGGTGCAGGAGGAGTCGATGAAGGAGAACACCGCGGCGGTGCACGTGCAGGTGCCGGTCGAAGTCACGAGCTTCCTGCTCAACGAGAAGCGCACCGAGATCACGAAGATCGAACTCAAGCAGCGCGTGACTGTGCTGCTGATTCCGAACCCGCACCTCGACACGCCGAACTACAAGCTCGAGCGCCTGCGCCACGACGACCCGCGGCTGGAAGCCTACCGTGCCAGCTACACGATGATCGAGGAGCCCGAGGACGAGGTCGGCATCACGCGCCGCGAGAAGGCCAAGGCCAAGCAGGA
>CAZUBF010000128.1:0-10326 GCA_964618555.1 uncultured Azohydromonas sp.
CGGCGTGGCGCGCATCGCCGCGATCCAGGGCGCCAAGCGCACCGCCGACCTGGTCCCGCTGTGCCACCCGCTGGCGTTGACGCGGGTGGCCGTCGACTTCGAGCTCGACGCCGCGCTGCCCGGCGTGCGCTGCACCGCGCAGGTCGAGACGCTGGGCCGCACCGGCGTCGAGATGGAGGCGCTGACCGCCGTGCAGGTGGGCCTGCTGACCGTCTACGACATGTGCAAGGCGGTCGACCGCGGCATGGTCATCGACGGCGTGCGCCTGCTCGACAAGCGCGGCGGCAAGTCGGGCGACTGGTCGGCGCCGGCGTAGCCGTGCGGCGCCTCGCGCCGCCGGCCACCCGCCCCGCGCTCAGCCGGTGATGATCGGGCGCAGCCGGTCGACGTCCTCGGTCAGGAAGTCGAAGAACGCCTCGACCGCCGGCGTGTGGCGCAGCTCGCGTGTGGTCAGCATGCGCCAGATGCGCGTCAGCGCGGCAACCGGTCCGAGCACGCGCACGAGGTCGGGCTCGGCGTCGCCCAGCGCGGTGGGCAGCGGCGCGATGCCGATGCCGGCCTTCGCCGAGTACAGCAAGCCGAGCACGCTGTCGCTGCGCGCCGCCAGCCGGGCGTCGGGGGCGACCTCGCGCAGCCACACCGACGCGCGGTGGCCGCGCAGGCTGTCGTCGAAGCCGACCAGCGCGTGCGCCGCCAGGTCCTCGACCCGCTGCGGCCGCCCGTGGCGCGCGACGTACGCTCGGCTCGCATAGACGGCCCACAGCGAGTCACCGATCTTGCGGCCGACCAGCGCGCCGTCGTCGGTGTCGCCCGAGCGCAGTGCGACGTCCGCTTCGCCCTTGCCGAGATCGACGTAGCGGTCGCTCATCACGAACTCGACGCGCACGTCGGGGTGGCGCGCGTGGAACTCGTCGAGCAGCCGGGCGTTCGTGATGCGGTAGACGAGCGGCTGCGGACACGTCACGCGCAACACCCTCGCCGTGTCGCGCCGCGCGCGTTCGACCTGCTGCTCGAAGGCATGCACCGCCTGTTCGACGACCTGCGCGGCGGGCAGCAGGGCCTGCGCGAAGTCGGTCAGTCGGTACCCGCCGGTCTGCCGCTGCACCAGAGGCGCGCCGACGCACCGCTCGAGCTCGGCCAGGCGCCGCTGCACCGTCGACGCGTCGACGCCCAGCGCGCGGCCGGCGGCCAGCGTGCCGCCGTGGGCGGCCACCGCCAACAGGTACCTGAGGTCGTTCCAGTCGACGGTGCGAGGCAGGGGTCGCGGCATCGCGACCCCGCTGTGCGGATTCGCGTCTTTTGCGTCGCGCGCGCCGTGCCTACGCTTGAGGTGCATCTGGACCGAACACGAGGAGCCGCGATGTCCACCGTTGCCGACGACAGAGTATCTGCCACCACCGACGCGAAAGCCACCGCGCGCGACGCCTGGGACCGCTGCGCGCAGGGCTGGAACGACCACTCGCCGGCCATCCGCCGCTGGCTGGCGGCGGCCACCGAGGCGATGCTGGACATGGCCGGCATCCGGCCCGGCGACCGCGTGCTCGACGTGGCCGCCGGCGCCGGCGACCAGACGCTGGACATCGCGCGTCGCGTCGGCGCACGGGGCCGGGTGCTGGCCACCGACCTGTCGCCCGAGATCCTGCGCCACGCGAAGCGCAACGCCGAAGCCGAGGGACTGACGCAGGTCGACACGCTCGTCGGCGACGGCGAGCAGCTGCCGGTGCCGTCGGGCGGCTTCGACGCGGTCGTCTGCCGGCTCGGGCTGATGCTGTTTCCCGACCCGCTGCAAGGCCTGCGCGAGATGCACCGCGCGCTGCGCGCGGGCGGCGGCGTGTGCACGCTGGTGTTCTCCGCGCCGCAGGCCAACCCCTGCATCGCCATCCTGCTGCGCACGGCGCTGCGCCACGCCGGCCTGCCGCCGCCCGATCCGTGGCAGCCGGGTGGCCTGCTGAGCCTGGGTCAACCCGGGCGGCTCGACGAGTTGTTCCGCACCGCCGGCTTTCGCGACGTCGCCACCACCGCGGTCGATGCGCCGTTCCGACTGCCGTCGGTCCAGGACTACCTGCGCTTCGTGCGCGCGTCGGCCAGCCCGATCCAGCGCATCCTCGGCCGGCTCGACCCGGCCGCCGAGCAGGCGGCGTGGGACGACATCGAGGCGCAGCTGGCCGGCTTCACCACGGCCGACGGCTGGGTCGGCCCGAACGAACTGCGGCTCACCGCCGCGCGCAAGCCCTGATCGGCGCGGCGCGCCTTCAGCGCACGAAGTCCCGCCACCCCAGCGCTGCGCCCGGCGCTTCGCACTGGAACGGCGGGGCCACCGGCGCGTCGGCGCCGGCCGGGGGCGCGCCGGGTTCGCAGGGCGCGAAGAACGCACGCGACTCGGGGCGTCGGAACTCGCGCAGCCGCGCCGCCAGGTGACGTGCACGATCGAGGTCGCCGGCGTCGGCCCAGGCGCGCGCCCAGGCCTGCAGCAGCCGCGTGTCGAGCAGGTGAAACGCCGCGCGCCCGAAGGCGTCCATCTCGCGCGCCGACTCGGCGGCGATGGTCGCGGCGGCGTAGTCGGCGTGGTGGCCGAACAGCGGGCTGCGCTGGCCGTCGGCGACGCGCTGCGCCAGCGGCGCGGCGTCGGGCGGCGGCGCGAAGATGCTCGCGACGCGCAGGTAGTCGCCGACGGCAACCGCCGCGCCGACCAGCATCGCCAACCCGCACCACAGCAGCGGCGACCGCCACGTCCGCGTTGCGCCCGGCGGTGCCGCTTCGCCGCCCAGGCAGGCGCCCCAGGCCCAGGCCGCCGGCAGCAGGAAGTGGGCGTACCACAACGGGTACTCGAGCAGGCTGTGCACACCGACCAGCAGCAGCATCACGAACAGCGCACGGCGCGGCGCTGCGGCGCCGCGCACGCGGCGCCCGGCATGCCACAGCGCGAACAGCAGCAGCGCTCCCATCGCCAGCCCCAGCGGCAGCCCGAACTCGACGGCGAACTGCAGCGGCAGGTTGTGCGTGTGGTCGAAGAACGCCACCGGCCGCGACGGCAACGGCGTCAGCGTCCACGCGAAGTTGAAGCGCCCGAAGCCGACGCCGGTCCACGGCTGCTGCGCGATCAGCGTCAGCGTGTCGGACCAGATCGCGAAGCGTGAGCTCGACAGGTCGGCCTCGGCGGCGCGCGTCGCCGCACCGACCGCGAGTCCACCGAGCCACGATGCGGCCCAGGCCAGCGCGTAGACCAGCGGCGCGCCGAGCAGCAGCGCGCGCGCGAAGCGGCCCAGCCGCCGGTCGACCAGCCCCCACAGCGCCAGCAGCGCGACGCCCAGCGCGCCGGTGCGCGAGCCGGTCAGCTCGAGCGCGGTCAGCAGCAGCAGCCAGGCCGCGGCCGCGGCGACGCGAGCGCGCCGCGGCGACGCGTCGGCCAGCGGCACCAGCGCGATCGCACCCCACAGCAGCAGCGTCGCCAGGTGGTTCGGCTGGCGCAGGTTGCCCACCGCACGACCGGGCAGCGTCGAGCGCGCCACCCAGGTGCCGTCAGCCCACGAGGGCGCGAACACCTGCACCATCGCGATGGCGGCGCTGGCGACGCCGGCCAGCACGAAAGCCCACAGGAACGCCCGCACCGCGCTGCGGCCGGCGCCCGCCGCCGCGAGCAGCATCGCCGCGGCGCCCGCGATCACCGCCAGCGGCGGCAGCACCAGGCTGGCCGGCAGCGGGCCGGCGACGCCGCCTGCCAGCGCCAGCGTAGCGACAGCCGCGAGCACCGCGAGCAGCGGCCAGGTGGCGCGCGCCGCACTGCCGAGCGCCGCCGCGCCCGGTGACGCGGGCCAGGCGAGCAAGGCGACGAAGCCGCCCCACAGCCCGAAGGCCGCGGCCTGGTTGAAGAAGGTCGACGACGGCGGCAGGTTCCAGGCCAGCAGCGCCGGCAGCAGCGCTGCCGCGGCGGCGCTCGGCGCGAGCCACCTCGACGGGTCGTGCGGGGTTCGGGGCACCGGGGGCTCGCGGCGAGGCGATCGCCGCGCACCGCGGCGGTCGCCGTCGCTCAGGATTTGCGCGTGTCGAACGCGTCGCGCAGGGCGTCGCCGATGAAGGTCAGCAGCAGCATCGTCAGCACCAGCAGCGCGAAGGTGGGCACGATGATCCACCAGGCGTCGAGGTTGTTCTTGCCCTGGCGCAGCAGGTCGCCCAGCGAGGGCGTCGCCGCCGGCACGCCCAGGCCGAGGAAGTCGAGCGAGGTCAGCGCGACGATCGCGCCGCTCATGCGGAACGGCAGGAACGTGATCACCGGCGTCATCGAGTTCGGCAGCACGTGGCGCCAGATGATCTGGCCGTTGCTCAGCCCGAGCGCGCGCGCGGCCTTGACGAACTCGAGGCCGCGGTTGCGCAGGAACTCGGCGCGCACGTAGTCCGACAGTCCCATCCAGCCCCACAGGCTGAGCAGCACCAGCAGCAGCAGCAGCGACGGTTCGAAGATGCTGGCGAAGATGATCAGCAGGTACAACTCGGGCACCGCGGCCCAGATCTCGATCAGCCGCTGCAGCGTCAGGTCCAGCCGCCCGCCGAAGTAGCCCATCAGCGCGCCGGCGGCCACGCCGATCACCGTGCCGGTGATCGTCAGCGCCAGCGCGAACCAGATGCTGACGCGAAACCCGTACAGCAGGCGCGCGATCATGTCGCGCCCGTTGCCGTCGGTGCCGAGCCAGTTGTCGGCCGACGGCGGCGCAGGGTCGCTTTTCTTCGTGAAGTAGTCGCTGCTGTCGGCGCCGTGGCGGTTCAGCGTGAACAGCATCCAGCGGCCCGGCTGCGCGAACTGCTCGGCGATGAACGGGTCGGTCCAGTCGGTGGGCGTGCCGAAGTCGCCGCCGAAGGTCGTCTCGGGATGGTTGCGAAACGCCGGGAAGTAGGTCTGCCCGTCGTAATGCGCCACCAGCGGGCGGTCGTTGCTGATCAGCTCGGCAAAGGTGGCCAGCACCAGCATCGCGACGAACACCCACAGCGACACGACACCCACGCGGTTGCGCCGGAATCGCGCCCAGGCACGCTGGTTCGGCGACATCGGCACCACCGTCGGCAGCGCCGGCGCGCCGGCGCTCGCGCCGACGGCGGGGGGCAGCACGGCGCTCATGCCCGGATGTCCCCGGTCGCTGGCGCGCGGGTGGGCGTCGCCGCCACGCCCCGCGGGACCACCGGGTCGAGCGGCCGCCGCGGAGCCGGCTTGGGCTTCGGCATCACATCGCTCGCCCGACGTGAGCCTGCGCCGAGGCGCCGGCGTCCTGCCGGTCCTCTGGCGGCGCCCCCTGGAGGCAGACGCCGAAGGCGCTTCGGGGAGGTCGTCATCGCCCCACCGCGCCGAACTGCACGCGCGGGTCGATCACGACGTACAGGACGTCCGACACCAGCTTGACCACCAGCGCGATCAGCGTGAACAGGTACAGCGAGCCGAGTACCACCGGATAGTCGCGCCGCACCACCGACTCGTAGCCGAGCAGCCCGAGCCCGTCGAGCGAGAACAGCGTCTCGATCAGCACCGAGCCGGCGAAAAACGCGCCGACGAACGCCGCCGGGAAGCCGGTGACCAGCGGGATCAGCGCGTTACGGAACACGTGTTTCCACAGCACGCGCCGCTCGTCGAGCCCCTTGGCGCGCGCGACCAGCACGTACTGCTTGCGCATCTCCTCGACGAAGGTGTTCTTCGTCAGCAGGGTGGTCACCGCGAAACTGCCGACGACGAAGCAGGTCAGCGGCAGCGCGAGGTGCCAGAAGTAGTCGACGATGCGCGCCGGCCAGCTCAGCTCGTCCCAGTTGTCCGACGTGAGCCCGCGCAGCGGGAACCAGTCGAGGTAGGTGCCGCCGGCGAACAGCACGATCAGCAGCACGCCGAGCACGAAGCCGGGGATCGCGAAGCC
This sequence comes from uncultured Azohydromonas sp., assembly GCA_964618555.1. Lineage (GTDB taxonomy): Bacteria > Pseudomonadota > Gammaproteobacteria > Burkholderiales > Burkholderiaceae_C > Calidifontimicrobium. The sequence continues at coordinate 5,892 of CAZUBF010000128.1, forward strand.
CACCAGCACCAGCAGCGAGGTCAGCAGGTCGAATCGCGAGCCCTCGCGCACCGCCTTGGCGATGCCCAGCGGCAGCGAGATCAGGTACGAGATGACGAAGGTCCACAGGCCGAGCGAGATCGACACCGGCAGCTTGTCCTTGATCAGTTCCCACACCGGCTTGTTGTGCAGGAAGCTGGTGCCCAGGTCGAAGCGCAGGAAGGCGCCGAGCATCTCGACGTAGCGCACGTGTGCCGGCTTGTCGAAGCCGTACAGCTTCTTCAGCTCCTCGATCTGCTGGGCGTCGCTGTCGCGCCCGGCCTTGTACAGGCCGCCGTCGCCGCCGCCGGCGGTGCGCGCCTCGGCCATGATCTGCTCGATTGGTCCGCCGGGAACGAACTGGATCACGACGAAGGTGATGGTCAGCGCGCCGAGCAGCGTCGGGATCATCAACAGCAGGCGCTTGACGACGTAGCTCAGCATCGCGGCCTCATCTGCGCCTGGCGCCGGGCAGCGTGTCGTCGGCCCACCAGGCGGTCACCGCCCAGGCCGGGTTGTCCGACAGCGCGCTCTCGATCGTGTAGTACTTCGGCCTCACCTTCGGCAGTCCGAAGCGGTTCCAGTAGCTGGCCTTCTCCTCGGCGGCGTAGAGGTCGGGCACCTGCCACGCGCTCCACATCACGACGCGGTCGAACGCGTGCGCCGCGGTGCGCAGATCGTCGAGCGTGCGAGCCTGGCCCATGCGCTCGAGCAGGTGGTCGGCGGCGCGGCTCTTCACGCCGCGGAAGTTGTTGCTGCCGGGCTCGTCGGCGGCGGCGCTGCCGTACAGCGTGACCAGCGCGGCGACGTTGGGCAGCTGGAAGTCGCCCTCGACGATGGTGATCATGTCGAAGTCGAAGGTCTCGAGCCGGCGCCGGTACAGCGCGAAGTCGACGTTGCGCACCGTCAGTTCGATGCCGAGCTTGCGCAGGTTCAGCTCCCAGTCGGGCAGGCGGCTGCCTTCGCCGGGCGCGAGGTACTCGATGGTGAACGCTTCGCCGGCGGCGTTGCGCAGCTTGCCGTCGGCGGCCAGCGTCCAGCCGGCCTGCTCGAGCAGCGTGCGCGCCTGCAGCAGGTTGGCACGCAGGCGCTTCGGGTCGGCGCCAGTGGTCGGCGCGCGGTAGGCCGGGCCGAACACGTCGGGCGGCAGCTCGGCGCGGAACGGCTCGAGCAGCGCCAGTTCGGCCGGGGTCGGCAGGCCCGCGGCGGCGAACTCGCTGTTCTCGGTGCGCTTGAACTGGCCCAGGCGGTTGAGCGTGTCGAAGTCGTACGTGTAGTCGAGCGCACGGCGCACGCGCAGGTCCTGGAACTTGGCGCGGCGCAGGTTCAGGTGGTAGGACTGCAGTCCCTGGCCGACCTGGGTCGGGAACGGGTCCTTGACGATGCGCCCGTCGTCCCACTTCGGACCCTTGTGCTGGCGCACCCAGCTGCGCGCGCCGTACTCCTTGAAGATGTCGAACTCGCCGGCCTTGAAGGCCTCACGGGCCACCGCGGCGTCGCGGTAGTAGCGGTAGACGACGCGGTCGAAGTTGAAGAAGCCGCGGCGCACGCCGAGGTCGCGGGCCCAGTAGTTCGCGTCGCGCACGAACTCGATGCGCCGCCCGCCATCGGCGCGTGCGATCGTGTACGCACCGCTGGTGATCGGGTACTCGGTGACGATCTCGTCGAAGCGCCGCGCCGTGCCGTCGGCGCCGGCACCCCAGCGGCGCGAGAACACCCGCATCGTGCCGACCGCGAACACCGCGTCGGCGGTGCGCTCCTTCAGGTCGAAGCGGATGGTGCGCGCGTCGAGCACGGTCGCGCGCTCGATCACCGCGTAGGCGGAGCGATACGCCGGCGCCGCGTGCGGCCCGGCGAGCATGTCGAAGCTGTGCTTGACGTCGGCCGCGGTCACCGCGTCGCCGTTCGTGAACCGCGCCTTCGGGTGCAACCTGAAGGCCACCGCGCTGCGGTCGGGGGCGACGCGGATCGCCTCGGCGAGCAGGCCGTACATCGTCGCCGGCTCGTCGCCCGACATCACCGCCAGTGGCTCGAACATGAAGATCATCATCCCGGCCGGCGAGTTGCCTCGCGTCGTGAACGGGTTGAACTTGTCGAAGCTGCTGCGGCGGTCGGGGTTGCGCAGGTACAGCGTGCCGCCCTTGGGCGCGTCGGGGTTGACGTATTCGAAGTGCGTGAAGCCGGCCGGGTACTTCGGTGCGCCGAATGCGGCGTAGCCGTGCGCCCAGCCGGCGTCCGGGTCGTCGGCATGCGCCACCTGCGCCCACAGCGCGGCCGCCAGCGCCAGCGCCAAGCGCTGCAGCCAGGCGCGCCGCGGCGACCGGGCAGGAGATGCGGGGGCGAGGGGCATGCGCGGCAGTCGGCGAACGCGCGCATTGTGCGCGACCGCGTCGGCGTCGCGCGAGCGTCAGCTTTCGCCGCCGGCTGCGCGACGCGAAGCCTGCAGCAGGCCGCGGCAGCCTTCACGCTGGCCGTCGGCGTCGGGCAGCTTCGCGCACACCGGCGCCAGCTGCGCGCGCAGGCGCGCGATGGCCGCGTCGTGACGGCCGTCGAGGTTCCACGCCAGCAACTGACCGCCGGCGCGCTGCAGCGAGCGCAGGCTGCGCCCGTAGAACGCCGACGCGTCCTGCGCCGCCTCGCCGAACAGCCGCGACGCCGCGGCCTCGACGCGCGACGCGTCGTCGGCCGCGAGCTCGACGAGTTGCGCGAGGTGGCTGGCGCCCCACTGCAGCCGCGTCGCCGGGCCGACGCTGGCCGTCCACGCCTGCTCCGACCAGCGCAACGCCTCGGCCTTGTCGCCGCGGCGCTTCGCGTTGCCGGCGAGCTGGCTCATCAGGTAGTACGGCGAGTGGCTGCGCTGCAGGTTGGCGACGAGCAGCGCGTCGGCGTCCGCGGCGAGGCCGGCGCGCCCCAGCAGGTACGCGGCGGTGGTGATCACGGCCTGGCGCTCGTAGCCGTCGACGATCTCGCGGTCGTCGCGCTCGACGTGCCGGCGCACCTCTTCGCGCAGCACCGCGGGCAGCCGGACGGTGTCGCCGTCGTGCTCGGGCGGCAGCGCCAGCCGTGCCAGTTCGACACGCGCGAGCAGCGCGAGCCCGCGGTCGGCGCGCGACAGCGTCGCGTCGGCCACCAGCCGGCGCAGCGCCGCGTCGTAGCGCTGCACCAGGGCGTCGCGCTCGGTGCTGCCCTCGTCGGCGAGGGCGCGCACGATCTCGCGCGCGTGCTGCACCAGCAGGTCGGCCTGCGCGCGTGCTGCCACCGGGTCGGCCAGCAGGGCGCCGACGCGCGCGCGCAGCGCGTTGTCGGCGCGCAACCCCTTGCCGTCGTCGCTGTCCGCCACCGCGCGCAGCCACAGCCGCTGCGCGAGCCGCGCGTCGGGTGCGGCCGCCGCCAGCCGCGCGGCCAGCGCGGCGCGTTCGGCGTCGGGCACCAGCGATTCGCCGTCGATCTCCCAGGGGTCGAACGCGACGAGTTGCCACTCCGACGGCGAGAGTGGCCTGCCGGCACGCGCGTCGGCGATCACGTCGCGTGCGGCGCGCCCGCCGGCCAGCCCCTGGCGCAGCAGCGCGACCACCTGCTCGGCTTCGACCTCACCGGGCAGGCGGGCGATCTCGCGTCCGTCGGCGGCGAGCAGCACCAGCGTCGGGTACCCGCGCACCTTGAATCGCGCGCCGAGCCTCTGCGCGCCGGGACGGTCGCCGTCGACGTGCACCGCCACCAGTGCGCGCGACTGCTCGATGAAGTCGTGGCGGTTGAACAGCGTCGCCTTCAGCCGGTTGCACGGCGGGCACCAGCTCGCGCCCCAATACAGCAGCACCGGCTTGCGTTCGGCGGCGGCGCGCGCGAAGACGCGCTCGATGTCGGCATCGACCGCCGCGACCGTCCAGTGGCCCGGCAACGACGAGCCCTGCGCCAGCGCGTTGGCGCAGACCAGCGCGGCGGCCAGGGCGGCGACGCGCAACAGGATGGCGGGACGCGGCATGCGTGACTCTGCGGGAGTGGATCGGCCGATTCTGCGCCCGGTGCGGCCCCGTCGCGCGCATCAGGTGACGCGAGCGCCGCGCGGCGGGCGCCGCCGGCGGGAGAATGCCCCCATGTGCCAGTTGCTGGGCATGAACGCCAACACGCCGACCGACGCGATGTTCAGCTTCGCCGGCCTGGCCGCGCGCGCCGACGAGCACAAGGACGGCTTCGGCATCGCGTTCTTCGAGGACCGCGGCGTGCGCCTGTTCGTCGATCCGGCCGGCGCGCGCGCGTCGCCGGTGGCCGAGATGGTCAAGCGCTACCCGATCCGCAGCGAGAACGTGATCGCGCACATCCGCAAGGCCACGCAGGGCCGCGTCGCGCTGGAGAACACGCACCCGTTCATGCGCGAGCTGTGGGGCCGCTACTGGGTGTTCGCGCACAACGGCGACCT
>CAZUBF010000129.1:0-10086 GCA_964618555.1 uncultured Azohydromonas sp.
CTCCGGCCTCTACGTCCCGAACGTAGCGCTCTACCAGGCTAAGCTACACCCCGTTTCGACCCGCCCTGCGGCCGGTCGTGCTCGGCGAGGTTCATGAAGAACGCTCTGCCGACTGAACACAAAATTCTAGCAGAGCTTCGCGCTGCGGCGACGGGGGCAGCACGTCCAGGCACTGCGCCGCGTGCTCGGCCTCGCGTCGCGCGGCGTCGCGCGTGGCCTCGATGGCGCCCGTGTCGCGCACGATGCGCGCCACGTCGTCCAGTCGCTGCACCTCGCCGTGTTCGATCGCCGCGCGGATCAGCGCACGATCGGCGACGCTGGCGCGTTCCATCGCCAGCAGCAGGGGCAGCGTCGGCTTGCCCTCGCGCAGGTCGTCGCCGACGTTCTTGCCCAGTGCGCGCGGGTCGCCCTCGTAGTCGAGCAGGTCGTCGACGAGCTGGAACGCCGTGCCGAGCGAGCGCCCGTAGGCGGCGCAGCGGTCATCGACTTCCGACGGCGCCTCGGCGAGCACGGCGCCGAGCCGCGCGCTGGCCTCGAACAGCTTGGCTGTCTTGTACCGGATCACGCGCAGGTACTCGTCGACGGCCAGGTCGGGGTCGTGCATGTTCATCAACTGCAGGACCTCTCCCTCGGCGATCACGTTGGTGGCATCGGCGAGCACGTTGAGCACGCCGATGCGGTTCACCGACACCATCATCTGGAACGCCCGCGAGTACAGGAAGTCGCCCACCAGCACGCTCGCGGCGTTGCCGAACATCGCGTTCGCGGTGGGCCGGCCGCGTCGCAGCGACGATTCGTCGACCACATCGTCGTGCAGCAGCGTGGCGGTGTGGATGAACTCGACGACCGCCGCCATCGTGTGCCGCTCGGGTCCGTCGAAACCCAGCGCGGACGCGAACAGCAGCACGAGGCGCGGACGGATGCGCTTGCCGCCGGCGGCGACGATGTACTGCGCGATCTGGTTGACGAGCGCCACGTCGGAGCGCAGGCGCTCGCGGATCACCGCGTCGACGGCGTGCATGTCGGCCGCCACGACGTCGACGCCGGCGCTGAATCTGGGTGTCGGGGGGGCGACCGCAGTCATGGGGGAGGCTCGGCACCGATTATAGAAATGCCCCGACTGCCGCCCGCAGCGGCGCGGCCGGCACCGGCCACGCCACTGCGGGCGGCCGGTGCTTGGGCGAAGCTTCGGCTACAATGGCCGGTTTCGTCGGGAAGGGCCTTTGGTCCGATGCGGCGATGTGTGGCGGCGTTCCCGGTCGTTGCGTCCGGTGGCGCCTTGATTTCGAAAGGTCCAGTATGTACGCGGTCATAAAAACCGGCGGCAAGCAGTACAAGGTGGCTGCCGGCGACAAGATCAAGGTAGAACAGATTGCTGCGGACGTGGGCCAGGAGATCGTGATCGACCAGGTGCTCGCCGTCGGCAACGGCGCCGAGCTCACCGTCGGCACCCCCCTGGTGAACGGCGCCAGCGTGAAGGCCACCGTGCTTGCCCACGGCAAGCACGACAAGGTGCGCATCTTCAAGATGCGCCGGCGCAAGCATTACCAGAAGCGGCAGGGCCATCGTCAGGCCTTCACCGAACTGCACATCAGCGCGGTCGGCGCCTGAACGGGAGGTTTGAACCATGGCACAGAAGAAGGGTGGCGGCTCGACCCGTAACGGCCGCGATTCCAAGCCGAAGATGCTCGGCGTGAAGGTGTTTGGCGGCCAGAGCGTGCCCGCCGGCTCGATCATCGTGCGACAGCGCGGGACCAGGTTCCACCCCGGCGACAACGTCGGTATGGGCCGCGACCACACGCTGTTCGCGCTCGTCGACGGGCAAGTGTCGTTCGCCGTCAAGGGCCCGAAGAACCACCAGACGGTCAGCGTCGTCCCGGCCTGAGCCGGCGCCAGCGCGGCCCGTGAAGCCCCGGTCCGCCGGGGCTTCTTGTTTTCCGCGCTTCGCTACCATCTGCGTCCACCCATGAAGTTCGTCGACGAAGCCACCATCGATGTCGCCGCCGGCCACGGCGGCGCCGGCTGCGTGAGCTTCCGGCGCGAGAAGTTCATCCCGTTCGGTGGGCCCAACGGCGGCGACGGTGGTCGCGGCGGCAGCGTGTGGGCGGTGGCCGACCGCAACCTGAACACGCTGATCGACTTCCGCTACGCCCGCCGGCACGAGGCGAGGAACGGCGAGCCGGGACGCGGCTCGGACCAGTTCGGCGCCGCCGGCGACGACGTCGTGCTGCGCATGCCGGTGGGCACCATCGTCACCGACGCCGACAGCGGCGAGGCGGTCGCCGAACTGCTGGTGCCGGGCGAGAAGGTGCTGCTGGCCAAGGGCGGCGACGGCGGCTTCGGCAACCTGCACTTCAAGAGCAGCACCAACCGTGCGCCGCGGCAGAAGACGCCCGGCTGGCCCGGCGAGGCGCGCCGGCTCAGGCTCGAACTGCGCCTGCTGGCCGACGTCGGGCTGCTGGGCATGCCCAACGCCGGCAAGTCGACGCTGATCGCCGCGATCTCCAACGCGCGACCGAAGATCGCCGACTACCCCTTCACGACGCTGCACCCGAACCTGGGCGTGGTGCGTGTCGGGCCCGAGCGCAGCTTCGTCGTCGCCGACATCCCCGGGCTGATCGAGGGTGCCAGCGAGGGTGCGGGGCTGGGGCACCAGTTCCTGCGCCACCTGCAGCGCACGCGGCTGCTGCTTCACCTGGTCGACGTCGCCCCGTTCGACCCCGGCGTCGACCCGGTCGCGCAGGCGCGTGCGATCGTCGCGGAGCTGAAGAAGTACGACAAGGCGCTGGCCGCCAAGCCGCGCTGGATCGTGCTGACGAAGCTGGACATGGTGCCCGAGGACGAGCGCGAGCAGCGCGTGAAGGACTTCAAGCGCCGGTTGCGCTGGAAGGGCCCGTTGTTCGCGATCTCGGCGCTCACGCGACAGGGACTGGAGCCGCTGGTGCACGCGGTCTACGACCACGTCGCGGCGCAGCAGCGGGACGGCGTCGAAGAACGCGACCCGCGTTTCGACGCCCCGTCGGCGGAGACGCATGATGGCTGAGGTGCTGAAGCACGCACGGCGCATCGTCGTCAAGGTCGGCTCGAGCCTGGTGACCAACGAGGGGCGCGGCGTCGACGCGCAGGCGATCGGCAACTGGTGTCGCCAGCTGGCGGCGCTGGCGGCGCAGGGCCGCGAAGTCGTGATGGTCTCCAGCGGTGCGATCGCCGAAGGCATGAAGCGCCTGGGCTGGAGTGCGCGCCCGAAGGAGCTGCACGAGCTGCAGGCCGCCGCCGCGGTCGGCCAGATGGGGCTGGCGCAGATGTACGAGACGCACCTGCGCGCGCACGGCATGGGCAGCGCGCAGGTGCTGCTCACGCACGCCGACCTGTCGGATCGCGAGCGCTACCTGAACGCGCGATCGACGCTGCTGACGCTGCTCGGGTTGAAGGTGATCCCGGTGGTCAACGAGAACGACACCGTGGTCAACGACGAGATCAAGTTCGGCGACAACGACACGCTCGGCGCGCTGGTGGCCAACCTGATCGAGGCCGACGCGCTGGTGATCCTCACCGACCAGCGCGGGCTGTACTCGGCCGACCCGCGCAAGGACCCGGCGGCGCATTTCATCGACGAGGCACCCGCCGACGACCCCGAGCTCGAGCGCATGGCTGGCGGCGCTGGCAGCGCGATCGGCCGCGGCGGCATGCTCACCAAGGTGCTCGCGGCCAAGCGCGCCGCCGGCAGCGGCGCGAGCACCGTGATCGCCTGGGGGCGTGAGGTCGACGTGCTGCTGCGCCTCGCCGCCGGCGAGGCCATCGGCACCGCGCTGGTCGCCGGCACGCCGAAGTACGCTGCGCGCAAGCAGTGGATGGTCGACCACCTGCAACTGCACGGCGCGGTGACCGTCGACGACGGCGCGGCGCGCAAGCTGCGTGACGAGGGCAAGAGTCTGCTGCCGATCGGTGTGGTCGAAGTGCGCGGCGACTTCCACCGCGGCGACGTCATCGCGGTGCGCGACGCGGACGGCCACGAGATCGCGCGGGGGCTGACGAACTACTCGAGCGCCGAGGCGCGGCTGATCATGCGCCGGCCGTCGTCACAGATCGAGGCGGCGCTGGGTTACAGCTACGAGAGCGAACTGGTGCACCGGACCAACCTGGTGCTGACCTGAACCGCCGGCGCCTCAGCTGCCACCGGCAGGCGGTGGCACGGCGGCGGGGCGCGCGTTGTCGTCACCGGCCTGGCGCTGCGCGCGCATGCCCGAGCGCAGGTAGCGGTTGTGCAGGTTCGGCCGCGGCAGGTAACGCGCGAGTTCGGTCAGCGCCATCTGGTAGACGTCGCGCTTGAACTCGATGACCACGTCCAGCGGCACCCAGTATTCGTTCCAGCGCCAGGCGTCGAACTCCGGGTGGTCGGTGGCGCGCAGGTTCATGTCGCTGTCACGGCCGACGAGCCGCAGCAGGAACCAGATCTGCTTCTGCCCGCGGTAATGACCTCGCGCCTCGCGACGGATGTAGTGCTCGGGCACCTCGTAACGAAGCCAGTCGCGCGTGCGCGCGATGATCTTCACGTGCTCGGGGCGCAAGCCCACTTCCTCGTGCAGCTCGCGGAACATCGCCTGCTCGGGCGTCTCGCCGTGTTTGATGCCGCCCTGTGGGAACTGCCACGAGTGGGTGCGCAGCCTTTTGCCCCAGAACACCTGGTTGCGCGAGTTGAGCAGGATGATGCCGACGTTGGGCCTGAAGCCTTCCCGGTCGAGCATAATCGAACCCCAATTTCCGAATTGAAATCATTATTGCACCGGCCCGGTGCAGCCTGCGATTCCTCGCTAACCCGCATGGGTGTCGCTGCCGTCGAGGCCGCACGAAGCCGGCCGTCGCCCCGCCCATGAAAGCCACCCAGTTTTTCATCGCCACGCTCAAGGAGGCGCCGGCCGACGCGGAGGTGGTCAGTCACAAGCTGATGCTGCGTACCGGCCTGATCAAGCGTCTCGGCGCCGGCATCTACAACTACATGCCGATGGGCTTGCGCGTGATCCGCAAGATCGAAGCGATCGTGCGCGACGAGATGAACCGCGCCGGCGCGATCGAGCTGCTGATGCCGGTGGTCCAGCCGGCAGAGCTGTGGCAGGAGACCGGGCGCTTCGACAAGATGGGCCCGGAGTTGCTGCGCGTGAAGGATCGCCACGGCCGCGACTTCGTCGTGCAGCCGACCAGCGAGGAGGTCATCACCGACATCGCGCGGCAGGAGCTGCGCAGCTACAAGCAACTGCCGAAGAACTTCTATCACATCCAGACCAAGTTCCGCGACGAACGCAGGCCGCGCTTCGGGCTGATGCGTGGACGCGAGTTCACGATGAAGGACGCGTACTCGTTCGACCGCGACGCCGCTGCCGCCGCGAAGAGCTACGACGCGATGTACCGCGCCTATTGCGCGATCTTCGACCGCATCGGCCTGACGTACCGCGCGGTGGCCGCGGACACCGGTGCGATCGGCGGCGACCTGTCGCACGAGTTCCAGGTCATCGCCGACACCGGCGAGGACGCACTGGTGTACTGCCCCGGCAGCGACTTTGCGGCCAACGTCGAGCTCGCGGAGGCGCTGCCGCTGATCGCCCGGCGCGCTGCGCCCGCCGAGGTGCTGGCGAAGACGCCCACCCCCGACCGCAGCACCTGCGAGGACGTGGCCGACCTGCTCGGGCTGCCGCTGTCGCGCACCGTCAAGTCGCTGGTGCTCGCCACCGACCGGCGCGACGACGCCGGCGACGTCGTCGCGACGACGGTCTGGCTGCTGCTGGTGCGCGGGGACCACCAGCTCAACGAGGTGAAGGCCGGCAAGGTCGCCGCACTCCAGGGCGGTTTCCGCTTTGCGACCGTCGCCGAGATCGTCGACCACTTCGGCACCGAGCCCGGATACCTCGGCCCCATCGACACCGTCAGGCCGGTCAAGATCATCGCCGACCGCACGGTGGCGAACATGTCGGACTTCGTCTGCGGGGCCAACGAGGCCGACTTCCACTACACCGGGGTCAACTGGGGACGCGACCTGCCCGAACCCGACCTGGTCGCCGACCTGCGCAACGTCGTCGAGGGCGACCCGTCGCCCGACGGCAAGGGCGTGCTGGCGATCCAGCGCGGCATCGAGGTCGGCCACGTGTTCTACCTCGGCACCAAGTACAGCGAGGCGATGGGAGCGACCTACCTCGACGAGGCCGGCAAGCCGCAGCTGATGCAGATGGGTTGCTACGGCATCGGCATCACGCGCATCGTCGGTGCGGCCATCGAGCAGGGCCACGACGAGCGCGGCATCGTCTGGCCCGACGCGATCGCGCCGTTCACCCTGGTGATCTGCCCGATCGGCTACGACCGCAGCACCGACGTGCGCGCCGCCGCCGAGCGGCTGCACGACGACCTCGCGGCGGCCGGCGTCGACGTGATGCTCGACGACCGCGGCGAGAGACCCGGCGCGATGTTCGCCGACTGGGAGTTGATCGGGGTGCCGCACCGGGTGGTGGTCTCGGACCGCGGACTGAAGGACGGCCGCGTCGAGTACCAGGGGCGCCGCGACGCCCAGCCCACCCCGGTTCCCGTCGGAGAGATTTCGGCCTTCGTGAAAGGCCGGCTGCAGGCGTGAAGCGCCGCGCGCTCGTCGCGGCCGCGCTGGCCGCGCCGCTGGGTGCGTCGCACGCGGGGGGCCAGGTCGAGGAGCCGCTGGCCGACGCGGTGCGCTCGGCGTTGTCGGCGGCCGTCGGCGAGTCCGCGCCGCCACGCCCGAGCTTCGACGGCATCGACCAGCGTCTGGCCTACCTGCGCTGGCTCGGCGAGATGAGCGAGCGGCTCAAACGCCGCAAGACCGACCGCCACGCGCGCATCGACTTCCTCGAGACGCTGTGGTACGAGAGCCGGCGCGCAGGGCTCGAGACGTCGCTGGTGCTCGGTTTGATCCAGGTCGAGAGCGGGTTCCGCAAGTACGCCATCAGCCGCGTCGGCGCGCGCGGCTACATGCAGGTGATGCCGTTCTGGGCGCGGCTGATCGGCGACGGCGACGTCTCGCGCCTGTTTCACCTGCAGACCAACCTGCGTTTCGGATGCGTGATCCTGCGCCACTACCTCGACCGCGAGCGTGGCGACCTGTTCATGGCGCTGGGCCGCTACAACGGCAGCCGCGGCCGCGCCGAGTATCCGAATGCGGTGTTCGCGGCGCGCCAGCGCTGGCTGCCGCCCGAGTGAGCGCGCGCGGCAGCCGTTTCTGCGGCTCACGCGGTGTCGCTCCTGGCTCCTGACGTCGGCGGCGCGCGAGCAGGTCGTCGCCCGGTCCGCGGGCGATCGTCGGCAGAGTTCTCATCGCGCCGGGCGCGGCGTCACCGGCCGCTTTGGCGCCCGGGCCGCTGGCGACGCCTGGACCGACGTCCGCGGGGCCGTGCGCCTGCCCGGCCCGAAACCCTCTGGCGCCGGACGGGCCGACGACCCGACGCGCCGCCGGGTCCGTCGTCAGTCGGCCCGACCCAGCACCTGCTGCAACTCGCCGCTCTGGTACATCTCCATCATGATGTCCGAGCCGCCGACGAACTCGCCGTTGACGTACAGCTGAGGAATCGTCGGCCAGTTGGCGTATTCCTTGATGCCCTGGCGGATCGCCTCGTCGTCGAGCACGTTGACGGTGGCGAGGTCGTCGACCCCGCAGGCGTTGAGGATCTGCATCGCGCGGCCCGAGAAGCCGCACATCGGAAACTGCGCAGTGCCCTTCATGAAGAGCACCACGCGGTGGGACTTGACGATCTCGTCGATGCGTTGCTGGACGTCGCTCATGGTCGGTACCGATTCACTGTTCGCACATGTGCCGCACTGTATACGCGAAGCGGCGCCGCCGTCGCACGGCCCGGTCAAGCCCATGACGCCGCGGCGGCGCGGCAGCCGCTGGCTCGCGAGACGGCGCAGCACAGCCCCGATTCCGCTCGACCCCGCGGGGGGCGACGGATGGGCGCCGCCCGGCCCCGGGGGCGCTCAGAACGAGTACGACACCCCCAGCTGCAGCACCGGCGTCAGCCGCAGGTTGCGCAGCACCTCGTCGACCGTCGAAGCGTCGGCGCGCGCGGCGTTCAGCCGCAGGCCGTCGCCGCTCGTGGCATAGCCCGCCAGCCCGATGTCGGCGCTGACGCCCCAGCCGCCGCGACGCGACAGCCCGGTGAAACCTAGTCCGACGTAGGGCAGCGAAGCCGTCTCGGCGTCGAGGTGCGGCTGGGTCGGCAGGCGCACGGTGCGCCAGGCCAGGCCTTGGCCGCCGGCCAGCGGGGGCATGCCGGTGGCCAGGCCGCGCGAGCCGACGGTCAGCCCGCTGGTCGCGCGCAGGCCGCCGGCCAGCCCCAACGGGGTCGACGCGAGGTCGAACAGGTAGTAGTCGCCGAACAGCTGGGCGCCGAGCGACGGTGCGGCGCCCTCGGACGGCGCCGCACCGCCTGGGCGCAGCGGTTCGCCGAGCAGGCCGACGCGCGCCTGCCAGCGCGGCCAGGGTGTTTCCTCGGGTGCCCGCAGACCGTCCTGCGCCAACGCCGCCGTGGTGGCCAGCAAGGCACAGGCCGACCAGACCAAGCGCCGCATCGGCATCGTCCGTGGCTTCATCGTCGACTCCTCGACCGCCGCGGGCAGGCGGCACATCCACAGGGTCTTCGGACTCCCGCGCTGCCAATGTACGCCCGCTGCCGGCGCGTGCACACCCCCGCGGTCACGGCCCGCCGGCGGGTGCGGAATTCGCACTGTCGACGCCGCCGGGCGTCGCGCCGGGGTGGCGCCCGCCGCTGCAACGCTCGTGTCCGGCCAGGTCGCGACGGGTCGCGACGGCCTCGAAGCCGGCGGCGTTCAGCAGCCGGCGCACCGCCTCGCCCTGCTCGAACCCATGTTCGACCAGCAGCCAGCCGCCCGGCTCGAGGTGCCCGTGGGCTCCGGCGACGATCGCGGCGATCGCGCCCAGCCCGTCGCCGCCCGGCGTCAGCGCGCACTGCGGCTCGTGGCGCAGCGCGTCGAGGTGCACGTCGTCGGCCGCGACGTAGGGCGGGTTCGACACCGCCAGGTGCACCCGTGGCGGTGGCAGCGGCTGCCACCAGTCCCCTGCCAGCCACTGCACCGGCAGGGCCAGCCGTTCGCCGTTGGCGCGGGCCACGGCGAGCGCCTCGTCGCTGAGGTCGACGGCGCGCACCGCGGCACGCGGGCAGCGGTGCGCGACGGCCAGCGCGATCGCGCCGCTGCCGGTGCCCAGGTCGACCACCTGCGGCGCGGTCACGGCCGCGAGTTCGCCGGCCAGCAGCTCGAGCGCCCAGTCGACCAGCGTCTCGGTGTCGGGCCGCGGGTCGAGCACCGCTGGCGTGACGTGCAGCATCAGGCCGTGGAACTCGCGCTCGCCCGTCAGGTAGGCCAGTGGCATGCCTTCGGCGCGGCGCCGCAGGTCGGCGCGCAGCGCCGTGGCCACCGGCGCGGCGATCGCCGCGTCGTCGTGCGCAAGCACCCAGGCACGCGAGCGCCGCAGGTGGTGGGCGACGAGCAGCTGCGCGTCGAGCCGGTCGACGCCGAGGTCGCGCGCCTCGCGCAGCGCATCGGCGACGGTGCGTGTCGGGCCGTTCATCGGTCGACGTGGCGCACGGCGCGCCGCACGATGAGCGCCTGCGAGCGGCGCGGCGCGCTCGTCATCCGTCGACGCACCGACCGCCTCAGCCGCGCGCGCCGGCCTCGAGCGCGGCCAGCTGCTCGGCAGCGCGCGCGGCCCGCAGCGCGGCGATCACGTCGTCGAGGTCGCCATCCATCACCGCGCCGAGCTTGTACAGCGTCAGGTTGATGCGGTGGTCGGTCAGGCGACCCTGCGGGAAGTTGTAGGTGCGGATGCGGTCGCTGCGGTCGCCGCTGCCGACCAGGCTCTTGCGCGTGGCGGCCTCCTTCGCTTCGCGCTGCGCACGCTCGCGATCGCGCAGCCGAGCGGCCAGCACGGCCATCGCCTTGGCCTTGTTTCGGTGCTGGCTGCGATCGTCCTGGCACTCGGCGACGATGCCGGTGGGCAGGTGCGTGATGCGGATCGCGCTGTCGGTCTTGTTGACGTGCTGGCCGCCGGCGCCGCTG
>CAZUBF010000130.1:0-10069 GCA_964618555.1 uncultured Azohydromonas sp.
GCGTGCTGCTGCTCGTCGACGCCGTCGAGGGCCCGATGCCGCAGACGCGCTTCGTCACGAGAAAGGCGCTCGCGCTGGGGCTCAAGCCGATCGTCGTCGTCAACAAGGTCGACCGCCCCGGCTCGCGCATCGACTACGTGATCAACGCCACCTTCGACCTGTTCGACAAGCTCGGTGCGAGCGAGGAGCAGCTCGACTTCCCGGTCGTCTACGCGTCGGGCCTCAACGGCTGGGCGACGCTCGAACCGGGCCAGGTCGGCGCCGACCTCGCGCCGCTGTTCGAGGCCATCGTCCGGCACGTGCCGCCGCACCGGGGCGATCCCGACGCGCCGTTGCAGCTGCAGATCTGCTCGCTCGACTACTCGAGCTACGTCGGACGCATCGGCATCGGCCGCGTCAGCGCAGGCACGATCCGCCCGGGCATGGACGTCGCGGTGTGCGAAGGCCCCGACGGCCCGGCGAGAAAGGGCCGCGTCAACCAGGTGCTCACCTTCGAGGGCCTCGAGCGGCGCGTCGCCGACAGCGCCGGCCCGGGCGACATCGTGCTCGTCAACGGCATCGAGGACATCGGCATCGGGGTCACGCTGACCAGCCTCGACGACCCGCGCCCGCTGCCGATGCTGCAGGTCGACGAGCCGACGCTGACGATGAACTTCTGCGTCAACACCAGCCCGCTGGCCGGGCGCGAGGGCAAGTTCGTCACCAGCCGCCAGATCCGCGACCGCCTCGAGCGCGAGCTGCAGAGCAACGTCGCGCTGCGCGTCAAGGACACCGCGGAGGACGGCGTCTACGAGGTCTCCGGCAGGGGCGAGCTGCACCTGACGATCCTGCTCGAGAACATGCGCCGCGAGGGCTACGAGCTCGCGGTGAGCAAGCCGCGTGTCGTGTTCCACGACGAGGGCGGCGTGCGCATGGAGCCGATCGAGCTGGTGACCTGCGACATCGAGGACCAGCACCAGGGCGCGGTGATGCAGGCCCTGGGCGAGCGCCGCGCCGAGCTCGTCCACATGGAGACCGACGGGATGGGCCGCGTGCGCCTCGAGTACCGCATCCCCGCGCGCGGGCTGATCGGCTTCTCGACCGAGTTCCTCAACCTCACGCGCGGCACCGGCCTGATCAGCAACATCTTCGACTCCTGGGAGCCGTTCAAGGGCGAGATCGCCGGGCGCAAGAACGGCGTGCTGGTGAGCCAGGAGGACGGCGAGATCGTCACCTACGCCCTGGGCAAGCTCGACGACCGCGGGCGCATGTTCGTCAAGCCCGGCGACCCCGTGTACGAGGGCATGATCGTCGGCGTGCACAACCGCGACAACGACCTCGTGGTGAACGCCGTGCGCACCAAGCAGCTGACCAACTTCCGCGTCAGCGGCAAGGAGGACGCGATCAAGATCACCCCGCCGATCGAGCTGACGCTCGAGTACGCGGTCGAGTTCATCGAGGACGACGAACTGGTCGAGATCACGCCGAAGTCGATCCGCCTGCGCAAGCGGTTCCTGAAGGAGCACGAGCGAAAACGCGCGCAGCGCGAAGCCGCGTAGCGACCGCGGCGGACGGTTCGACGCGATGACACACCGACGGGCCGTGGCGACGATGGTGCTGGCGACGCTGCTGTGGAGTATCGCCGGCGTCGTCACGCGCCAGCTCGACGCGGCGAAGACCTTCGAGGTCACGTTCTGGCGCAGCGCCTTCAACGCGTTGGCGCTCGTGGGGCTGCTCGCATGGTTGCGCGGGCCGGCGGCGCTCGCCGCGTCGCTGCGCGGCGGCGGCCGCGTGCTGTGGCTGTCGGGCCTGTGCTGGAGCGCGATGTTCACCGCGTTCATGGTCGCGATCACGCTGACGACGGTGGCCAACGTGCTGGTGACGATGGCCGTGTCGCCGCTGATCACGGCGCTCGGCGCGCGCCTGGCGCTCGGCCATCGGTTGCCGTTGCGCACCTGGGGTGCGATCGTCGCCGCCGGCCTGGGCATCGCGTGGATGTACGGCAGCGAGGTGCGCGGCGCCGGCGCGCGGCACGTGCTGGGCGTGGCGGTCGCGCTGGCGGTGCCCGTGGCCGCGGCGGTGAACTGGACGCTGATCCAGAGCCTGCGCTCGCCGGGGCGCAGCGCGCCGGCCCCGGACATGCTGCCCGCGGTGCTGATCGGTGCGACGCTGTCGGCCCTGGTGACGCTGCCGCTGGCCTGGCCGTTCGAGGCCTCCGGGCACGACGTGGCGTGGCTCGCGCTGCTCGGCGTCGCGCAGTTGGCGATCCCCTGCCTGCTGGCCGTGTCGGCGGCGCGGGTGCTGAGCGCACCCGAGGTGTCGCTGCTGGCGCTGCTCGAAGTGATCTTCGGCGTCGCCTGGGCCTGGCTCGGGGGTGGCGAGACCCCGTCGGCGGCGGTGCTCGGCGGCGGCGCGCTGGTGCTCGTCGCGCTGGTGGCCAACGAACTGCTCGGCGCGCGCCGCGCCGCGCGGCCGGCCTGAGCCGGCCCGGCGCTAGGGCAATCCCGCGCCGGACGTGCACGGCGTGGCCCTAGGATCACGGTGTTTGCTTCTCACGGCATCGCGATGAACCACCTGTCCGGGCTCGACGCCCTCTTCCTGCACCTGGAGACGCCGCAGATGCCGATGCACGTCGGCGCGCTGCACGTGCTCGAGCTGCCGGCCGGCTATCGCGGGCGCTTCGCCAACGACCTGCGCCGCCACCTGAAGTCGCGCCTGGCGGTGGCGCCGGCGCTGCGCCGTCGACTGTGGTGGATGCCGTTGAACCTGGCCAACCCGGCGTGGATCGACGCCGAACCCGACCTGCGCGAGCATGTCGTCGAGCTGCGGCTGCCCAAGTCGGCGCGTCACGGCAGCGGCATGCCCGAGCTCGAGGCCGAGGTCGGCCGCCTGCACGCGGTGCTGCTCGACCGCGAGCGCCCGCTGTGGAAGATGCATGTCTTCGAGGGCCTGGGCCCGAGTGGCGACGGGCGCCGGCGCGTGGGCCTGTACACGCAGCTGCACCACGCCGCGGTCGACGGCCAGGCGGCGGTGGCGCTGGCCAACGCGATCCTCGACCTCACGCCGCAGCCGCGCACGCTGCCGAAGGTGAAGGCGGCGGCGCGGTCGCCGGCAATCGTGCCCGGCGTCGTCGAGATGCTGCGCAGCGCCTTCGGCGCCGAGGTGCAGCAGGTCGCGAAGATCGTGCGCGAGCTGCCCGCGACGGTCGGCACGTTGGGCAGCGCCGCGTCGCGCGCGCTTGCCGGTCGCGACAAGGGCTTCAGCAACGTCACGCTGGCGCCGCGCACGCCGTTGAACGTGTCGGTCGGCGCGGGCCGCGCGTTCGCCGCGGTGTCGCTGCCGCTCAACGAGGTGCGACTGCTCGGGCGCGCGCACGGCGCAACGATCAACGACATGGTGCTGATGGTGTGCGGCTCGGCGCTGCGGCGCTACTTCGGCCGCCAGCGCAACCTGCCGCGCAAGTCGATGATCGCGGCGGTGCCGATCTCGCTGCGCGAGGCCGGTGACGCGAGCAGCGACAACCAGGCATCGATGAGCCTCGTCAGCCTGGGCACGCACCTGGCCGACCCGCTGAAGCGGCTGGCTCACGTCAAGACCGCCACCGCGGCGATGAAGGACACGATGGGTGCGCTCAAGGACGTGCTGCCGACCGACTACCCGTCGATCGGCGTGCCCTGGCTGATCGAGGCGGCGACCAAGCTGTACGGCAAGGCGCGCGTCGCGGACCGCATCCCCAGCGTCGCCAACCTGGTGATCTCCAACGTGCCGGGGCCGCCGGCGCCGCTGTATCTGGCCGGCGCGCGCATGCTGAGCAACCATCCGACCTCGATCGTCGTGCACGGGCTGGCGCTGAACATCACGGTGCAAAGCTACGACCAGTCGCTGGACTTCGGCCTGATGGCCGATGCGAACGCGATGCCCGACGTGCGGCTGCTCGCCGAGGACATCCGCGTGGCCTTCGATGACCTGCGCGCGCTGCCGCTGCCTGGCGACGAGCCGCCGAGCGCCGGCGACATCGCGCGCGGCGTGGCGCGCCGCGCCGGGCGCGAACTCGAGCAGGTGGTCAACCTGGCGGTGCCGAAATCGGTGGTCGAGGCGGCGCGCGGTGCGACGGCGTTCGGCAGCGCGATGGGCTCGGCGGTCGGGCACACGCTGGGCAGCACCCAGGCGATGAAGCTGCTCGGCCGCGTCGTGCCCGACATGGCGGCGAAGACGGTCGGCAGCGTGGTCGGCGGGGTGCGCGACACTGTCTCGAAGGCGACACGGGCACCTAGGGCAAGCGCTCCAGCGAAACGCAAGCGCAGTCGCTAGCATCATGGGCAGGTGTCCTTGCGGGCACGCTGTCCACGACCATGCCCGTCCACCGCCGAACGCGTCCCACGCCCCCCCCACCGCCGGCGTCGACCGGCGCCGACGCCGCCGATGGCGGCCCCGCGCTGCAGCCGCCGGGCCCCTGGCTGATGATGCTCGAGGGGCGTGCGCCCTGGGAGTGGGCCGCGATGCTCGCGGCAATGCCCTGGCTGCGGCGCCTGCCACCCGGCGATGGCCACCCGGTGCTGGTGTTCCCGGGGCTGGGCGCGTCGGACATCACGACGCTGCCGCTGCGGCAGTTCCTGCGCGGATGCGGCTACACGCCGTACCCTTGGCGCCAGGGTTTCAACTTCGGCCCGCGTCATGGCGTGCTCGACGCGACGCGCGCGATGGTGGCGCAGGCCGCCGAGCGCCACCGCGAGAAGGTCAGCCTGATCGGCTGGAGCCTGGGCGGCATCTACGCGCGCGAGATCGCCAAGGAGCAGCCCGAGCACGTGCGCTGCGTGATCACGCTGGGCACGCCGTTCGCCGGGCACCCGCGCGCCACCAACGCCTGGCGCTTCTACGAGCTGGTCAGTGGCCAGCACACCGACGACGAGGACCTGTTGGCACTGCTGCGCGAGCCGCCGCCGTTGCCGACCACGTCGATCTACAGCAAGACCGACGGCATCGTCGCGTGGCAATGCAGCCAGAACGACGTGGCGCACCCGCTGGCCGAGAACGTCGAGGTGCATGCCAGCCACATCGGCATGGGCATGAATCCGTTGGCGCTGTACGCGATCGCCGACCGACTCGCGCAGGACCCGGCGCGCTGGCGGCGCTTCGACGCGCAGGGCGCGCGTCGCTGGTTCTTCCGCACCTCGCACGGGGGCCCGCTGGCGGCGGCGTCGGGACGCTGATGCGCGTCGTCGCCCACGGCGTCGGCATCGAGGTCGACGACTGCGGACCGCCCGCCGGCGAGCCGCTGCTGCTGGTCATGGGGCTGGCGATGCAGCTGGTCGCCTGGCCCGACGAGTTCGTCGCCGCGCTGCAGACGCGCGGGTTCCGCGTGATCCGCTTCGACAACCGCGACATCGGGCTGAGCCAGTGGTTCGACGAGCTCGGCGTGCCCAGCATCGGCTGGGCCGCGCTGCGCTACACGCTGCGCCTGCCGGTGCGCGCGCCGTACACGCTGGCCCACATGGCCGCCGACACCGTGGGCGTGCTCGACGCGCTGGGCATCGGCCGTGCCCACGTGTGCGGCGCGTCGATGGGCGGGATGATCGCGCAGCACGTCGCGGCGCGGTACCCGCAGCGCGTGCGCAGCCTGACGCTGATGATGACCAGTTCGGGCGACCGCCGGCTGCCGCCGCCGGCGCCCGTGGTGCGGCGCGCGCTGCTGCGCCGCCCGAGCGGCGCCGACCGCGCCG
Source organism: uncultured Azohydromonas sp. (assembly GCA_964618555.1). Taxonomy (GTDB): domain Bacteria; phylum Pseudomonadota; class Gammaproteobacteria; order Burkholderiales; family Burkholderiaceae_C; genus Calidifontimicrobium. Next base: position 5,700 of record CAZUBF010000130.1, read on the forward strand.
CCGCGCTCGAGCAGATGCACCGCCTGCTGACGATGATCTCCAGCCCCGCCCACCGGCCCGACCCGGCCGAGCTCACCTCACGGCTGCAGGCGGCGATGCAGCGCGCGTTCCACCCGGCCGGCGCGACGCGCCAGCTGCTGGCCATCGCCGCCGACGGCGACCGCTCGCGCCTGCTGCGCCGCATCGCCGCGCCGACGCGCGTGATGCACGGCCGCGACGACCCGCTGGTGCGCGTGGCCGCCGCGCACGACCTGGTCAGCAAGATCGCGCCGGCCGAGATCGAGGTCATCCCCGGTTGGGGACACGACCTGCCGACGCCGCTGCTGCCGCGCCTGGCCGACGGCATCGCGCACAACGCGGCGCGGGCGCGGCAGGGCTGAATCCTGCCGCAGCACGTCGCATGGGCCGCGGCCGCGGTCAGTACGAGATCGAATCGATCGTCTCGACGTTCTTCGCGCTGTCGTAGGCGTAGCCCGACAGCGCGACGCCGGTCACGCGGAACGTGAAGGTGCCGCTGCGCGCCTTCGAGTTCGCCGACGTGAACGTCGCGACGCCGTTGCTGCCGGTGACGACGCTGCCCGTGCCCGAGGTCAGCCCGCTCCATTGGCCGCTCACTGTCGCCCCCGGCACGGCATTGCCCTGGCCGTCGCGCACGCTCACCGCCGCGGTCGCGCGGGTCTGCGCCTTGTTCCGCGTCAGGCTCATCGCGATGGCGCCGACGTGCATCGGCACCGTCGCGACCGGCGCCGCGGCGGTGATCGTCACGCTGCGCTGCGCCGTCAGGCCGCTGTCGTCGGTGACGGTGAGCACCGCGGTGTAGGTGCCGGCGCTCGTGTAGGTCTTCGCGGCCGCCGCCCCGGTGGCCGACGTGCCGTCGCCGAAGCTCCAAGCGTGGCCGACGATCGTGCCGTCGGGGTCCGACGAGCCGGTGCCCGTGAAGCTCACCTCCAGCGGCACCAGGCCCTGGGTCGGGTTCGCGCCGATGACCGCGTTCGGCGGCTGCCCCGCGGTCGAGGCCGGCACCGAGCCGTTCAGCGCGTACTGGCCGAGGCTGCCGTAGTTCGAGTAGCCGCCGTTGAGCGGGTCGCCCTTGCCGACGCCGCGCACGCTGAGGTGGTACGAACCGGCGGCGGGCAGCGTCGTGCTCAGCGAGGCATTCAGCGCCTCGGCCGGGTTGGCGCTGGCGAGCAGCCGGCCGGCGGCGTCGTGCAGGTCGAGCTGCGCGTCGACGTTGGCCGAGCGCGCCGCCGGCACGAGGCCGAAGCTGGCGGCGCCCGCGCCGGCCGTGAAGGTGAACACGTCGACGTCGCCCGGTCGTTCGATCACGCCGGTGACCGCCAGCGTCGTGACTGCGCCGGCGGTGCTGCCGGCCAGCAGCGTCGCGGCGCCGGCGCTGTTGCCGTGGTCGTCGGCACGGTGCGCCAGGCCGTTCTGGCCCATCACGACGTAGTCGTCCTGCTTCTGGTTGGCGCCGGCGTACTCCCCCTTGCTCCACTGCACCAGGTTCTTCGAGTAGCCCACGCCCATGATCGGCGCCCAGCCGGTGGTGCCGCTGCCGTGGCCGCCGTAGTAGCCGGTGCTCGACGTGCCGTCGTGCAACAGGCCCAGGTTGTGCCCCACCTCGTGCGACACCGCCTCGGCGACGTACTTCTCGTTGCCCGGGCCGAGCTGGTCGTGGAACACCAGCGCCGGCTTGTAGCCGTCGGAGGTGTCGTCGAAGACGCCGATGTAGGCGACGCCGCCGCAGCTGCAGCTGTACACACCGGCGCTGTGGGTGATCAGCGCGGTGGTGCCGAACACGTCGTCGCCCGACCCGCTGCGCGTGAGCCGGTCGGCCGACGGTGGTTCGGTCGTGACGTTCACGTCGAACGGCGCGAAGTCCTCGGCGACACGCTGCCAGATGTACTGGATGCGCTCGAGCTCGGCCTGCGAGAACGAGTAGGGCACGCCGTCGGTGTCGAACGGCAGTGCGGTGATCGTGTTGCCGTTGCTGTTCCACGCCGTGCCGCTGAGCACCGCGCCGCGGAAGTTGAGGTAGATCGTGCGCTTCGCGCCGGGCCGGCTGTGCAGCGCGAAGGTCTGGTCCAGCGGCGCCAGCGTGCCGCTCAGCGGGTCCGACGCGGCGGCGGGCGGCGTGCCGGCGGGCAGCGGCGCGTCGAGCTCGTCCTCGACGAACAGGCGGCCGCGCTGGTCGATCTTCAGCCTGCGGTCGGTGAGCAGCAGCTGGCGGAACTCGTCGGGCGACCTGCCGTACCACGCGGCCACCTCGGGCAGGCGGCTGCCGAGCAGTTCGATCGCTCGCTGGCCGTGCGCCTTGCGCTCGGGCAGCTGGATCTGCGGGAACGGCGGCTTGGCCGGCGGCGCGGCCGCGCCCGGGGGGGACGCCGGCTGCGCCAGCGCGGCGCTCGTCGCGGTGGCCAGCGCGAGCAGCGCCGCCTGCAGGAATGCTCTCATGCGGGGTCCTTCGAAGGGCGCGGTGCCTCGTCGCACCGAGCGACGGATGTTGCGGGCGGCACACGGCAACCAAGCGCAAGCATTTGTGAGTTCATCGCGGCCGGCACGTAACAGGTGCGCGGCGCGTGAAGGGTTGCGCACTGCGGTGCCGCGCCTGTCACCGTGTGCTTCGATGGCACACTGCGCCCCCTTCGAACCACTCCACGTCACGTTTGCCCTTGGACACGATCCTGCTGCAGATCGCCGACGAGCTGAAGGTGCGCCCGGCGCAGGTGGCCGCCGCGGTCGACCTGCTCGACGGCGGCGCCACCGTGCCCTTCGTCGCCCGCTACCGCAAGGAGGCCACCGGCGGCCTCGACGACGTTCACCTGCGCGAACTCGAGGCGCGGCTGGCCTATCTGCGCGAGCTCGAGGACCGCCGCGCCACGGTGCTGCGCAGCGTCGACGAGCAAGGGCGGCTCACGCCCGAGCTGCGCGCCGCGATCGAAGCCGCGCCGACCAAGCAGGACCTCGAAGACCTGTACCTGCCGTACAAGCCGAAGCGCCGCACCAAGGGCACGATCGCACGCGAGGCCGGGCTCGAGCCGCTGGCCGATCGACTGTTCGCCGACCCCGCGCTCGACCCGCCGGCCGAGGCCGCCGCGTTCGTCGACGCCGACGCCGGCTTCGCCGACGCGCACGCGGTGCTCGACGGCGTGCGCGACCTGCTCGCCGAGCGCTGGGCCGAGGACGCCGTGCTGGTCGGCGCGCTGCGCGAGTGGCTGTGGGCCGAGGGCCGGCTGCAGGCGCGGCTGGCGTCGGGCCGCGACGCGCAACACGCCGACGTCGCGAAGTTCCGCGACTACTTCGAGTACGACGAGCCGATCGCGAAGGTCCCGTCGCACCGTGCGCTGGCGGTGTTCCGCGGTCGCGCGCTCGAGGTGCTCGACGCGCGGCTGGTGCTCGACGAGGCCGCGGCACTGGGCACTCCTTCGCTGGCCGAGGGCCGCATCGCACGCCGCCTCGGCTGGAGCCACGCCGGCCGCGCCGGCGACGACCTGATCCGCAGGACCGTGGCCTGGACCTGGAAGGTCAAGCTGGCGCTGTCGCTTGAGCGCGACCTGTTCGCGCGGTTGCGCGAGGCGGCCGAGGCGACCGCGACCAAGGTCTTCGCCGAGAACCTGCGCGACCTGCTGCTCGCCGCGCCGGCCGGCCCGCGCGTGGTGATGGGGCTCGACCCGGGCATCCGCACCGGCGTGAAGGTCGCGGTGGTCTCCGACACCGGCAAGGTGCTCGACACCGCCACGGTGTTTCCGCACGAGCCGCGGCGCGACTGGGACGGCGCGCTGCACACGCTCGGGCGGCTGGTGGCCGCGCACGGCGTGACCCTGGTCGCGATCGGCAACGGCACCGCGAGCCGCGACACCGACAAGCTCGCCGCCGACCTGGTCAAGCGCGTCCAGCAGCTCGTGCCGGGCGCGAAGCTCGACAAGGTCGTGGTCAGCGAGGCCGGCGCGTCGGTGTACTCGGCCAGCGAGTTCGCCAGCGCCGAGCTGCCGGGGCTCGACGTCAGCCTGCGCGGCGCGGTGAGCATCGCGCGCCGCGTGCAGGACCCGCTGGCCGAGCTGGTGAAGATCGACCCGAAGAGCATCGGCGTCGGGCAGTACCAGCACGACATCAACCAGGCCGAGCTGGCGCGCGCGCTGGCCGCGGTCGTCGAGGACTGCGTCAACGCGGTCGGCGTCGACCTGAACACCGCGTCGGTGCCGCTGCTGGCGCGCGTGTCGGGGCTGAGCGCGTCGGTGGCCGCGGCGATCGTGCGCTGGCGCGACGCGCAGGGGGCGTTCCGCAACCGCCGGCAGCTGCTCGAGGTCGGCGGCCTCGGGCCGAAGACCTTCGAGCTGGCGGCCGGGTTCCTGCGCATCCGTGGCGGGGAC
>CAZUBF010000131.1:0-10064 GCA_964618555.1 uncultured Azohydromonas sp.
GCAGAACACGACGCCCGAGCAGATGAAGATGTTCCTCACGCGCATCGGCTTCGGCGCGAAGGCGGTGGTCACCGGCGACGTGAGCCAGATCGACCTGCCGCGCGGCGCGGCCAGCGGGCTGGTGCAGGCCGAGCGCATCCTGCGCCGGGTCAAGGGCATCGCCTTCACCCGCTTCACCGCCGCCGATGTCGTGCGCCACCCGCTGGTCGCGCGCATCGTCGAGGCCTACGACGCCGACCGCGCGCGGCAGGACCTCGCCGACGCGGCGGAGCGCAAGCCGTGAAGCCCGCCCGGCCGGCGCTCGCGCTGTCGCTGCAGTTCGCCGACCCGCGCCACCGCACGCTGCTGCCGCGCCACCGCGTCGCGCGCTGGCTGCGCGCCGCGCTCGAACGCCCGGCCGAGCTGGCGGTGCGCATCGTCGACGAGGCCGAGGGCCGGCGGCTGAACCGCGAGTTCCGCGGCAAGGACTACGCGACCAACGTGCTGACCTTCGACTACGCGCGCGAGCCGCAGGTCGTCGCCGACCTGGTGCTGTGCGCTGCGGTCGTCGAGCGCGAGGCGCGCGCACTCGGCCTCGCGCCGGCCGACCACTACGCGCACCTGCTGGTGCACGGGGCACTGCACGCGCAGGGCTGGGACCACGAGCGCGACGCCGACGCGGCGGCGATGGAGTCGCGCGAAGGCGCGATCCTGCGCGCACTCGGTCTGCACGACCCGTACGCCGGCTGACCCCGGTCGCGGGCGGCGCGGTCAGCCGCGCGGCGCGGTGGCCGCGGCGGCGCGCGCCGGCCACAGCACCGAGGCGATCGCGGCGACCATCAGCGCTGCCGCAGCCGCGTCCTGCCAGTGCAGCGCCTCGCCGAGCGCGAGCGCGCCGCCGACGGTGCCGAGCACCGGGATCATCATCACCGACAGCGTCGACGCGATCGGCGGCAGCGAGCGCGCGAGCACGAGCCACGCCACCTGCGCGAAACCGAACACCAGCAGCGCATTGAACGCGATTGCCGCGCGCGCCGGCGCGTTCGGCCAGTGCCACTGGGCGCGCTCGAACAGCGCCGCCGCGGCGCACACGGCGACGGCGGTGGCCAGCGTCATCCAGAACGACAGCGTCAGCGTCGGCAGCGGGATCGTCGTGGCGCGCAGCTGGCGCGTGCCCAGCGCCCACACCGCGGCGGCCAGCAGCATCGCCGACGCGGCCACCGGCGCGCCGGCGACGCGCGCGAACTCGTGCCACAGCAGCAGCACCACGCCCAGCGCCGCGGCGGCGACGCCCAGCGCCTGGCGCGCGCGCAGCCGGTCGCCGAACACCAGCAGGCCCCACAGCGCCGAGAACACCGGCATCGTGTAGCCGAGGATCGCCGCGCGGCCCGAGCTCAGGTGCGGGATCGCGAGCACCACGACGAGGTGCCAGACGAACATGTTGGTCACGGTCAGCAGCGCCAGCTCGCGCCAGTGCGCGCGCGGCACCGCGAACGGCAGCTTCTGCAGCCACAGCGCGGCGGCCAGCAGCGGCAGGCCCAGCAGCATCGAGACGGCACGGAACGTCAGCGGCGGGTAGTGCGTGACGCCGAGCTTCATCACCGGCCAGTTGATGCCCCAGGCGAGCGTCAGGCCGACCAGCAGCGCCAGCTGTCGCGGTGCCAGCGTCATCGCGCGCTGCCGCCCAGGTAGCGCTTGCGCCAGAAGAACGCGACCAGCCCGGCGCCGACCACGACCATCGTCCAGAACGCGAGCCAGAACCCCTCGGCCGAGTGGATCAGCGGCAGGAAGTCGAAGTTCATGCCGAAGAACCCGGTGATCAGGTTCAGCGGCAGGAAGATCGCGGTGAGCACGGTCAGCGTGCGCATGATGCTGTTGGTGCGATGGCCCAGCGCCGAGAAGTGCATCTGCACCGCGGTCTCGATCGACTGCTCGAGCCGGCGCACGTGGCCGAGCACGCGCTCGACGTGCTCGAGCACGTCGCGCGAGCGCAGGCGCAGCAGTTCGCGCTCGCGCTGCGCGGCCTTGTCGGCCTCGGGCGGCCACTCGTCGAGCGCGTCGATCCACTCCTGCACGGCGCTGCGCTGGTCCTCGCAGGTGTCCTCGAGCAGGTGCAGGCGGTTGCGTGCCTCGAGCAGCAGCGCCCAGTCGTCGAAGTGGCTGCGCGGGTTGAGCAGCTCGAGCTGCAGCTCGCCGAGCTGGCGCGCCAGCAGCCGACGCAGCTCGAGATAGCTGTCGACCATGTGGTTGACCATGCGCAGCATCAGGTCGGCGGGGCTGGCGGGCAGGCGCGCCGCGGCGCCCTGGCCGCGCTGCGCAAGCCGCGCGGCGAAGAAGTCGCGCACCGCGCAGTCGGCCGGGTGCACCGTGACGAGCACGCGGTCGAACACCGCGAACCCCACCGGGCTGGTGTCGATCGCCTCGAGGGCCTGCCGCGTCGCGCTGCGCACCGCCTGCCGGCCGTCGCCGAGCGACGCCGTGCCCGGCGCCGCCGCGAGCCGGCGGAACACCAGCAGGTCGTAGTCGAACGTGGTGTCGAAGTGGCTGGGCAGCTGGTTGTTCAGCAGGTCCGACACGTGCAGGTCGACCAGGGTCGCACCGGTCCACCGCTGCAGGCGCGACTGCACCTCGGCGGCACGCACCTCGAACTCGCGGCGCGCGCTGCCGATCCAGACGAAGCCGGTGGCGGGCAGCGTCTCGGGCAGCGCGTCGAGCTCGATGAACTGGTCGGGCGTGACGTGGAAGACGCGCATCAGCCCAGACGCAGCCGCTTCGCGGCGTCGAGCGCGAAGTAGGTGAGCACGCCGTCGGCACCGGCGCGCCGGAAGGCCAGCAGCGACTCCATCATCACCGCGTCGTGGTCGAGCCAGCCTTGGGCGGCGGCGGCCTTGAGCATGCTGTACTCGCCGCTGACCTGGTAGGCGAAGGTCGGCATGCGGAACGTGTCCTTCACGCGGCGCACGATGTCCAGGTAAGGCATGCCGGGCTTGACCATCACCATGTCCGCGCCCTCGGCGATGTCGAGCGCGACTTCGCGCAGCGCCTCGTCGGTGTTGCCCGGGTCCATCTGGTAGGCCTTCTTGTCGCTGCGGCCCAGGTTGCCCTTGCTGCCCACGGCGTCGCGGAACGGGCCGTAGAAGGCACTCGCGTACTTCGCGCTGTAGGCCATGATGCGGGTGTGGATCAGCCCGGCGCCCTCGAGCACGCCGCGGATCGCTCCGATGCGCCCGTCCATCATGTCGCTGGGCGCGACGATGTCCACGCCGGCTTGCGCCTGCAGCTTCGCCTGTTCGGTGAGCACCGCGAGCGTCGCGTCGTTGAGGATGTAGCCGCTGTCGTCGATCAGCCCGTCCTGGCCGTGCGAGGTGAAGGGGTCGAGCGCGACGTCGGTGAGCAGGTTCAGCGCCGGAAAGCGCGCCTTCAACGCGGCCACGGTGCGTGGCACGAGGCCGTCGGGATTCAGCGCCTCGCGCCCGTCGGGGGTCTTCAGCGCCGGGTCGATGACCGGAAACAGCGCCATCACCGGCACGCCGAGCGCCAGGCACTGCTCGGCCACCGTGAACAGGCGATCGACGCTCAGCCGCTGCACGCCGGGCATGCTCGGCACGTCCTCGGCGCGGTTCGCGCCGTCGAGCACGAACACCGGCAGGATCAGGTCCTCGGGCGCGAGGCGGTGCTCACGCACCAGCGCGCGGGTCGCGGCGTCGCGGCGCAGGCGGCGCGGGCGGCTGGCGGGAAACGGGGGCAGGAGGCTGTTCACGGCGGCGACCTCGACACGTCGGTGGCGGGGCAGGCCGGGTGCGGCGCAAGCGTCGCGTCGCCCCGGCCGCAGCGCCTTCAAGGCCGGCTTTCGCCCGGGGTCGGCGCTCCACCCTGCGGTCGACGCCAGCCTGCGATGGACTGTGCGGCCGATGATAGCCGTACCGCCTCCGCCTCCGCCGCCGTGCCGTCGAGGGAGGCCGACCATAATTCGACGATGAGTTCCGGCTACCTGTGGGTCAAGGCGTTCCATGTCGTGTTCGTCGCGAGCTGGTTCGCCGGCCTGTTCTACCTGCCGCGGCTGTTCGTCAACCTGGCGATGGTCGCGCCCGACAGCCACGCCGAGCGCGAGCGCCTGCTGCTGATGGCGCGCAAGCTGTACCGCTTCTCGACCCTGCTGATGGTGCCCGCGGTGGCGCTGGGGCTGGTGCTGTGGCTGCACTACGGCATCGGGCTGGGGGCCGGCAGCGGCTGGATGCACGCCAAGCTCGCGGGCGTGGTGGCGGTGCTCGGCTACCACCACGCTTGCCAGCGGCTGTTGCGCGACTTCGAACGGCTCGCCAACCGGCGCAGCCACCGCTGGTACCGCGTGTTCAACGAGGTCACGGTGCTGCTGTTCACCGCGATCGTCGTGCTGGTCGTCGTCAAGCCGTTCTGAGGCGGGGCGCATGACGCGCCAGCGCAGTTCGGCCACGCTGCTCGCCGCAGCGTTCGCCGGTGTCGTCGCGTACGCCAGCCTGTTCCCGTTCGCCGGCTGGCGCCTGCCCGGCGGCAGCGGCTGGGGCTGGTGGCGCCTGCCGTGGCCGGCCTGGTTCCCGCAGTTCGACATCACCGCGAACCTGCTCGGCTACCTGCCGCTGGGTGCGCTGGTCTACGTCGCGGCGGTGCGCACCGGGCGTCGCGTGGCCACCGCGTTCGCTGCCGCGCTGCTGAGTGCCGCGGCGCTGTCGTACACGCTCGAGGTGCTGCAGCAGTTCCTGCCGGCGCGCGTGCCCTCGTCGCTGGACCTGCTGCTCAACGTCGCCGGTGCGCTGGCCGGCGCGATGCTCGGTGCGCTGGCGCATGCGCTGGGCGCGCTCGAGCGCTGGCAGGCCTGGCGTGACCGCTGGTTCGTGCGCCACAGCGCCGCGGCCATCACGCTGCTGCTGCTGTGGCCGTTGGGCCTGCTGTTCCCGACGCCGGTGCCGCTGGGCATGGGGCAGGTGTGGGACGAGGCGCGCGGCTGGGCGATGGTCGCACTCGACGGCACGCCGTGGGCCGACGCCGCGCACGGCGTGCTGGCGCCGCCGGCCGGCGTGGCGGGGCGCCCGACGCCGCTGGTCGAGGCGGTGGCGGTGGCGCTGGGTCTGCTGGCGCCCTGCCTGATCGCGTACACGGTGAGCCCGCCGGGCTGGCGTCGGGTGGCGCTCGCGCTGGGCGCCGCGGCGGTGGCGGTGGGGACGATGACGCTGGCCACCGCGCTGAACTTCGGCCCCGAGAACGCGCTGGCGTGGTGGACGCCGGCCGCCGGTCCGGGCCTGGCGGCCGGGCTGGTCGTCGCGCTGCTGTGCATGCCCGCCGGCCGGCGTCTGGTCGCGGGCATCGCGCTGGTGGTGCTCACCGGACTGGTCGCGGTGGTCGCGATGGCGCCCACCGACGCCTACTACGCGCACAGCCTGCAGGACTGGCAGCAGGGGCGCTTCATCCGCTTCCACGGGCTGGCGCAGTGGATCGGGTGGGTCTGGCCGTACGCCGCGCTGGCGTGGCTGCTGACGCGGCTGGCACGCCGCGACGAGCCGGCGTGAGCCCGCTGCCTACAATGCCGGCGATGAGTTACTACGCGCGCCACATCTTCTTCTGCCTGAACCGGCGCGACGGCGGCGAGGCCTGCTGTGCGCAGCACGACGCGCAGGCTGCGTTCGACCACTGCAAGGCGCGGGTCAAGGCCGCCGGGCTGATGGGGCCCGGCCGCGTACGGGTCAACAAGGCCGGTTGCCTCGACCGCTGCGCCGGCGGGCCGGTGGCGGTGGTCTACCCCGAGGCCGTGTGGTACCAGTACGTCGACCGCGACGACATCGACGAGATCGTCGAGTCGCACCTGAAAGACGGCCGCGTCGTCGAGCGGCTGCTGCTGCCGCCCGACGTCGGGCGGTGAGCCACCGGGTCGCCACGCCTCACAACACGCCCGTGAACGTGCACACCCAGCGGCACCCCGTGGCCGGGCCGGCCGGTGCGATCGAGTGCGCCGTCGACGCCCCCGCCGGCGTTGCGCGCGGCGTCGCGGTGCTGTGCCATCCGCACCCGCTGCACGGCGGCACGATGGACAACAAGGTCGTGCAGACGCTGGCGCGCGCGCTGGTGCAGGTCGGCTGGCGTGCGGTGCGCTTCAATTTCCGCGGCATCGGAGCGTCGCAGGGCGGCTGGGACGGCGGGCGCGGCGAGGTCGACGACGCGCTCGCGGTGGTGGCCGAGCACCGCGACGCGGCGTTGCCGCTGGTGCTCGGCGGGTTCTCCTTCGGCGGCTTCGTCGCCTCGCAGGCGGCGGCGCGGCTCGACCCGCCGGCGAAGCGTCTGCTGCTGGTCGCTCCGGCGACGGGGAACTTCGACGTCGCCGCCGTACCCGAAGACACGTTGGTGATCCACGGCGAATCCGACGACGTGGTTCCGCTGGCGGCCACGCTCGACTGGGCGCGCCCGCAGGCGCTGCCGGTGGTCGTGGTGCCCGGCGTGGGTCACTTCTTCCACGGCCGGCTGCCGTTGCTCAAGTCGATCGTCGTGCGCGCGTTCGCCGTGTGAGCGTGTGGCCCCCGGTGCGCGCAGCGCGCCGCGCCGAACCCCTTCACTCCCCTCGTCCTGCCTTCCGACCGGCAATGCTTTCGATGAATCGACTTCTTTGCGTCCTGCTCGCCCTGTTCGTCTCCGCCACTGCCGCGCTGCCGGCGTCGGCACAGCCCTTGCCACCGCCCGAGGTCGCGGCGCGCCACTACGTGCTGCTCGACCTGACCACGGGTCAGACGCTGGCCGAGCGCGACGCCGACGCGCCGGCCGACCCGGCGTCGCTGACCAAGCTGATGACCGCCTACGTCGTGTTCGGCGCGTTGCGCGACAAGAAGCTCACGCTCGAGCAGACGCTGCCGGTGAGCCAGCGTGCATGGGACGAACGCAAGGGCGACCCGTCGCTGATGTTCATCAACACGACGATGACACCCCGGGTCGACGAACTGCTGCACGGCATGATCGTGCAGTCGGGCAACGACGCGACGGTGGCGCTGGCCGAGGGCGTGGCCGGCACGGTGGAGAACTTCGTCGCGATGATGAACCGGCAGGCGCAGGCCTGGGGGCTGAAGAACACCGAGTTCCGCAACGTCACCGGCATGAGCGAGCCGGGCCACCGCAGCAGCGCGCGCGACATCGCGGCGATCGCCTCGCGCATCATCGCCGACTTCCCGCAGTACTACCGCTACTACTCGGTCAAGGAGTACACGTACAACCGCATCCGCCAGGACAACCGCAACCTGCTGCTGCGCCGCGACCCCACGGTCGACGGCATGAAGACCGGATACACCGCGGCGGCCGGCTACTGCCTGGTGGCCAGCGCGGCGCGCGAGTTCCCGAACCTCGGGCCCGGCGGCAACACGCCGGGCAAACGCCGGCTGCTCAGCGTCGTGATGGGCACCGACAGCCGCGAGGCGCGCGCCAACGAGAGCCAGAAGCTGCTCAACTGGGGCTTCGCCGCGTTCGACGCGATCAAGCTCTTCGACGGCGGCAAGGCCATCGCCAGCCCCGAGGTGTGGAAGGGCGCCAAACCGCAGGCCTCGCTGGGCGTGGCCACCGACGTGGTGCTCGCGGTGCCCCGCGGCGAGGCCGACCGGCTGCAGACGCGGCTCGAGCGCACCGACCCGCTGGTCGCGCCGCTGGCGCAGGGCCAGCGCGTGGGCACGGTGCGGATCACGACGCGTGCCGGTGCGCCGGTCGGCGAGGTGCCGCTGGTGGTGCTCGACGCGGTCCCCGAGGCCGGCCTGTTCGGCCGCGCCTGGGATGCGCTGCGACTGTGGATCCGTTAAGCTGACCTTACCGCGAAAGGCCCCGCGATGACCGCCCTGCCCGACACCCCGTGTTTCCTCGACGGCGAGTACACGCGCCTGTGCGACGCCAAGGTGAGCGTGCTCGACCGCGGCTTCATCTTCGGCGACGGCGTCTACGAGGTGATCCCGGTGTACGCGCGCCGGCTGTTCCGCTTCGACGACCACATCGCGCGGCTCGGCCGCAGCCTGGCCAAGGTGCGCATCGCCGCGCCGGCGACTCGCGAGCAGTGGCTCGAGCGCGCGCGCGCGCTGGTGGCCGCGCTGCACGCGCAGACCGGCGCCGACGACCAGCTGGTGTACCTGCAGGTCACGCGCGGCGTCGCGCCGCGCGACCACGTGATGCCGCCGGACATCGCGCCGACCGTGTTCATGATGGTCAGCCCGATGAAGCCGCCCACCGCCGATCAGCGCCACCACGGCGTGGCGTGCACGACGGCGGCCGACTTCCGCTGGCAGCGCGGCGACATCAAGAGCACGAGCCTGCTCGGCGCGGTGCTGGCGCGGCAGATCTCCGCCGACCACGGCGCGGTCGAGACGATCCTGTTCCGCGACGGCTGGCTGACCGAGGCGTCGGCGAGCAACGTGTGGATCGTGCACGAGGGCGCGCTGCTCGGCCCGCCGAAGAGCGAGCACGTGCTCGAGGGCATCCGCGTCGAGCTGCTGCGCGAGCTGTGCGAGGAGGAGGGCGTCGCCTACAACCTGCGCCCGATCGCCGAGGCCGACGTGCGCGCTGCCGACGAGGTGTTGCTGAGTTCGGCCACCAAGGAGGTGCTTCCCGTGACCAAGATCGACGGCGAGCCGGTCGGCCACGGGGCGCTGCGCGGCAAGCCCGGGCCGGTGTATGCACGCCTGCACGAGGCCTACCAGCGCGCCAAACGCGAACAGTCGATCTGATGGACCACCCCCGAAGCGCCTTCGGCGCCTCCCCCTCGAGGTGGCGCCGCCAGCGGACCGGCGCAGCCGGATCCGCGGCGGCCGCTTGCTCGGCTGGCTGTCCTGCATCGCAGGTGGCCTTCGACCGGGGGTAGGTCCGCGAGGAGTTTGTGGCCCATGCGCGAGATCCCACCCGAGCACAGCCTGATCGAGTACCCGAGCGCGTTCCCGATCAAGGTGATGGGCGCGCACGTCGAGGGCTTCCGTGCGGCGATCGTGCAGGTCGTGCAGCGGTTCGACCCCGGCTTCGACCCGGAGACGGTCGAGGAGCGGCCCAGCCGCGGCGGCAACTACCTGGGGCTGACGGTGATCGTCACGGCGACCAGCCGCGAGCAGCTCGACGAGCTGTACCGCACGCTGAGCACGCACCCGATGGTCAAGGTCGTGCTCTGAGCGCGCTGCCGCGCCGTCCGCGCGCGGACTCTTGAAGCCCGGCGCGTCGTCCCCATCTCCAGCGCGCCGGCGCGAGGGCGCCGCCTGACACCCGAAGACGACGATGAGCGACAAGCAAACCCTGTCCTTCCAGGCCGAGGTCAAGCAGATCCTGCACCTGGTCACGCACTCGCTGTACTCGAACAAGGAGATCTTCCTGCGCGAGCTGGTCTCCAACGCCAGCGACGCCTGCGACAAGCTGCGCTTCGAGGCGCTCGACGCGCCCGGGCTGTACGAGGACGCGCCGGACCTGCAGATCCGCGTGTTCTTCGACCCGGCGGCGAACACGGTGACGATCCGCGACAACGGCATCGGCATGAGCGCCGAGGAGGCGGTGCAGCACCTGGGCACGATCGCCAAGAGCGGCACGCGCGAGTTCCTGTCGAAGCTCGAGGGCGAGCAGAAGAAGGACGCCAACCTGATCGGCCAGTTCGGGGTGGGCTTCTACTCGGGCTTCATCGTCGCCGACCGCATCACCGTCGAGTCGCGTCGCGCCGGGCTGAAGCCCGACGAGGGTGTGCGCTGGACGAGCGACGGCAGCGGCGAGTTCGACGTCGAGACGATCACGCGCGAGCAGCGCGGCACCGACGTGATCCTGCACCTGCGCGACGGCGAGGAGGAGTTCGCCAAGACCTGGAAGCTCAAGTCGATCATCGCCAAGTACTCCGACCACATCTCGCTGCCGATCCTGATGCGCAAGGAGGCGTGGGACGACGAGAAGAAGGAGTACGTGCTCGGCGACGAGTGGGAGACCGTGAACAAGGCCGCGGCGCTGTGGACGCGGCCCAAGAGCGAGGTCACCGACGCGCAGTACGTCGAGTTCTACAAGCAGGTCAGCTACGACAGCGAGGCGCCGCTGGCGTACACGCACAACCGGGTCGAGGGCCGCACCGAGTA
>CAZUBF010000132.1:0-9910 GCA_964618555.1 uncultured Azohydromonas sp.
GATGCCCAGCGGCCCGGTCAGGAACACCAGCACCGCGCGGCTGAAGCTGTGCAGTTGCAGCATCAACAGCGTGAAGATGATGAACAGCATCGCCGGCACCCCGGCGGCGATCGAGCCCTGGCCCTTGCTGCTCTCCTCCACCGCGCCGGCGACCTCGATGTCGTAGCCCGGCGGCATGCGCGAACTGAGCTGCTGCAGCGCCGGCCACAGCTGCGCCGTCACCGTCGCGCCCTGCAGCCCCTCGACGACGTCGCCCTGCACCGTGACCGCGAAGCTGCGGTTCTCGCGCCAGACCACCCCCGGCTCCCACCCGAAGTCGATCTTCGCCACTTGCGCGAGCGGCACCGCGCGACCGCTGGCGGTCGGCACGTAGGCGTCGGCGAGGTCGGTGATGCGACGGCGCTCGTCTTCGGGCTGGCGCAGCACGATGTCGACCAGCTTGTCGCCCTCTCGGTACTGGCCGATCGTCGTGCCCGACAGCATGGTGCGCGACGCCTGCGCCAGAGACTGGCTGCTCACGCCCAGCGCGCGCGCCCTGTCCTGGTCGACCTGCAGGCGCAGCACCTTGACCGACTCGTTCCAGTTGTCGTTGACGCCGCGCAGGTGCGGGTGATCGCGCAGGATGCGCTTGGCCTCGTCGGCCCAGCGCCGCACCCCGTCGACCTCGGTGCCGACCACGCGGAACATCACCGGGTAGGCCACCGGCGGCCCGTTGGGAAGCAGCTTCACGCGTGCGCGTGCCTCGGGGAACTCGGCGGCCAGCAGCGCCGGCAGCGCGTGCCGCAGGCGCTCGCGCTCGGCGAGGCTCGCCGGCAGCACGATCGCCTGGCTGGCGTTGCCCTGCGGGAAGATCTGCTCCAGCGGCAGGTAGAAGCGCGGCACGCCGCCGCCGATCCAGGTGCTGACGCTGGCCACCCCGGGCTCGGACATCAGGCGCGCCTCGAGGCGCCGTGCGACCTCTTCGCTGGCGTGGATCGTCGAGCCTTCGGGAAGCCACAGGTCGACCAGGATCTCCGGCCGGCTCGAGTCGGGAAAGAACTGCTGCTGCACGCGACCCATGCCGGCGACGCCGAGCGCGAAAACCGCCAGCGTCGCTGCGATCGTCAACCAGCGGTGGCGCACGCACCAGTCGACCGCGGCACGGAAGCGACTGTAGAAGGGGGTGTCGAACAACTCGTGCGGCCCCTCGTCGCCGCCGACCCTGGCCTTGACGCGCAGCAACCGCCAGCCCAGCCAGGGCACGAAGTACACCGAGACCGCCCAGGAGATCACCAGCGCCGCCGCGGTGACGGCAAAGATCGCGAACGTGTACTCGCCGGTGCTCGACTTCGCCAGCCCGATCGGCAGGAAGCCGGCGGCGGTGATCAGCGTGCCGGTGAGCATCGGCATCGCGGTGACGTCGAACGCGAAGGTCGCGGCGCGCAGCCGGTCGTAGCCCTCCTCGAGCTTGCGCACCATCATCTCGACGACGATGATCGCGTCGTCGACGAGCAGGCCCAGCGCGATGATCAGCGAGCCGAGCGAGATCTTGTGCAGGCCCACGCCCCAGTAGTACATCGCCACGAAGGTGATCGCCAGCACCAGCGGGATCGTGATCGCCACCACCAGCCCGGGCCAGATGTCGATGCCGAAGCCGGAACGCCCGGCCCGCCTGTGCAACCCGAGGCTGACGAAGCTCACCGCCAGCACGATCACCAGCGCCTCGACGAGCACCTTGACGAACTCGCCGACCGAGTGTGTGACGGCACTCGGCTGGTCCTGGATCTGCACCAGTTCGATGCCCACCGGCAGGTCGGCGGCAATCTGCGCCGTGGCCTCGCGCAGCGCCTTGCCCAGCACGATGATGTCGCCACCCGAAGCCATCGACACGCCCAGCGCAATCACGTCGCGCCCCTGGTGGCGCACCTTCACCACCGGCGGGTCGACGTAAGCGCGCCGGATGCCGGCGATGTCGCCCAGCCGCAGGGTGCTGGCCTGCCCGGTGGCGGGGTCGATGGCGCGGATCGGCAGCCGCGTCAGCTCGTCGACCGAGGTGAACGCGCCAGCCACCCGCACCTGCAGGTTCTCGCTGCGCGCGTCGAGCACGCCGGAGCCCCCGACCGCGTTCTGCTCGCCCAACTGCGCGACGACCTGGTTCATGTCCAGCCCGAGCTGCGCCAGGCGCTTCTGAGCGATCTCGACGTACAGCTTCTCCGGCTGCACGCCGAACAGCGCGACCTTTCCGACGTCGGGGACGCGCAGCAGTCGCTCGCGCACCCGGTCGGCGAACTCGCGCAGCTCCTCGGGGCTGAAGCCGTCGGCCCACAGCGCGAAGATCGAGCCATAGACGTCGCCGAACTCATCGTTGAACACCGGCCCGACAACGCCCGCGGGAAGCGTGTGGCGCACGTCGCCGATCTTCTTGCGCACCTGGTACCACACGTCGCCGACGGCGTGCGGCGGTGAGTGGTCGGCCAGTTGCAACAGCGTCAGCGACTCGCCCGGCTTCGTGTAGCTACGCACCACGTCGGCGTAGGGCACCTCCTGCAGCGTCTTCTCGATCCTGTCGGTGACCTGCTCGGCGACCTGCACCGCGCTCGCGCCCGGCCAGAACGCCTGCACGACCATCACGCGGAACGTGAAAGGCGGGTCCTCGTCCTGGCCGAGCTGGAAGTACGCCGCCGCGCCGAGCAACAGCAGCACGATCATCAGGTAACGTGTCAGCGGCGCGTGCTCGATCGCCCATCGCGACACGTTGATGCCCGACGCGCCGGCCGGGGCAGCGGCGGGGGTGGAGTGCATCGGCGTCGCCACCGTTCAGCGCGAAGCCGCGGCCTCGACCGGCGCGGCGTACAGCGTCACCTTCTGCCCCGGCGTCAGCACGTGCACGCCGGCGCTGACCACCCGCTCGCCGGGCTCCAGCCCCGATGCGACCAGCGCGTCGTTGCCCTCGGCGCCGCCGATCTCGACCACGCGGGCCGCGACGGTCGAGCTGGTCGGGTCGAACACCCACACGGCGCTGCGCCCCTGCTGCTCGTGCAGCGCGGTCAGTGGCAGCCTGATCACCGCCTCGCGGCGCGGCAGCGCAGCGACCACGGTGGCGGTCTGCCCCAGGCGCAGCGGCGCCGCGCCGACGTCGGCCTTGACCTGGAAGGTGCGAGTGACGGGGTCGGCGGCGACTGCCACCTCGCGGATGCGCGCCGGATACGCGCTCGCGTCGTCGCCCCACAGGCGGACGCTCAGCGCATCGGGCCGCGCGGCGAGCGCGCGCAGGCGGTCGAGCTGGCCCTCGGGCACCGAGAACACGACGTCGCGCGGCCCGTCGTGCGCGACGCGCAGCACCGGCGTGCCGGCGGCCAGCACCGCGCCGGGTTCGGCCTCGACCGCGGTGACGACGCCGGCGGTGGCAGCGCGCAATTCGCTGTACCGCGCCAGGTTGCCCTGCACGCCGGCCTGAGCCTGCGCCTGGGCGAGCTGCGCCTGCGCTGCCTGCAACGTCGATTCGTGTCGCTCGAGTTCGGCGCCGCTGATGAAACCCTGCGCGTGCAGTGCGCGGAACCGCTTCGCGTCAGCATCGGCCTGCACCCATTGCACGCGCGCCGCCGCGGCCGCCGCCTGCGCCGCCTCGACGCCGAGGCGCAGGTCCTGCGGGTCCAGGCGCGCCAGCACCTGCCCGGCCCGCACCGCGTCGCCGACGTGGACCCGGCGCTCGACGAGCTTGCCGCCGACCTGGAACGCCAGCGGGGTTTCGACGCGCGCGCGCACCTCGGCGGCGAACTGTTGCGTCGCCGACGCGCTCTGCGCCTGCACGACCAGCGTACGCACGGCACGCACCGGCTCCGGTGCCGGCTCGGGGCGCGAGCATGCAGCCAGCAGGGCCACGACGACGGCAATCCAGGGCAGGCGCGCACGCATCGGTGTCTACGGAACGAGTCGGGTGGGCGCCACCGACATGGAATGGCGAGAGCGGAGACTTCTTCGTGAGATCAGTTAATGACTGACCGGTCAGTAATGTAGTTGCTGCCCTGCGTTCCTGTCAACGCCACCCGATGCGGCAGCGACGGCGAGCACACGCGAGCGTGGACAATCCCGACCCGTGAGTGTCGACCACTACGAAAACTTCCCGGTCGCATCGTGGCTGTGCCCGCCGGCGCTGCGCCCCACGGTGCTTGCGATCTATGCCTTCGCCCGCACGGCCGACGACCTGGCCGACGAGGGCGACCGCGACGCCGCCGAGCGCATGCGCGATCTCTGCGCCTACCGTGGGCAACTCGAACGGTTGTTCTCTGGCGCGCCGCCGGCGCCCGGCGAGCGCTGGCACGCGGTGTTCGAGGATCTGCAGCGGGCGGTGGCACGGCACCGACTGCCCCGTGCGCCACTGTTCGCGCTGCTCGACGCCTTCGAGCAGGACGTGCATCAACCCACCTATGCGGACCGCGCGGCCCTGCTCGACTACTGCCGCCGCTCGGCGAACCCCGTCGGCCGGCTGTTGCTGCACCTGTACGGCGTCGACGATGCGGCGTCGCTGGCGCGCTCCGACGCGGTGTGCAGCGCGCTGCAACTGATCAACTTCTGGCAGGACCTGGGCGTCGACGCGCCGCGCGGACGGCACTACGTGCCGCTCGCCGACGCACGCCGCCACGGCGTGTCGCTGGCACAGCTGCAGTCGCGCGACGACGGCCCCGCCGTGCGCACGCTGGTGCGCGAGTTGTGCGGCTGGGCGCGCGGCCTGATGCTCGACGGCGCACCGCTCGTGCACCGGCTGCCCGGGCGCATCGGGTGGGAGCTGCGCCTCGTCGTGCAGGGCGGGCTGCGCGTGCTGGAGCGCATCGCAGCCATCGACCACGCCACGCTCACGCAGCGCCCGACGTTGGGCGTGGCCGACGCGCCGCGTCTGCTGTGGCGCGCGGCGACGATGCGCGCCGCGACGGGCGCCGTCGAGCGCGTGGCATGACACGCACCCCGGCGCCGCCTGACGCCACGCCGAGGCGCGCCTGGGGAACCACGCCGTGGCGATGAGTCCCGAACAGTACGTGCAGGACAAGGCCGCGCGCAGCGGCTCGTCGTTCTACTACGCGTTCAGGTTCCTGCCGCCGCGGCGCCGCGCGGCGATCACCGCCTTCTACGCCTTCTGCCGCGAGGTCGACGACGTCGTCGACGAGGTGCACGACCCGACGGTCGCCGCGGCCAAGCTCGCCTGGTGGCGCCGCGAAGTGTCCGCGGCGTTCGCGGGCCGGCCCAGCCACCCGGCGACTCAGGCGCTGCTGCCGCTCGCCGCCGAGCACCGCATCCACGAGTCGCAGCTGCTGCAGGTCATCGACGGCTGCGAGATGGACCTGACGCAGACGCGCTACCTCGACTTCGCCGCGCTCGCGCGCTACTGCCACCTGGTCGCCGGCGTCGTCGGCGAGGTGTCGGCCGGGATCTTCGGCCGCACGCGCGACGCGACTGTCGCCTACGCGCACCGCCTCGGGCTGGCGATGCAACTGACCAACATCATCCGCGACGTCGGCGACGACGCGCGGCGCGGGCGCATCTACCTGCCGGTCGACGAACTGCAGCGATTCGGAGTCAAGGCCTCTGAGATCCTGCAACGCGAAGCGCCGTGGGGCTACAGCGAACGCTTCGACGCGCTGATGCGCTTTCAGGCCGAACGCGCCCACCGGCTGTTCGACGAGGCCTTCGCGCTGCTGCCGGCCGAAGACAGGCGCGCGCAGCGCCCCGGACTGATGATGGCGCACATCTACCGCACGCTGCTGCGCGAGATCGAGGCATCGGGCTTCCAGGTGCTGCACCAGCGCATCGCGCTGACGCCGCTGCGCAAGGCCTGGATCGCCATGCGCACGCACTGGCGCGAGCGCTGATGCGGCGCGACATAGCGGTCGTCGGTGGTGGGTGGGCCGGCATCGCCGCGGCGGTGCACGCCACCGACGCCGGCCACCGCGTGACGCTGTACGAAATGGCGCCGGCACTGGGCGGGCGTGCGCGTGGCGTCGACGTCGACGGCGTCGAGCTCGACAACGGCCAGCACATCCTGATCGGCGCCTACCGCGACACGCTGTCACTGATGCGCCACATCGGCGCCGACCCGGCGGCGCTGTTGCACCGCATGCCGCTGTCGCTGACCTTCGCCGACGGCGGTGGCCTGCAACTGCGACCCGGCCGGCCTGTTCCCGCGCTGCTGGCCGCGGTGTGGCGCCGCCGCGGCTGGGCGCTGCGTGAACGCGCGGCGCTGCTGCGCGCCGCGGGCGGCTGGGCGGCGCGCGGCTTCACCTGCGACCCGTCGTGGACGGTGGCGCGCCTGTGCTCGGCGATGCCCGCGACGCTGCGCCGTGACCTGGTCGACCCGCTGTGCATCGCCGCGTTGAACACCCCCGCCGACCGCGCGAGCGCGAGCGTGTTCCTGCGCGTGCTGCGCGACGCGCTGTTCGGTGGCGACGGCTGCGCCGACCTGCTGCTGCCGCGCGCGTCGCTTGCACGGCTGCTGCCCGCGCCGGCCCAGCGCTGGCTTGCCGGCCGCGGCGCGACGCTGCGCACCCGGCACCGCGTGAGCTCGATCGAGCCCGATGGCGCGCGCTGGCGCGTCGACGGTGTGCCGGCCGATGCCGTCGTGCTCGCCTGCACCGCGCACGAGGCGGCGCGGCTGGCGCGCACGGCGGCGCCGGCCTGGGCCGAAGGCGCCGCCGCCTTCGAGCACGAGCCGATCGTCACCGTCTACCTGCGCAGCCGCGGCACGCGGCTGCCGCAACCGATGACCGCGTTGCACGACGGCGCCGACGCCCCGGCGCAGTTTGTCTTCGACCACGGCGCGATCGGCGCGACGCCGGGGCTGTTCGCCGCGGTCGTCAGCGGGGCCGCAGCGTGGATCGAGCGCGGGCTCGACGCGACCGCGCAGGCGGTGCGGGCGCAACTCGCCACGGCGCTGAGGCCGCACTGGCGCGAACCGCCCAAGGTGCTGCGCACGCTTGCCGAGCGTCGCGCGACCTTCGCCTGCCGGCCCGGCCTGCGGCGCCCGCCGGCGCGCGTCGCCCCCGCACTCTGGGCCGCCGGCGACTACGTCGAGGGGCCCTACCCGGCCACGCTCGAGGGCGCGGTGCGCAGCGGACGGCTCGCAGCCGAGGCAGTCGCCACCGGCTGAGACGCAAAGCGAGCCGGCAGGCGACACGGGCATATCAGCTTGCAGGTCTAATTTTCGTCATGCAAAATCTGCCTCGCTCAATGCACAATGCGCGCATGAGGAAGAAGGACGCCCAGACGCCGACGATCCAGGTGCTCGAACGCACCTTCGCGCTGCTCGACGTGCTCGCGTCGCACACCGAGCCCGTGCCGTTGAAGGAGATCAGCGAGCGCACGGGGCTGCACCCGTCGACGGCACACCGCATCCTCAACGACCTCACGGTCGGGCGGCTCGTCGACCGCCCGGAAGCCGGAAGCTACCGCCTGGGCATGCGCCTGCTCGAACTGGGCAACCTGGTCAAGGCGCGGCTGGACGTGCGCGAGGCCGCGTTGGCGCCGATGCGCGAACTGCACCGCATCACGCACCAGCCGGTCAACCTTTCGGTGCGCCAGGGCGACGAGATCGTCTACATCGAGCGCGCCTACAGCGAACGCTCAGGCATGCAGGTCGTGCGCGCGATCGGCGGGCACGCCCCGCTGCACCTGACCTCGGTGGGCAAGCTGTTCCTCGCCTTCGACGACCCGGCCCGGGTGCGGGCCTACGCCACGCGCACCGGGCTGGCCGGTCACACGCGCAACAGCATCACCGACTTGGCCCGGCTCGAACGCGAGCTGGCGCAGGTGCGGCAGCATCACGTCGCGCGCGATGACGAGGAGCTCGAGGTCGGCGTGCGCTGCATGGCCGCGGGGATCTTCGACGACCAGAACAAGCTGGTCGCGGGGCTGTCGGTGTCGGCGCCGGCCGACCGGCTCGACGAGTCCTGGCTCGACAAGGTGCGTGCCACCGCGGCGCAGATTTCGCGCGATCTGGGTCACCGCGCCGGGTGACGCGTCACGCGGCCTGGGCCCCGTGCCGGGCCGGGGACCGTGACACCTGACGCCGAACGCAGGCCGGGCGCGGCCCCGGCACGCGGGCGCTCAGGACGTCGGCGACGACAGCGCGAGCGGCGCGGCGGAGTCGCCCAGCAGCCACTGGCGCAGGCGCTCGGCGTCGGCGATGCGCGAGTAGCGTCCCGCCGAGTCGAGCAGCACCATGATCAACTTGCGGCCCGCCATCTCGGCCTGCATCACCAGGCAGCGGCCCGCTTCCGAGATGTAGCCGGTCTTCTGCAGCCCGATCGTCCAGTCTTCCTTGAACACCAACCCGTTCGAGTTGCGGAACTGCAGGTCACGCGCGCCCACGGCCACGCGGTGCTCCGGAGAGGTCGACAGCTCGCGGATCAGGTCGTGCCCGTACGCCGCCTTCACCAGCTGCGCCAAGTCACGTGCGCTCGACTGGTTGCGGCTCGACAGCCCAGTCGGCTCGGCATAGCGGGTGTCGCCCATGCCCAGCCCGGTGGCCTTGCGGTTCATCGCCGCGACAAAGGCGTCCAGCCCGCCGGGATAGTGTCGGCCGAGCGCGTTGGCGGCGCGGTTCTCCGACGACATCAGCGCAAGGTGCAACATCTCTCCGCGGGTCAGCCGCGTGCCCACGGTCAGCCGCGACCGGCTGCCCTTCTCCGTGTCGACGTCGGCCTGCGACACGGTCAGCACCTCGTCGAGCGGCAGGCCGGCCTCGACGACGACCAGCGCCGTCATCAGCTTGGTGATCGACGCGATCGGCAGCACCGCCTTGGGGTTCTTGCTGAACAGCACCTCGTCGGTGTCCTGGTCGACGACCAGCGCCACGCTGGACTTCAGGTCCAGCGGGTCGGGTGTGGCGTGCAGGCCGAACACCTGGCCGTACGAAGGACGCGGCGGATCCGCCTTGACCACGGCCCTGGCCGAGGTGCGTGCTCGCGACGTCGGCCGCGCCTTGGCGCGTGTCGCCTTGGCGCTGCGGGTCGGCACCGCCTTGGCCGACTTCTTCGCACTCGCCTTGACGCTCGCCTTGGCCTTGGGCGTGGCCGCGTGCACGGCGCCCAGCGGCCAGGCGAGCACACCGACCCACAACGCGAACAGCAACCCCCACCGAGCCCATCCCGCGCGCTTCACCGCCGTCACTCCCGTCCCCAACGCCGTCCGTGATTTCGGCCAGTGTAGGAGAACCTTGAAACACAAGCAAGATCATGAACTTGCGATGCGTTCCTAAAGTCACGGCGGCGCCATCGCGGCACCCGCTCGGGTCACCCCTGGGCCGCCACCCTTTCGGTCTTGCTGTGCAGCTTGTTCAGTGCCGCCAGGTACGCCTTGGCCGAGGCCACGACGATGTCCGGATCGGCGCCGACGCCGTTGACGACGCGGCCGCCGTGCTGCAGCCGCACCGTCACCTCGCCCTGCGATTCTGTGGACCCGCTGGTGATCGCGTTGACCGAATACAGCAGCATGTCGGCGCCACTTTGCACCTTCGACTCGATGGCCTTCAGGCTGGCGTCGACCGGACCGTTGCCGTCGCTCTCGGCGTGGTGTTCGGTCGCGCCGATCGCGAAGGTCACGCTGGCGTGCGGCCGCTCGCCGGTCTCCGAGCGCTGCGCCAGCGACAGCAGCCTGTAGTGCTCCTGCTCGGAAGTCACGCTCTCGTCACCGACCAGCGCGATGATGTCTTCGTCGAAGATCTCGCTCTTGCGGTCGGCCAGATCCTTGAAGCGCGCGAACGCGGCGTTGATCTCGGCCTCGGAGTCGAGCTCGACGCCCAGTTCCTGCAGCCGCTGCTTGAAAGCGTTGCGCCCCGACAGCTTGCCGAGCACGATCTTGTTGGCGCTCCAGCCCACGTCCTCGGCACGCATGATCTCGTAGGTGTCGCGCGCCTTGAGCACGCCGTCCTGGTGGATGCCGC
>CAZUBF010000133.1:0-9867 GCA_964618555.1 uncultured Azohydromonas sp.
GCGTCGAGCTCGCTGGTCACCGAGTGGGTCAAGGGCAAGTCGCTCGACGAGGCGATGACGATCAAGAACACGCAGATCGCCGAGGAGCTCGCGCTGCCGCCGGTCAAGATCCACTGCTCGATCCTCGCCGAGGACGCGATCAAGGCCGCGGTCGAGGACTACCGGACCAAGCACGGCGCCGCGTCGCCGACCGCGCACTGAGCGCCATGGCGGTCACGCTGACCGAAGCCGCGGCGCGCCACGTCACGCGCTACCTCGCGCGGCGGGGCAAGGGGGTGGGCGTTCGCCTGGGCGTGAAGACCACCGGCTGTTCGGGCCTGGCCTACAAGCTCGAGTACGCCGACGAGGTCGCTCCCGAGGACGTGGTCTTCGAGGGCCATGGCGTCAAGGTGCTGGTCGACCCGAAGAGCCTGCCGTACCTCGACGGCACCGAGCTCGACTTCGTGCGCGAGGGGCTCAACGAGGGCTTCAAGTTCCACAACCCGCGCGAGAAGGACCGCTGCGGCTGCGGCGAGTCGTTCCGCGTATGACGACGGCGGTCCCGACGGGCGCGGCGTGCGGCCGCGCCCGTCGCCGTTTGCGATGCCCGCCGACCCCGTGATCGCCGTGGAGCGTCCCGACCAGCCTGAGGTCGTCGCGTTGCTCGACCGCCTGGACGCCTACCTCGCGAGCCTGTACGCGCCGCAGGACAACCACATCCTGTCGGTCGACGAACTGCTCGCGCCGGCGGTGCGGTTCGTCGTCGCGCGCGTCGACGGCGCGGTGGCCGGCTGCGCTGCCGCGCGTCGCATGCCCGGCGAGCCGGCCACCGACGGCGCCGCCTACGGCGAGGTCAAGCGCATGATGGTCGATCCGGCGCACCGCGGCCAGCGCATCGGCGCGCGCCTGCTCGCGGCGATCGAAGCCGGTCTGCGCGACGACGGCATCGCACAGGCGCTGCTCGAGACCGGGCGCGACCAGCACGCCGCGCTGCGTCTGTACGAGCGCGCCGGCTACACGCGTCGCGGCGCGTTCGCCGGCTACCCCGACAACGGGCTGAGCGTGTTCCTGCACAAACGCCTGCACGGCGGTGCGCACGACGGCGCGGTGGCGCGATGAAGCTCTCCGACGACGACTTCACGCTGTTCTCGCTGCCGCAGCGCTTCGCGCTCGACCGCGTCGCGCTCGACGTGCAGTGGCGCGCGCTGCAGGCGCAGGTGCACCCCGATCAATTCGCCGCTGACGGCGCGGCGGCGCAGCGCCTGGCGATGCAGTGGGCGGTGCGTGTCAACGAAGCGCACCGCCGGCTGCGCGATCCGCTGCAGCGCGCTGCGTACCTGTGCGAGCTGCGCGGCGTGCCGGTGGGTCTGCACGACAACACCGCGATGCCGGCGGACTTCCTGATGCAGCAGATGGACTGGCGCGAGGCGCTCGACGAGGCGCAGGACGTGACCGCGGTCGAGGCGATCGACGAGCATGTCGACCGCGCACAGCGCGAGATGCTCGCCCGGCTCGCCGAGCAGATCGACGCGCAGGGCGACATGGCCGCCGCGGCGCGCACCGTCAGAGCCCTCATGTTCATCGCGCGCTTTCGCGACGACATCGGCCGGCGCCTGGAGGCGCTGGGACAATAGTCCGATGGCGTTGCTGCAGATCTCCGAGCCCGGGCAGGCACCCGACCCGCACCAGCGGCGCATCGCCGTGGGCATCGACCTGGGGACCACGCACTCGCTGGTCGCCGCGGTGCGCCACGGCGTCGCCGAGTGCCTGCCCGACGGCGAGGGCCGCGTGATCCTGCCGTCGGCGGTGCGCTACCTTGAAGGCGGCCGCCGCGTCATCGGCCACGCCGCGCTGGCCGCGCAGTCCGACGACCCGGAGCACACCGTCGTGTCGGTCAAGCGCTTCATGGGTCGCACGCTGGCCGACGTCGGCGACCCTGCCCGGCTGCCGTACCGCTTCGTCGACCGCCCCGGCATGCTCGCCATCGACACGCGCGACGGCGTGAAGACGCCGGTCGAGGTCTCGGCCGAGATCCTGGCCGTGCTGCGCCAGCGCGCCGAGGACACCTTCGACAACGAGCTGTTCGGCGCCGTGATCACCGTGCCGGCGTACTTCGACGACGCGCAGCGCCAGGCGACCAAGGACGCGGCGAAGCTCGCCGGGCTGAACGTGTTGCGCCTGATCAACGAGCCGACCGCGGCGGCGGTGGCCTACGGGCTCGACAACGGCAGCGAAGGGCTGTACGCGGTGTTCGACCTCGGCGGCGGCACCTTCGACGTGTCGCTGCTGCGCCTGACGCGCGGCGTGTTCGAGGTGGTCGCCACCGGCGGCGACGCGGCGCTGGGCGGCGACGACTTCGACGCCGCGCTGGCCAACTGGGCGCTCGCGCAGACTCGGCGTACGGCGGTGAGCGCGAAGGACAAGCGCTCGGTGCTGGTGGCCGCGCGCGCGACGAAGGAGGCGCTGTCCGGCGCCGAGGCGGCGCGGCTGCGCTGCACGCTCGGCGGCGAGCCGCTCGACGTCGAGGTCACCCGCGACCAGTTCGAGGCCGCGACCCGTCCGCTGCTCGAGCGCACGCTCACGGCGGTGCGGCGCGTGCTGCGCGACGCCCGCGTGCCGCGCGACGAGGTGCAGGGCGTCGTGCTGGTGGGCGGCGCGACGCGCATGCCGCAGGTGCGGGTGGGGGTGGGCGAGTTCTTCGGCCGCGAGCCGCTGGTCAACCTGAATCCCGACGAGGTGGTGGCGATCGGCGCCGCGATCCAGGCCAACCAGCTCGCCGGCAACGCGCCCGACGGCGAGATCCTGCTGCTCGACGTGATCCCCCTGTCGCTGGGCATCGAGACGATGGGCGGGCTGGTCGAGCGCATCGTCGAGCGCAACAGCACGATTCCGGTGGCCAAGGCGCAGGACTTCACCACGTTCAAGGACGGCCAGACCGCGATGGCGATCCACGTCGTCCAGGGCGAGCGCGAACTGGTCGCCGACTGCCGGTCGCTGGCGCGCTTCGAACTGCGCGGCATCCCGCCGATGGCCGCCGGCGCGGCGCGCATCCGCGTGTCCTTCGAGGTCGACGCCGACGGCCTGCTGCAGGTGTCGGCGCGCGAGCTGACCAGCGGTGTCGAGGCCAAGGTCGCGGTCAAGCCGAGCTACGGGCTGGGCGACGACGAGATCGCGCGCATGCTCGCCGACGGCTTCGCGCGCGCCGACGAAGACATGGCGGCACGCGCGCTGCGCGAGGCGCGCGTCGAGGCCGAGCGCATGGTGCTGGCCACGCGCTCGGCGCTGGCCGCCGACGGCGACCTGCTCACCGACGGCGAACGCGCTGAGATCGGCGCGCTGGTGTCGCGCACGCTGGCCGTCGCCGCCGGCGACGACCACCGCGCGATCGACGCCGCGGTCGAGTCGCTCGCGCACGGCACCGAGGCGTTCGCCGCGATGCGCATGAACCGCGGCATCCGCGCCGCGCTGGCCGGCCGCAAGGTCGAGGACGTCTGAATGCCGAGAATCAAGGTCCTGCCGAACGAGGAATACTGCCCCGAGGGCGACGTCATCGAGGCGCCGGCCGGCACCTCGGTGTGCGAGGCACTGCTCGACAACGGCATCGCGATCGAGCACGCCTGCGAGATGAGCTGTGCCTGCACCACCTGCCACGTCGTCGTGCGCGAGGGCTTCGCGTCGCTCGGCGAGATGGACGAGTCCGAGGAGGACCTGCTCGACCGCGCCTGGGGGCTCGAGCCGACGTCGCGGCTGAGCTGCCAGGCGATCCTGTCGAACCAGGACGTGACGATCGAGATTCCGAAGTACTCGATCAACCACGCCAAGGAAAAGCACGGCTGAGCCGCCGGACGCCCGCGATCGGTGCACGACGCACCGTGACCGGGCGATCGGCGAAAAAAGAGCGCCTGCGGGCCGCAGCCCGCAGGCGCAACGAGGGCCTTCGCCCTGCCGAGGAGATGGGCAGACACCGCCCCGCGGTGTCGCTGCAGACTCAGCAAGCGGCGTGCCAGGCGACGGCGCGCGCCGTCGTCACCAGGCGATGTACGCGTAGCCCTGCCCCTGCAGTTCCATCAGCGCCGCGGCGCCGACCTGCTCGACCCGGGCGACCTCGACGAGGTCCTTCGCGGTCCAACCCAGCGTGTGCATGGTGTTGCCGCAGGCGATGTAGCTCACGCCGTCGTCGCGCGCCTGGCTGACCACGCGCTGGCGCAGCGCCGGCGGTACCGGGCGCTTCGGCTGCCTGGCCAGCAGGTGGATGCCGGGACCGAACACCACCACGGCGATCGCGACGTTGTCCTGGTACTTGCCGATCATCGCGCCGACCGAGTTCAGGATCGCTTCGATGTACTCGGGCTCGGCGCGGTTGAGCTGGTAGACGACCTTGTGCTGCGGCGGGTCGCCGGGGAAGCGTTCACTCGCGGACTTGGGCGGCGTCGCGTCGGCAGCGCGGGCCTTGCCGTATCCGAGTGCGGCGGCGGCCAGCGGCAAGGCGGTCATGAAGCGTCGGCGCAGCGTCATCGTGATCTCCTCGGGCGCGGCGATTGTCCATCGCACGACGCCGGCGTGGCGCTGGCTACACTGCCGCACAATGAACGTGCTCGGCATCGAGTCGTCGTGCGACGAGACCGGCGTCGCGCTGGTGCGCCGCGGTGCCGGCGCGCCGATGCTGCTCGCGCAGGCCCTGCACAGCCAGGTCGAGATGCACCAGGCCTACGGCGGCGTGGTGCCCGAACTCGCTTCTCGCGACCACGTGCGCCGGCTGGTGCCGCTGCTGCGCCAGGTCGTCGGCGACGCGGGGCTGACGCTGGCCGACGTCGACCTCGTCGCCTACACGCGCGGTCCCGGGCTGGCCGGGGCGCTGCTCGTCGGCGCCGGCCTGGCCTGCGCGCTCGGCGCCGCGCTGGACCGCCCGGTGCTGGGCATGCACCACCTCGAGGGGCATCTGCTGTCGCCGTTCCTCTCGGCCGACCCGCCGGTGTTCCCGTTCGTGGCGCTGCTCGTCTCGGGCGGGCACACGCAGCTGATGGCGGTGCGCGGCGTCGGGCGCTACGCGCTGCTCGGCGAGACCATCGACGACGCCGCCGGCGAGGCTTTCGACAAGACCGCGAAGCTGCTCGGCCTGGGCTACCCGGGCGGGCCGGCGCTGGCGCGGCTGGCCGAGTTCGGCGACGCGGCGGCGTTCGAACTGCCGCGTCCGCTGCTGCACAGCGGCGGCCTCGATTTTTCGTTCGCCGGGCTGAAGACCGCGGTGCTCACGCAGGTGCGGCGGCTGGGCACCAACGTGTGCGAGCAGCACCGCGCCGACCTTGCCGCGTCGACGCAGGCGGCGATCGTCGAGGTGCTGGTGCGCAAGTCGCTGCGCGCGCTCGAGCACACGGGCCTTGCGCGGCTGGTGGTCGCCGGCGGCGTCGGCGCCAACCGCGAACTGCGCCGCCAACTCGACGCGGCCTGCGCGCGGCGGGGCGTGCGTGTGCACTACCCCGAGCCTGCGCTGTGCACCGACAACGGCGCGATGATCGCGCTCGCCGCGGCGATGCGGCTCGACGCCGGGGTGGCCGAACCGGGCCGCGACCACGCATTCGACGTGCGCCCGCGCTGGCCGCTGGCCGAACTGGCGGGCGACGCGCCGCAGGCCGCCGCCGGGCAGCGCAGCCGCCGCGCGGCACCCGGGTCGGTCAGCCCACCGTGATGCGCTTGGTCTGCGCCGGCTGCTTCTTGGCCAGCGTCAACGTCAGCACGCCGTTGTCGAGCTTGGCCGCCGACGCGCCTTCGTCGATGTCCTGCGGCAGCGTGAAGCTGCGCGCGTAGCTCGACACCGATCGCTCGCGGTAGACGACGCGCTCGCCCTCCTTCTTCTCCTCGGCCTTCTGGGTCTCGGCCTGCACCGTGACCAGCCGCCCGTCGATGCTGACCTTGACGTCCGACTTGTCGACCCCGGGCAGGTCGAGTTTGACCGTGTAGGCCTTCTCGGACTCGCTGACGTCGAGCGCCGGCGTGCGCGCGCCGCCTTCGCCGCGTGGGGCGAGGCCGAAGAAACGCTCGAAGCCCTCGTCGAACAGGCGCTCGAACGAACGCGCCAGGTCGTTGCTGCCGCGGGTCGTGCTCAGCGGGAACATGGGATCCTCCTAGAATCGTCGATGATCGATCGACGTCGAGCCGGCGCCGGGGCGCTGCGGCTGACGTCACCGTCGAATATGGCCAGCGTCGATGCCGTTTTCAAGGCGCTGCACTTGTGATGAATCATGGATTCGTTCGCGCCTGGTGGCACGACCTCGCACCGTGGTCGGCGGTCGGCGCGCCGGCACGGCCGGCCGCCGGCCCGATCGCGCTGGCGCAGATCGAGGGGCTGCCCGGCCGCTTCGGCAACGCCGGCGAGGCGGTGTGGCGCAACCGGCAGTGGGCGTTCGAGCGCGTCAACGCGCGCAGGCGATCGCTGGTCGAGAGGCTGGTTGCGGCGGTCGAACGCGGCGGCAGCAACGACGCGCTCGACGTCGCGCGCACGCCGTTGGGACGGTCGCACGACGATGCGGCCCTCGGTGGCCTCCAAGGCGGCGCGATGTGTGTCGGCGACCACCGGCTGCAGCCGCCGCCGGGCGTCCGCGTGATGGACCGTGCCGGCCGTCCCGGCGTGCGCCACGACGTCGAAGCCTCGGGCTGCGGGTTCCTCGCGCCGCGCCGCTTCGCGGCCGAGCAGGGCGTGCAACCGCACGCCTGCCGCATGGCCTGGAAGACGACGACGCCGCGATGAAGACCGCCGCCGCGCTGTCGCCGCGCATCGCCGAACTGCCCGGATCGAAGATCCGCGAGGTGGCCAACGCAGCGCTGGGCCGCGACGACGTGCTCGCGTTCTGGTTCGGCGAGAGCGACGAGCCGACGCCGGCGCCGGTGTGCGACGCGGCGGCGCGGTCGCTGGCCGCCGGCGAGACCTTTTACGCGCACAACCTCGGCCTGCCGGCGCTGCGCGAGGCGATCGCGGCGTACCTGTCGGCGCTGCACCGGCCGCTGGGGGCCGAGCGCGTCGCCGTCACCAGCTCGGGCGTGACGGCGCTGATGGTGGCGATGCAACTGCTGGCCGGCGCCGGCGACGAGGTCGTCGCGGTGGTGCCGGTGTGGCCGAACCTGACCGCGCAGCCGCAGATCCTCGGCGCGCGGGTGCGGCGCGTCGCGCTGCGCCCGCGCGACGGCGCGTGGGCACTCGACCTCGACGAGCTGCTCGCCGCGGTGACGGCGCGCACGCGCGTGCTGCTGGTCAACGCGCCGAACAACCCGACCGGCTGGACGCTGTCGGCCGACGAGCAGCGCGCGCTGCTCGCCCACTGCCGGCGCACCGGCACCTGGATCGTCGCCGACGAGGTCTACGAGCGCGTGTGGTTCGGCGCCGGGCCTGCGGCGCCGAGCTTCCTCGACCTCGCCGGCCCCGACGACCGGCTGCTCGTCGCGCACAGCTTCTCGAAAAGCTTCCTGATGACCGGCTGGCGCCTGGGCTGGCTGGTCGCGCCGGCCGACGTGATCGGCCCGCTGGGCAAGCTGATCGAGTTCAACAGTTCGTGTGCGCCGGTGTTCGTGCAGCGCGGTGGGCTGGCGGCGCTGGCGAGCGCCGACGAGTTCGTGCCCGCGCTGGTGCGGCGGCTGCGCGCGGGGCGCGACCAGCTCGTCGCGGCGCTGGCAGCGCTGCCCGGCGTGCACGTCGCTGCGCCGCCGGGCGGGATGTACGCCTTCTTCCGCGTCGAGGGACAGGACGACTCGATGGCCTTCGCCAAGCGGCTGGTCGTCGACCACGGCCTGGGTCTCGCGCCCGGCGCGGCCTTCGGCGCCGAGGGCGAAGGCTGGTTGCGCTGGTGCTTCGCGTCGCGCGACCCGCGGCGCCTGGACGACGGGGTGCAACGGCTGGCTGGGGCGTTGCGCCTATAATCCGCGGTCGCGCTTCGGGCCACCGGGCGTGTCGAGCACGGCGCGGGTCGGTTTCACCCGCGACCGCAAGTGGAACCCGGAAACCGCCGCAGGGCGCCGCAGCGCGCGCTGTCGTGGCTTTCCGACCGAGGAAATCGCAAGGAATCACGATGGCAGTCGCCAACATCGCCAAGGCCGAGATCGTCAAGGCCAACGGACGCAGCGCCCAGGACACCGGTTCGCCGGAGGTGCAGGTCGCGTTGCTGACCGCACGCATCAACGAACTGACGCCGCACTTCAAGACCCACGCCAAGGACCACCACGGCCGCCGCGGCCTGCTCAAGCTGGTCAACCAGCGCAAGCGCCTGCTGGCGTACCTGAAGAGCAAGGACGCCGACCGCTACGTCGCGCTGATCGGCAAGCTGGGCCTGCGCAAGTGAGCCGCCGATGATCCGCCGGAGCCTGTCTGCCCCCGCAGCACAGGCTCCTGTCGTTTGGAGCCAGCCCCGCCAGGCGCTGCTGTGTCATTCCACCGCCGCGGCTCGCCGCCGCGCTGGAATGGCATCCCGCCGCGAGGCCCGCGCTCCCGGTATCGCGCACCGCCGCAAGGGTGACGCCATCAACTCCGGAGACTCCGCATGAGCCTGTTCAACAA
Organism: uncultured Azohydromonas sp.; assembly: GCA_964618555.1. GTDB lineage: Bacteria > Pseudomonadota > Gammaproteobacteria > Burkholderiales > Burkholderiaceae_C > Calidifontimicrobium. Next base: position 8,522 of record CAZUBF010000133.1, read on the forward strand.
AGTCACCAAGACCTTCCAGTGGGGCGCGCACACCGTGCGCATGGAAACCGGCGAGGTCGCGCGCCAGGCCGGCGGCGCCGTGCTCGTCGACATCGACGACACCGTCGTGCTGGCCACGGTGGTCGCCGCCAAGCACGCCAAGCCGGGGCAGGACTTCTTCCCGCTGACCGTCGACTACATCGAGAAGACCTACGCCGCGGGCCGCATCCCGGGCAGCTTCTTCAAGCGCGAGGGCCGCCCGAGCGAGCTCGAGACCCTGACCAGCCGCCTCATCGACCGCCCGATCCGACCGCTGTTCCCCGACGGCTTCTTCAACGAGGTGCAGGTCGTCGTGCACGTGCTCAGCCTGAACCCCGAGGTGCAGGCCGACATCGCGGCGCTGATCGCCACCAGCGCGGCGCTGAGCATCTCGGGCATCCCGTTCAACGGCCCGATCGGCGCCGCCCGCGTGGGCTACGTCAACGGCGAGTACGTGCTCAACCCGGGCAAGGGACAACTCGCGTCGAGCCAGCTCGACCTGGTGGTCGCCGGCACCGAAGCCGCGGTGCTGATGGTCGAGTCCGAGGCCGACCAGCTCAGCGAGGAGGTGATGCTCGGCGCCGTCGTGTTCGGCCACGAGCAGGGCAAGATCGCGATCGACGCCATCCACGAACTGGTGCGCGAGGCCGGCAAGCCCGAGTGGCTCGCCAGCGGGCAGTGGGCGCCGCCGGCCAAGGACGAGGCGTTCATCGCCAAGGTCAACGCCCTCGGCGAGGAGAAGCTGCGCGCGGCCTACCAGATCCGCAGCAAGCAGGCGCGCACCCAGGCCTGCCGCGAGGCCTACGCCTACGTGATCGGCGCGCTCACCGAGGAAGGCATCAGCTTCGACACGGTTAAGGTCGAGGCGATGCTGTTCGACATCGAGGCGCGCATCGTGCGCGGCCAGATCCTCGCGGGCGAGCCGCGCATCGACGGGCGCGACACGCGCACCGTGCGCCCGATCGAGATCCGCACCGGCATCCTGCCGCGCACCCACGGCTCGGCGCTGTTCACGCGCGGCGAGACGCAGGCGCTGGTGGTGGCCACGCTGGGCACCGAACGCGACGCGCAGCGCATCGACGCGCTGGCCGGCGAGTTCACCGACAACTTCATGTTGCACTACAACATGCCGCCTTTCGCCACCGGCGAAGCGGGCCGCTTCGGCACGCCCAAGCGGCGCGAAGTCGGCCACGGCCGGCTGGCCAAGCGCGCGCTGATCGCCGTGCTGCCGAAGAAGGAAGACTTCCCGTACACGATGCGCATCGTCTCGGAAGTGACCGAGAGCAACGGTTCGTCGTCGATGGCCTCGGTGTGCGGCGGCTGCCTGA
>CAZUBF010000134.1:0-9858 GCA_964618555.1 uncultured Azohydromonas sp.
CATCGGCTGCCACATCTGCCACGACGTCTGCCCGACCGGCTACATCCAGATGGGCCTGGGTGAGTGATGGCTCCCCCCCGCAGCGCCTTCGGCGCCTCCCCCCCAGGGGGGCGCCGCCGGCGGACCGGCGAAGCCGGATCCGCGGCGGCCGCTTGGTCGCGAGGGCGGCGATGGGCGAGCGTGGTGCTGATTCCCGTTTTGTTCGGCTTGCAGGCCTCCTGGGCGCAGGGCGGCGGCCGCACGCCCAAGCCGGTGATCGAACCGGCCAAGCCAGGCACCCAGTGCGTCGCCGACCCGGCGACGATGCGCCGCGAGCACCCGGCGATGCTCAAGCACCAGCGCGACGAGACGGTGCACGGCGGCATCCGCGGCGCGAAGGCGAGCCTGAAGGCCTGCGTGTCGTGCCACGCCAGCGTGGCCACCGGCAGCGTCGCCGCCGCGCCGACCGACTTCTGCGTCGGCTGCCACAGCTACACCGCGGTGCGCGTCGACTGCTTCGAGTGCCACGCGACCAAGCCGGCCGCGACCGCGTTCCACCCGCCGCTGCCGCCCGGCGACGCGGCCTCGGCGATGCGGCTCGCCGAGCGGTGGATGCGGCACGGCGCGCCGGACGGTCGGCAACCCTGACCACGACGTCGACGAGACCGCCATGAGCAGCGACACGGACCCGTCCCGCGACAGCGCCGAGGCGCCCGGCGCCTCGCGACGCGGCTTCGTCGGCGTCGCCGCCGCGGCGCTGGCCGGCGTGGCGATCGCGCCGGGCATCCACCTGGTCGAGGTCGCGCGCGCGGCCACCGACGCACCGACCGCCGGAGCGAGCGCCAGGGTGCGCTGGGGCCTGCTGATCGACACCAATCGGTGCGCCGCCGGCTGCACCGACTGCGTCGACGCCTGCAACACGGAGAACGGACTCGACCCGCGGCCTTCGCCGACGAGCGCCCAGTGGATCCGCAAGGTCGAGATCAGGGAGATCAAGACCGGCCGCGTCAGCTCGGCGCCGGTGATGTGCCAGCACTGCGCGTCGCCGCCGTGCGTCGACGTGTGCCCGACCGGTGCCTCGTTCAAGCGCGCCGACGGCATCGTGCTCGTCGACCGTCACACCTGCATCGGCTGCCGCTACTGCATGATGGCCTGCCCGTACAAGGCACGTTCGTTCGTGCACGAGCCGCTGACGGACCAGAAGCCCGACGTGCCGCGCGGCAAGGGCTGCGTCGAGAGCTGCACGCTGTGCGTGCACCGCATCGACGTCGGCGGGCAGACCACCGCCTGCGCCGAGGCGTGCACGAAGGCCGGCCACGGCGCGATCCTGTTCGGCGACCTCAACGACCCGGGCAGCGAGATCGCGCGCCGCGTGCGCGAGGCCGCCAGCGTGCAGCTGCGCGCCGACCTGCGGCTCGACCCGGGGGTGCGCTACCAGGGGATCACGTCGTGAGCGCGATCGTCGAAGACGCCCGCGACACGCGCCGCTTCTGGCTGCTCGCCGCCGCGGGCGCCGTCGTCGCCGCGGTCGGCGCCGCCGCGTCGCACTACATGGACGTGCACGGGCACATCGTCACCGGCATGACCAATCAGGTGGTCTGGGGCCTGCCGCACGTGTTCGCGATCTTCATGATCGTCGCCGCCTCGGGCGTGCTCAACGTCGCATCGATCGGGTCGGTGTTCGGCCAGGCGGCGTACAAGCCGCGCGCCCCGCTGTCGGGGCTGTTGTGCCTGGCGCTGCTCGCCGGCGGCCTGATGGTGTTGATGCTCGACCTCGGCCGCCCCGACCGTGTGATCGTCGCGGCGACGCACTACAACTTCAAGTCGGTGTTCGCCTGGAACGTGTTCCTCTACTCGGGCATGGCGGCGATCGTCGCGTTGTACCTGTGGACGATGTTCGAGCGCCGCATGAACCGCTGGTCGAAACCGGCGGGCATCGCGGCGCTGGTGTGGCGCTTCGTGCTGACCACCGGCACCGGATCGATCTTCGGCTTCCTCGTCGCGCGCCAGGCCTACCAGTCGGCGCTGCTCGCGCCGCTGTTCATCGTGCTGTCTTTCGCCTGGGGACTGGCGATTTTCCTGCTCGTGCAAGCCGCCCTGTACGCGTGGAACCGGCGCACGCTGCCGGCCGAGGTGCAGCGGCGCATGGCCAGGCTGCTCGGCGTGTTCGTCGCCGCGTCGCTGTACCTGGTGGGCGTGTACCACATGACCAACCTGTACTTCGCGCGCCAGTTCGAGTTCGAGGCGTTCGTGCTGCTCGGCCGCGGCGGTGGCGGCGTGTTCGCGTGGCTGTTCTGGGGCGTCTACGTGGTGCTCGGATCGGTGCTGCCGATGGTGCTGCTGTGGCGCGCCCAGCGCGACACGCGCGCGGTGGCCGCGGCGGCGGCGCTGGTCGTGCTCGGCGCCTTCGCCTGGCTGTTCGTGTTCATCATCGGCGGACAGGCTTTCCCGCTGGAGATCTTTCCCGGCCACGCCGTCAGCAGCAGCTTCGCCGACGGCGCTGTCGAGCACTACGTGCCGCGCTGGCCCGAGTGGCTGCTGGGTATCGGCGGGGTCGGCGCCGCGTTCCTGTTGACCGTCGTCGGCGTGCGCGTGCTCGACTTCATGCCGCACGACGACGGCGCCGGCGCGCCGCAGGAGGCGCAATGACCGTGCTGCCGCGGCTGTTCGTCTCGGCGGCGCACAAGTCGTCGGGCAAGACCACGCTGTCGATCGGGCTGGCGGCGGCGCTGCGCGCGCGCGGGCTGGCGGTGCAGCCGTTCAAGAAGGGCCCCGACTACATCGACCCGATGTGGCTGACGCGCGCCGCCGGCCGCGCGTGCTTCAACCTCGACCCGTACCTGATGGACGCCGCGGCGATCGAGGCGACGTTCGCGCGCGAGGCCGCCGGCGCCGGCCTCGCGCTGATCGAAGGCAACAAGGGCCTGCACGACGGCGTCGCGCTCGACGGCAGCAACAGCAACGCGGCGCTGGCGCGCGCGCTGGCCGCCCCGGTGCTGCTGGTCGTCGACTGTCGCGGCATGACGCGCGGCGTCGCACCGCTGCTGCTCGGCTTCCAGGCCTTCGACCGCGGCGTGCGCATCGGCGGGGTCGTCTTCAACCACGTCGGCGGCGAGCGTCACGAAGGCAAGCTGCGCGCCGCCGTGGAGCACTACACCGACATCCCGGTGCTCGGCGCGCTCGCGCACGACGAGCACCTGGCGCTGCCCGAGCGCCATCTCGGGCTGACGCCCGACCGCGAGCTCGACGCCGCCGCGGAGCGCGTGGCGCAGATCGCGCGACGCGTCGCCGCGGGCGTCGACCTCGACCGCGTCGTGGCGCTCGCGGCTTCGGCGCCGGCGTGGACGGCGCCGGTGCCGACGCACGCGGCGCCCGCACCTGACGGCCTGCGCATCGGCATCGCGCGCGACCGCGCCTTCGGCTTCTACTACCCCGACGACCTCGCGGCGCTCGAGGCCGCGGGTGCGCGGCTGGTGCCGTTCGACGCCTTGCGCGACGCGGGGCTGCCGCCGGTCGACGCGCTGTTCATCGGCGGCGGCTTCCCCGAGGCCTGCATCGCCGAGCTCGAGGCGAACGTCGCGCTGCGGCGCGCGCTGCGCGCCGCGATCGCCGACGGGCTGCCGGTGTACGCCGAGTGCGGCGGGTTGATGTACCTCGCACGCTCGATCCGCTGGGGCGCTCGCCGTGGCGAGATGGTCGGCGCGATCCCGGCCGACGCGGTGATGCACGCGCGGCCGGTGGGCCGTGGCTACGTGCAGCTCGAGGCCGGCAGCGACCACCCGTGGTTCGACGCCGGCACCGTGCTGCGCGGACACGAGTTCCACCACTCGAGCCTGGAGAACGTCGCGCCCGGCTTGGCGTTCGCCTACCGGGTGCGGCGCGGACACGGCGTCGACGGCGCGGTCGACGGCGTGCGCATCGGCAACCTGCTGGCGTCGTACGCGCACCTGCGCACCGGCGCCGGCAGCGACTGGGCGCCGCGCTTCGTCGACTTCGTGCGCCGCTGCCATGCGGCGCGTTCGCACGGCCGCGGCCTGGCGCTGGCGGCCTGACTCCGTCACCCAAGGAGGCCCACAGCGATGAACCTCGCAGTCACCGTCCCCCGCACGCTGATGGTCGAAGGCCAGCCCGTGACCGTCGACAGCGAGGGCTACCTGCTCGACCTCGGCGCCTGGTCCGAGGCGTTCGCGCGCGCGCTGGCGCACAGGGAGGGGCTCGTGCTGACCGACGAGCACTGGGAGGTGATCCGCTTCCTGCGCGCGTACTGGCAGGAGCACGGCGTGCAGCCGCAGGTGCGCGTGATGATCCGCCACTTCACCGCGCTGTGGGGCCCCGAGCGCGGCAGCAACCACTACCTGCACGAGCTGTTCCCGATCGGCGGCCCGCAGAAGCAGGGCAACCGCCTGGCCGGGTTGCTGCGCACGAAAGGCGAGCATTGAACGCCGACGCACCCACGCTCGCCGTCACCGACGCCGCGATCGAGCAGATCCGCGTCGCCGTGCTGCAGGCACGCGCGGTGGGCATGGCGCTGCGCGTGGCCGCGCAGCGCACCGGCGACGGCTCGATCGACTACGGCATGGGCTTCGACGACACGCACGACGACGACGAGCCGCTGCGCTTCGACGACGTCACGGTCGTCGTCGCCGAGAGCAGCCGCGCGCTGCTTCGCGGCACCACGCTCGACTGGGTCGAGATCGCGCCGGGCGAGCGGCGCTTCATCTTCATCCCGCCACGCGACGACGCACCGCGTGGCTGCGGCAGCGGCGGCTGCTCCAACTGCGGCTGAGTCCGCCACCGACGGAGATCACGACGATGGACACGATGGTCGACCTGCCCGAGTGGATCGTGCGCGCTTCGGGCCAGGCGTCGCCGCAACGCGGACGCGTCGCGCTGGTCGGCGCCGGCCCCGGCGACCCCGAACTGCTGACGCTGCGCGCGGCACGCCTGCTGCGCGACGCCGACGCGGTGGTCTACGACTTCCTCGTCGGTCCCGAGGTGCTCGACTTCGCCGGCCCGCGCGCCGAGCGCATCTGCGCCGGCAAGCGCAGCAGCCGCCACAGCATGCCGCAGCACGAGATCAACGCCCTGCTGGTGCGCCTGGCGCGCGAAGGTCGCCGCGTGGTGCGGCTCAAGGGCGGCGACCCGTTCGTGTTCGGCCGCGGCGGCGAGGAGGCGCAGGCGCTGGCCGAGGCGGGCATCGACTTCGAGATCGTTCCCGGCGTCACCGCCGCCTGCGGCGTCACCGCTTACGCCGGCATCCCCCTGACGCACCGCGACCATGCGCAGTCGTGCCTGTTCGTCACCGGCCACATGAAGGACGACCGCGCCGACCTCGACTGGCCGGCGCTCGCCCGCGAACGGCAGACGGTGGTGATCTACATGGGGTTGGCGGCGCTGGCGCACATCTGCGCCCAGCTCGTCGCCCACGGCCTGCGCGCCGACATGCCCGCTGCGGTGGTGCAGCAGGGCACGCTGCCCGAGCAGCGTGTGGTCACCGGCACGCTGGCGGATCTGCCGCGGCGCGTCGAGGCGGCGGGGCTCGCGGCGCCGTGCCTGATTGTCGTCGGCGAAGTCGTTGGGCTGCACCACCAGCTGGCCTGGTTCGGCCTGCCGGCGCAGGCGGCCGCGGGCTGAGCGCCGCGGCTCACGGCCTGCCCGTGCAGGCCGGGACGGCGCGAAGGGCGCGGGCTCTGCGAGGGCCAGGAGAAGGTGCCGCGGCCACGCGTTCAGCGTGGCTCGGACCCGCCCGGCGAGGCTTCGCCGGTGGCGGCGCGGTGCTCGACCGCGAACACCGCGGCTTCGACGCGCGAGGTCAGGTTGAGCTTGGCCAGGATGTGGCGCACGTGCAGCTTGACCGTGTCGTGGCTGATGTCGAGCGCGCGCGCGATGGCCTTGTTGCTCTCGCCGCGCGAGACGTGTTCGAGGATCTGGCGCTCGCGTTCGGTCAGCGACGCGATCATCCCGGCCTTGTCGGTGGCCGGCGCGCCGGTGGCCGGCGACTGCAGCATCTGCGCGAGCTTGAGCGTCATCGCCGGCGCGACGGCCAGCTCGCCGCGCGCCGCGCGCGCGATCGCACCGAGCACCTCGTCGGGTTCCATGTCCTTGAGCAGGTAGCCGCGCACGCCGGCGCGCAGCGCGGCGGCCAGGTCGGCCTCGGCGTCGCTCATCGTCAGGATCACCGCCGGCGTGTCGATGCCCTCGGCGCGGATGCGGCGCAGCAGCGACAACCCGTCGGTCGCCGGCATGCGCAGGTCGAGGATCACGAGGTCGGGCCGGTGCTCGCGCAGCAGCGCCAGCGCGTGGTCGGGGTCGCCGGTGGAGGCGACCACGCGCATCGGGCTGCGGTGCGCAATCAGGTCGGTCAGGCCGTTGCGGCACAGCGCGTGGTCGTCGACCAGCACGATGCGCACCGGCGGCGCGTCCATCGCGGCGCCTCGCATCAGGGCCCCGGCGCCGTGACGACACGCACCGCCGACCCGGGGTGCAGCGGGAACACCAGGTGCACGCAGGTGCCGCCGCCGGCACGCGGGCGCAGCGCCAGCGTGCCGCCCAGGCGGCGCGCGCGCGCGCGCATGATGTCGATGCCGTAGTGCGCCGAAGCGTGCGTGCCCGTCGCGTCGACGAAGCCGGTGCCGTCGTCCTCGATGCGCAGGTGCACGTCGCCGTCGCTGAGCTCGACGCTGACGCGCGCGTGCCGCGCCAGCGAGTGGCGCGCGACGTTGGACAGCGCCTCCTGCACCACGTGGAAGGCCTGCGCCTGGCGGTCGGGCGCGAGGTCGAGCGCGCCGACGCGGTCGACCAGCTCGAGCGCGATGCCGGTGCGCGGCTCGAACGCCGCCACCGCGCCGCGCAGCGCGTGCAGCAGCCCCTCGGGGTCGACGCGGGTGCGGAAGTCGGCCAGGATCTCGCGCAGGCTCGTGTGCGCGTCGGCCACCGCGCGGCGCACGTCGTCGTAGTACTTCAGCGAGGCCGCGTCGTCGTGCGCAAGCATCGCGTCGTGCAGCAGCGGCAGGCGCATCTTCACGAACGCCAGCGACTGCGCGACCGCGTCGTGCACCTCGGCGGCCATCATCTGGCGCTCGTTGGCCACCGTCGCGCGCAGGTTCTCGCGCTCGAGCTGCGCGTTGTGCAGCGCGAGTCCGAGCAGGTCGCCGATCGACTTGAGCAGCGCCAGCACCTCGGCGCCGGGCTCCTCGCCCTGGCGGAAGAACAGGTTGTAGATGCCGAGCAGTCGGCCGCGGTGATGCAGCGGCACCGCCAGCACGCGCCGGCAGTCGACGCCGAAATAACCGCTGTGGTCGCGCTGCGTGCACACGCTGAGGTCGTCGGCCCACACCGGACGGTCGCGCAGCGCCGCCGCGCCGCAGGCGCCGCAGTCCTGCGCCACCGAGCGCTCGGCGTCGATCACGCTGGGCGGCAACCCGAGGCTGCCGATCATCAGCATGCGACGTTCGCCGGCGTCGAGCACGCGCACCGCCCCGGCCTGCGCCCCGGCGATGCGCATGATCGGCGACAGGAAGTGGCCGAGCAGGTCGTGCAGGTCGTTGCCGGCGGCGAGCTCGGCGGTGATTTCGGCGAGCAGGCTCACGCTGGCCGCGCCGCGCGGTACTTCGCGGACCGGGGTCGTCGGCAGGTCGGGGGCAGTCATTGGCCGGCAAGTGTCGCGCATCGGCGAGCAAGCATCCTTGACCTCGGATTGGACCGCGGCGCCGTGGGGGGTGCCATCGGTTCGTACCCGCGATGCCGGGGGTGGTATCGGCGACCGGTCCTAGGCGAGCTCGCGCGCCGGCGGCGCCGATTCGGTGCATTGGCGCAGGAACTCCTCGGTGCCGCGCCCTAAGTGCTTGCTGCGGTGCAGCACGATCGCCAGCCGGCGCGTCGCGCGTGGCAGCGTCGTGTCGACCTCGACCAGCGTGCCCTGCGCCAGCTCGTGGGCGACGACCTCGCGCGGCAGACAGCCCAGCGCGGCGCCGGCGGCGACCAGCCGCTTGATCGCTTCCGGGCTGCCGAGCTCGAACTCGACGCGCAGCGCGCCGACCCGCTCGATCAGCCAGCGGTCGGCCGCTTCGCGCGTGCCCGACCCCGGCTCGCGCAGCGCCCACGCGGCTTCGCGCAACTGGCGCAGGGTCGCCGTGCGCCCGGCGAGCGGGTGCGCCGACGCGGCGACGATCACCAGCTCGTCGCTGCGCCACGGGCGCAGCACCAGCTGCGGGTGCGTCTGCGGGCCTTCGATGAAGCCGACGTCGACGTCGAGGGCCGCCACCGCGTCGATGACCTCGCTCGAGTTGCCGATCATCAGCTCCACCGGCGACGCCGGGTGCGTGGCCTTCCAGCGCGCGAGCAGTTCGGGCAGCAGGTACTCGCCGATCGACAGGCTCGCGGCGACGCGCAGCGGCGCCGCGTGGGCGGTGCCGAACAGCCGCTCGACCTGCGCCGCCTGCTCGAGCAGCGCGCTGGCGCGGGGCAGCAGCGCGCGGCCGTTCTCGTTGAGCACCAGCCGGCGCCCGACGCGGTCGAACAGCGCCACGCCGAGCACGCCTTCGAGCTCGGCGAGCGCGGCGCTGGCGGCCGACTGCGAGCGCGCCACCAGGTCGGCCGCGCCGCGTGTCGAGCCACAGCGCGCGGTCGCGGCGAAGACCTCGAGTTGACGCAGGTTCAGCCGCAACCGAGGGGTTGCCGCAGGGGTTCTCGCGTGATCTGATTTTCCGGGCACGGTGACCTGTATTGTCTGATTTTTCTTTTGATCTGGCGGGCCTACGATGACCCCGTCGCGCGCAGGGCCTCGACCCGGTCGAGACGGGGTGGCTAGCGACGCCGACGAGACCCCGGCCGCACCGGCGCGCGCGCCGACAGGAGACACAGACGACCATGAGTTCATTGGTGCGTCCCCACGGCGGCGGGGAACTTCGGCCGCTGCTGCTGGAGGGCGCGGCGCTGGACGCCGAGTTGCGCCGCGCCGCGACGCTGCCGCGCGTGCGCGTGAGTTCGCGCGAGCGCGGCGACATCCTGATGATGGCCATCGGCGGCTTCACGCCGCTCGAGGGCTTCATGATGCACCGACAGCCGGTTGCCTTCAAGGCCGACCACGTAAAGATCACCGCCGTCGTTCTGCAGGTACGGCCGAACCTGTTCGTCGAGCGCGGCATTGATGCGGTCGAGGCGGTCACGGTCTTCCGGGCTCAGCTTCTCCGGGTCGAGGGCCTCGCCCGCCTGCTCGGCCAGCTGCTCGGACTGGGCATCGGCCGAGGGGGCGTCGCGGATCGGCACCGCCAGCTTGCGCATCAGTTCCTGCCAGTCGGCACCGCCGTCCTGGGTCACCGTGACCCAGTGGTCGACGTAGAACACGTTGGTCACATGTTCGATGTCGAACAAAGACATCGCCAGCGGATCACCCACCGCCTGCTCGGGCTTGTCATACGAGCGGGTGATGCCCCAGGTCAGCGGCTCCCGCAGGATGAACTTCATCGCATTGGGATTGGGGGTCGGTTCGATTTCGGCGATTTTCGGCATGATCGTTGTTGCGTCTGCGCTTGAGGCGCGGTTATTCGGTGGATGCGGTGTCGTTGCCGGCGAAAGCGGCGTGCAGCGTGTGCCAGGGCAGGATCGCGCACTTCACCCGCGTCGGCAGGTCACGCACCCCGGAAAATACCGTCAGGCGTCCGAGATGGTGCGGCCCGGCGGGATCGAGCTTGCCGGTGGTCATGTCGCGGAACTCCTGCACCATGGCTTCCGCATCGGCGCGGGTCTTGCCCTTGACCGCCGCGGTCATCATCGAGGCCGAGGCCTTGCAGATCGCGCAGGCCTCGCCCTCGAAACCGACGGCCTCGACCTGATCGCCGTTGAGTTTGAGCGACACATGGATGTGGTCCCCGCACAGCG
>CAZUBF010000135.1:0-9777 GCA_964618555.1 uncultured Azohydromonas sp.
CAAGCAGCTGCTCGAGTACGACGACGTCGCCAACGACCAGCGCAAGGTCATCTACCAGCAGCGCAACGACATCCTCGAGGCGGAGAGCCTCGACGAGCAGATCGCCAACCTGCGCGTCAGCGCGCTGACCGACGTCGTGCGCCTGCACGTGCCGCCCGAGAGCCTCGAGGAGCAGTGGGACCTCGACGCGCTCGAGAGGGTCCTGCGCGACGAATGGCAGCTCGAGGTGCCGCTGAAGGCGGCGGTCGAGGGCAGCGAGCAGATCACCGACGACGACATCGTCGAGAAGGTGCTGGCCGCGGGCAACGAGGCCTTCGCCGCCAAGGTCGCGCTGGTCGGCAGCGAGCAGTTCACGCCGTTCATGCGCATGGTGCTGCTGCAGTCGCTGGATACGCACTGGCGCGAGCACCTGGCCGCGCTCGACTACCTGCGCCAGGGCATCCACCTGCGCGGCTACGCGCAGAAGAACCCGAAGCAGGAATACAAGCGCGAGGCCTTCGAGCTGTTCAGCCAGCTGCTCGACGTCGTGAAGATGGAGGTCACGCGCGTGCTGCTGACGGTGCGCATCCAGACGCAGGAGCAGGTCGCCCAGGCCGCCGAGCGCATCGAGGAGCAGGCCAGCCACGTGGCCAACGTGACCTACACGCACCCGAACGAGGACGGCAGCGTCAGCCAGGACGCCGACCCGGCCACCGCGGTGGCCGCGGTGCCCAAGGTCGGCCGCAACGACCCCTGCCCGTGCGGCAGCGGCAAGAAGTACAAGCACTGCCACGGGCGGCTGGCCTGACCTGGGTGCTGCGGGCGCCTGGCCCGCGGCCCGAGAAAAGCCCCTCCGCGGCGTCGCCGGGGAGGGGCTGTGTGAGACGGCGCCGCGCCTGCGCGCGGCGTCACCGTCGGGTCAGGGGGCGAGGAACAGCAGGGCTTCGGTGTCCTGCGTCGCCCCGCCGCGGTTGCCCGCGCCGCGGTCGCCGTTGGTGATCAGCAGCAGGCCGCGCTCGGGCGAGTTGCCGGGGAAGGTGCCGAAGTCGTAGACCGAGAGCCCGGAGGCGTTCGAGGTCTTGCCGCCCAGGTCGGCCGGCTCGCCGTAGAACCGCTCGCCCAGCGGAGTCACCGTCAGGCCTTCGATCAGGTCGCCCGGGCCGCCGAAGTAGAAGTCCTGCGCGAGCACGGCCATGTTCACCGGGGTCGTCAGCAGGTTGGCCGCGTTCATGCCGATCTGTTCGCCGCAGATGTAGAGCACCGTGTTGCCGGTGCTGGTCGAGTGCTCGGCGAAGAAGAAGGCGCTGGCGGCGCCCGTCTCCAGGTTCACCACCCACGCCAGCTGGCGGCCGTCGCTGATCGTGCTCAGCCCCGACGCGTCGCGGTTGAGCACGACGTAGTCGTCGACGCCGTCGCGGTTCGTGTCGAGGTAGATCTGGTGGCTGACCGGCAGCAGGTGCTGCTGGCGCTGCCAGGTGTTCACCGCGAAGGCCCACAGGAACGACGCATTCGCCGAACAGAACCCGGCGGGCACCGGGAAGGTGTTGATGCCCACCGCCCGGATGTCGGGCGTCGGCGACTGCTCGCCGCGGCCACCGACCGGCAGACGATCGCTCGTCGCGAGCAGCGCGTAGGCGTCGTTCTGCGCCGTGCCGACGCCGCGGTTGTCGAGCCCGATCACCTGCGGGAACGAACCCGGAACCAGCGCCGTCGTGCCCGGCACCACCTGGGCCGCCTTGCGCGGCAACACGTGCCACGGCAGCTGGATCGGGTGCTGGCCGTCGTCGAGCACGAGGTAGCCGTCGTACTCGTTGAGCGTCAGCGTCGCCGGGTCGGCGCCCGCGCTGCCCGAGTTCATCGCGTTGCCGCGCAGCTTGCTGCCGTCGACCGTCAGCGTCACCTCGAACAGCGTGTCGTTGCCGCGACCGGGGCCGACCACCACCTTGGCGGGCGCGCTGACGGTGACGGCGCCGTTGGCCGCATCGTTGGCGAAGCGGAACGTCGGTGTCACGTCGTACGACAGTCGCCGGTTGCTGTAGTTGCGCACGCGCACGGTGCGCTTGAGCGTGACGGTGTCGGCGACGTCGACGAAGCCGAAGCTCAGCGCGGCCTGCGGCGCGGCGTTGTCCCATGCCGCCGCCGGGGCGTCGATCGCCTGGTCGACGCGCACCTCGCCGCCGCCGATGCGCGTGATCGGTGCGAGCGCGCCGGTCAGCGGGTCGTTGACGACGTCGGTGTAGCCGTTGTTCATCAGCCGCGCCTTCAGCTCGACCGGCGTCAGACCATGCCCGACCGCGCGTCCGCTGGCCGTGCCCTTTGCCGTGGCCTTGCTGCCCCCGGTGGCTTCGATCAGCAGTGCGGCCGCGCCGCTGACCATCGGCGCCGCGCCGGAGGTGCCGCCGAACGGCCCGGTCTCGGTGCCGCTGCCGGCGATCGCCGACACCGACGCGCCGGGCGCGCCGATCTCGGGCTTGACGCGCAGCGTGTCCTCGTGCTGCGGGCCGCGCGACGAACTGCCGACCATGCTGCCGGCGAGCGCGATGCCGACGTCCGGGTCGAAGCGCACCATCGTGCTCGGCAGGCCGCTGCGCAGGCGGTTGGCCACGGCCTGGCTGACCATGAAGCCGGGGATCGTGATCGGCCGGTCGCCGCCGTCGCCGCCTTCGAACGGATCGCCGGGCGCGATGAGGCCGATGATGCCGACCAGACCGCCGGCGTCGCCGACGTTCTTCACCTTCAGCGTGAAGTTGCAGTCACCGCGGTTGATCAGCACGATCTTGCCCGCCAGCGAGCCGGGCGCGAATGGCGCACAGCCGTTCACATTGCCGCCGGCGCCGTTGCCGTACTGCAGGGGGGCCTCGATGACTCCGGTCAGCGGCGCCGCCCAGGGTTGGAACACCGCGGGGAAGCTGCCGGCGATGTTCGCCGGCGCCGTGATCTGCATCAGCGGCAGGAACGCGCTGGGCACCGCGGTCTGCGCCACCGACAGCGCGGTGTCGGCGGCCCCCGGCGTGCCGTTGGCGAACGGCTTGTCGGCGCTGTTGCCGGCCGATGCGACGGTGAGGATGCCGAGCTTCGACGCGGCGTCGACGGCGGCCGCGAGGTCGTCGTCGAACGGCTGGCCGTACGGCGAGCCGAGCGACATGTTGATGACGTCGACGCGGTCGCCGAACTTGCCGTCGCCGTTCGGGTCGGCGGCGTACTCCATGCCCTGGATCAGCGCGATGCCCGAGCAGCTGGTGCTGACCGATGAACACACCTTGACGGCGTACAGGTCGACGCCGGGGGCCACGCCCTTCTTGCCGCCGATGATGTCGGCCACGTGCGTGCCGTGCCCGCGTGCGGGGCCGTCGTCGAGCGGGTCGGGGTCGGGCGCTTCGGCCGCGTTCGGCCACGCGCTGCCGACGAAGTCGTAGCCGGCGACGACCTTGGCCGTCGGGAACGTGCCCGGCTCGATCGTGTTCGGGTCGTTGCCTGCGAAGTCGGCCGGATTGCCCGAGCCGCCGAGTGCGGCGTGCGTGTAGTCGATGCCGCTGTCGAGCACGGCGACCTTCACGCCGCGGCCCGTCACGCCGAGGTTCTGCACCGTCTCGGCGCCGATGTAGGGCACGGTCTCCGACAGGTCGAGCTGGTAGCGGCCGACCGGCGCGATGCGCATCACCGCCGGGTCGCGCGCCAGGCGTGGCAGCACCCCGGCGTCGACTTCGACCAGCACCGCGTTGAGCACCGCCTGCGCCTGTGCCAGCACGCGTGCGTTGCCGTCGAGTGCACGCACGCGGTCGAGGAACGCACGCTGGTCGCGCCGCAGCGCATCGCGCGCCTGCACGGTGGCGGCGTCGCTCGACAGGCCCTGCTCGGCGACCGACGGTTTCGCCAGACGCACGATGACCTGGCTCGCGCCGGTGGCCGACGCCAGCCGCGGGTGCAGCCGTTCGGAGCTGACGCCGTCGAGTTGGCGCGGGGCATCGAGGCGCAGCGCCGTCACCGATGCGGGCAACGGGCGGCTGAGCTGCCGGTCGGCCGCGGAAGGCGCTGCGGCGGCCTGGGCGGCCACGAGCAGTGTCGCCGCACCGGTCAGCGCGGCCAGGGTCTTGATCTGCATCTGAGATACCTCCGGAGTTCTTCTTGAGGCAGTGGGGGACGGCCCAGGGGCGGCGTCCGAAGCGCGACGCGTCAGTGCCCGCCACGCCGACACCGCACGAGGCGGCGCGGCGGGCAGGGGGCCGCGAAGCGTGCGCGCATTCTCGGAAGCGGCGTCGCCGCAGCCATTCTGGATTTCCCACCCCGATGGCGCCGGGTCCCACGTTCGAGGGTTGCGTGGTGCCCGGCCGCGACGACGGTCGCTGCCGAAGCCCCTGCCTACAATCGCGGCCCCAGCTCACTCGAGGCAGCGCACGATGCCGGTCAACCTGCTCCCCCCGCAGCCCGACGCGCTGCACCCCGTGCCCGGCGTGCGCCTGGGCATCGCGATGGCCGGCGTGCGCAAGGCGAACCGGCGCGACCTGACGGTGATCGCGCTCGACGAGGGCGCCGCGGTGGCCGGCGTGTTCACCGCCAACCGCTTCTGCGCCGCGCCGGTGCAGGTCTGTCGCGAGCACCTGGCCGCCGGGCAGGCGGTGCGCGCGCTGGTGATCAACACCGGCAACGCCAACGCCGGGACCGGCGACGACGGGCTGGCGCGCGCGCGCAGCGTGTGCGCGGCGCTGGCGGCGCGGTTGGGCGTGTCCGCCCGGCAGGTGCTGCCGTTCTCCACCGGTGTGATCATGGAGACGCTGCCGAACGAGCGCATCGAGGCCGCGCTGCCCGCCGCGCTCGCCGACCTCGACGCGGCGCACTGGGCGCAGGCTGCCGAGGCGATCATGACCACCGACACGCTGCCGAAGGCGGCGTCGCGCCGGGTGAGCGTCGGCGGGCGCACGGTCACCGTCACCGGCATCTCGAAGGGTGCCGGCATGATCCGTCCGAACATGGCGACGATGCTCGGCTTCGTCGCCACCGACGCGGTGATCGCGCCGGCGGCGCTGCAGGCGCTGGTGCGCGATGCCGCCGACGCCAGCTTCAACCGCATCACGATCGACGGCGACACGTCGACCAACGACTCGTTCGTGCTGATCGCCACGCGCCGCGCCGGCCACGCCGAGATCGCGTCGCTCGACAGCGTCGACGGCGTCGCGCTGCGCGACGCGGTGGTCGCGGTGGCGCAGCAGCTGGCCCAGGCCATCGTGCGCGACGGCGAGGGCGCGACCAAGTTCATCACCGTGCGCGTCGACGGCGGGCGCAACGAAGCCGAGTGTCGGCAGGTGGCCTACGCGATCGCGCATTCGCCGCTGGTGAAGACCGCGTTCTTCGCCAGCGACCCCAACCTGGGGCGCATCCTCGCGGCGGTCGGGTACGCCGGCATCGACGACCTCGACCAGTCGCAGATCGACCTGCACCTCGACGACGTGCACGTCGCCACCCGGGGCGCCCGACACCCGCAGTACCGCGAGGAGGACGGCCAGCGCGTGATGAAGCAGGACGAGATCACCGTGCGCGTCGACCTGCACCGCGGTGTGGCCGGCACCACCGTGTGGACCTGCGACCTGTCGCACGACTACGTCAGCATCAACGCCGACTACCGAAGCTAGGGGGCTGCCACTTGTGCGGCCCGAGCGGCCGCTGCTACGATGCGCGCCTCCGACACCCTGCGCCGAGCCCTGCGATGAGCCACCACCTGCACCCACGACGCGCCGCCAGCGGCGCCGTGCGCGTGCGCGCGGCCGGCCGCCTGGCATCGTGGCGCGGCGGCGAACCCGCGATCGACCGCGGGTTCCTCGCGTCCTAGCACCCGCTTCTCGGCCCCGACGATCGCGACCCGATCCGCCGAGAAGTCGGCGGAAGCCCCGGCTGTCGTGACGAGCTTCCGTGCCACCGGCCCCACGAGGGTCGCCACGACGGGAGTCCGTGTCATGAACGAGATGGCCCATCGCCTGCGGCGGTGGAAGTCCTGGTGGACGCTGCCACCGGGCGACCTGCTGCGCGACCGCGCCTACCGGCGGCTGTGGAGCTCGATCCTGATCAGCTCGCTGGGCGGGCAGGTGACGATGCTCGCGCTGCCGCTGACCGCCGCGCTGCTGCTGCACGCCACGCCCACGCAGATGGGCCTGCTCACCGCGATGGAGATTGCGCCGTTCGTGCTGCTGTCGCTGCCGGCCGGCGTGTGGCTCGACCGCGTGCGCAAGCTGCCGGTGTACATCGGCGGCGAGACGCTGATCGCGCTGATCGTCAGCACCGTGCCGCTGGCCTGGTGGCTGGGCTGGCTGACGATGCCCTGGCTGTACGCGGTGGGGTTCGCGGTCGGCGCGGTGTACACGGTGGCGGGCAGCGCGGCGCAGGTCGTGCTCACGCAGGTGGTGGCCCGCGAGCGGCTGGTCGAGGCGCACGCGAAGAACGCGCTCGCCAGCTCGGGCGCCGACGTCGCCGGGCCGGGGCTCGCCGGCGTGCTGATCAAGGCGCTGGGCGCGCCGGTGGCGCTGATCGTCGACGCGGCGATGCTGCTCGCCTCGGCGCTCATCCTGCGCGGCGTGCACGTCGCCGAGGCGCCACCGGCACGCGGCGGCGACACGCACTTCTGGCGCGACCTGCGCGCCGGCGTGCGCTTCGTCGCGCGCCAACGGCTGCTCGTCGCGCTGGCGCTGGCGGTGGGCGTGTGGCAGATGTGCCACCACGCGGCGCTGGTGGTGCAGATCCTGTTCGCCACGCGCAAGCTCGGCCTGTCGGAGCAGGCCGTCGGGCTGAGCTATGCCGGCATGGGCGTCGGCACGGTGGCCGCCAGCGTGTGGGGCCATCGGCTGAGCGCGCGCTTCGGCCCGGGCCCGACGCTGATCGGCGGCTTCGCGGTGTGCGCGCTCGGCTGGCTGCTGCTGTCGGTGGCACCGGCCGGACCGTGGGGCGTGGCCGCGTTCGCGCTGATGCTGATGCTGTTCGGCTTCGGCGCGGTGCTGGTGTTCATCAACTTCCTCGCGCTGCGCCAGGCGGTGACGCCGACGCCGCTGCTCGGCCGCATGACCAGCACGATGCGCTGGCTGACGCTGCTGGCCGCCGGCCCCGGCGCGCTGCTCGGCGGCTGGCTGGGCGAACGTTACGGGCTGCGCGCGGCGCTGGCCTTCGCGGGTGCAGGCGCCGCGCTGCTCGCGGTCGCGGCGTGGCACGCGCCGGCGCTGCGCGGCGTGCGTACGCTCCCGCGGCCGGCCGACGACGAGCAGGCCCTGGGCGTCGAGGCCGCGGTGGTGCTGGCCGAACCACGCTGACCGGCCGAAGGAGCATGGCGATGGACCCGCTCGCGATCGAGCTGCCCCCCTGGATCGACACGCCGCGGCTGCGGCTGCGCAGCGCGCGCGAGGACGACGCGCCGGCGCTCAACGCCGCGGTCGCCGAGTCGCTCGCCGCGCTGCGGCCGTGGATGCCGTGGGCGCAGCGGGCGCCGACGTTGGCCGAGTCGCGCGCGGTGTGCCGGCGCCAGCAGGGCAAGTTCCTGCTGCGCGAGGACCTGACCTGGCTGATGTTCGAACGCGCGAGTGACGGCGGCGAAGGCGCGTTGGTCGGCGGCTGCGGGCTGCACCGCATCGACTGGACGGTGAGGCGTTTCGAGGTGGGCTACTGGCGCCGCGAGCCCTGGGGCGGCCGCGGTCTGGTCGGCGAGGCGGTGCAGGCGCTGGCGCGGATGGCGTTCGATGTGCTCGACGCGCGCCGCGTCGAGGTGCGCATGGACGCGCGCAACGTCGCCAGCCGCCGCGTGGCCGAGCGCGCCGGTTTCGCTCTCGAAGGCCTGCTGCGCAGCGACGCGTTCGACGTCGACGGTCGGCCGCGAGACACCTGCGTCTACGCCCGGGTGCGCGACGAGGCCGCGGTCAGTCCGACGCCGGGCTGAAGCGGTCGACGGCGTCGCTGATCAGCCCGTCGACGCCGTTGCCCGTCAGCCACCGCGCGACCGACGGGTCGTTGACGGTGTAGGCCAGCGCCTTCAGGCCGGCGTCGTGAACGCGAGCGACCGCCGCCGCGTCGAGCAGCGCGTACATCGCGACCACCGCGACGCAGTCCAGCGCGCGCGCCTGCTCGAGCCAGCCATCGCGCAGCGCGTCGAGCAGCAGCGCGCGCGGCAGCTGCGGCGCGCGCGAACGTGCCGCCTCGAGCGCGACCGGCTGGAACGAACTGAGCAGCGGTGGCACCGAGGCGCCTGCCCACAGTCGGGCCGCGTGTTCGGCGACGACCTCGCCGGTCTCGCGCTCCCGGCCGGGCGTCGGCTTGACCTCGACGTTCAAGGCGAAGCCGTTGCCGCGCACGAAGGCGGCGATGGCGGCCAGCGACGCCGGCGGTTCGCCGGCGAACCCGCGGCCGTGCCAGCTGCCGGCGTCGAGGCGCGACAGCTCGCTCCAGGCCAGCGCGGCCGCCGCGCCGCGCGCGTCCGTCGTGCGATCGAGCGTCGCGTCGTGCAGCAGGAAGGGCACGCCGTCGGCGCTGAGCTTGACGTCGCACTCGAAGGCGCGCCAGCCGTGGCGCGCCCCCTCGCGGAACGCCGCCAGCGTGTTCTCGGGTGCGAGCCGGCCGGCGCCGCGGTGCGCGATCCAGCGCGGGTAGGGCCAGGGCGTCACGGCTCGACGCGGTGGCCGCTGGCGGCATCGAACCAGTGCAGGTGCTCGGGCGTCACCGACAGCGACACCGTCTGCCCGGCGTGCGGCGCCGGCAGCGTGGCGTCG
Source organism: uncultured Azohydromonas sp. (assembly GCA_964618555.1). GTDB lineage: Bacteria > Pseudomonadota > Gammaproteobacteria > Burkholderiales > Burkholderiaceae_C > Calidifontimicrobium. The sequence goes on from CAZUBF010000135.1 coordinate 8,715, forward strand.
ATGCGCCAGGTGAACACCTGGCCCGCGAGCCGCCCGTGCACCAGGCGCTCGGCGCCGAGCATCTCGACCACCTCGACGTGCAGCGGCCAGCCGGTGTCCTGCCCGGGTTCGACGTGTTCCGGGCGCACGCCCAGGATCAGCTCGCCGCCGCGCGGCGCGGTCACCGGCAGCGGCAGTGCGGCGCCGTCGCAGACGAAGCGTCGGCCGTCGCCGCGGCCGCGCAGCAGGTTCATCGGCGGGCTGCCGATGAAGCTGGCGACGAACGTGGTCGCCGGGCGCAGGTAGACCTGCTCGGGCGCGCCGATCTGCTCCATCAGCCCGGCGTTCATCACGATCATGCGCTGCGCCAGCGTCATCGCCTCGACCTGGTCGTGCGTGACGAACAGCGAGGTGATGCCCAGTTCGCCGTGCAGCTTCTGGATCTCCAGCCGCGTCTGAACGCGCAGCTTGGCGTCGAGGTTGGACAGCGGCTCGTCGAACAGGAACACCTGCGGTTCGCGCACGATCGCACGGCCCATCGCCACGCGCTGGCGCTGCCCGCCCGAGAGCTGGCGCGGCGTGCGCTGCAGCAGCTGCCCCAGCTCGAGGATCTTCGCGGCCTTGTCGACGCGGCGGCGGATCTCGTCGGCCGGCACCTTCTTGATCTTCAGCCCGTAGGCCATGTTGTCGTAGACCGACATGTGCGGGTACAGCGCGTAGTTCTGGAACACCATCGCGATGTCGCGCTCGGACGGCTCGAGGCGGTTGACGACGCGCCCTCCGATGACGATCTCGCCGCCGCTGATCTCCTCGAGTCCCGCCACCATGCGCAGCAGCGTGCTCTTGCCGCACCCCGACGGGCCGACGATGACGATGAACTCGCCGTCGGCGATCTCGGCGTCGACGCCGTGGATCACCTTGACGGCCTTGGGGCCGTGGCCGTAGGTCTTCTCGACCCCGCGCAGCGATATCGCGCCCATCCTGTCCTTCTACTTCTCGGTGTCCACGAGGCCCTTGACGAACCACTTCTGCATCAGGATCACCACCAGCGCCGGCGGGATCATGGCCAGCACCGCGGTGGCCA
>CAZUBF010000136.1:0-9609 GCA_964618555.1 uncultured Azohydromonas sp.
TTCGGAGATGTGCTCGTACTCGCCCAGGATCACCGCGCCGACCGAGTCGCGCTCGAGGTTCAGCGCCAGGCCGAAGGTCGGCGTGCCGTCTTTCGTCGGCGGGAACTCGAGCATCTCGCCCTGCATCGCCTCCGACAGGCCGTGGACGCGGCAGATGCCGTCGGTCACCGAGACGACGGTGCCCTGGTTGCGGATGTCCGTCGTGGCGCCCAGGCCCTCGATGCGGCTCTTGATCAGTTCGGAGATCTCGGCGGGATTCAGTTGCATGACTTGCTCCTAGTCGGGCGACGCACTTACGCCGTCAGCGCCAGCTTCATTTGTTCCAGACGCGCCTTGACCGAGGTGTCGAGCACCTCGTCACCGACGACCACGCGGATGCCGCCGATCAGCGACGGATCGAGTTCGACCTGCGCCTTGAGCCGGCGGCCGAAGCGCTTCTCGAGCGTCGCGACGACGTCGGCGAGCTGCGCCGGCTCGATCGGGTACGCGCTGTGGATCGTCGCGTCGGACACGCCGCTCGAGGCGTTGACGAGGGCGCGGAACTGCGTCGCGATCTCGCCCATCGCGGCCAGCCGGCCGTTGTCGACCACGGTGCGCAGCAGGTTCTTCGCCGCGTCGCCGAGCCAGGGCTCCTTGACCAGCGAGACGATGACGTCGAACACCTGCGCGGCGGCGACCTTGGGGTCGTCGGCGAACTCGCGCAGCCGCGGGTGCGCCGCGACCGCGGCAACGGCCGACACCTGGTCGGCCACCGCCGCGGCGTCGCTGGGCGCGACGGCCTTGAACAGCGCCTCGGCGTAGGGGCGGGCGATGGTGGCGAGTTCGGCCATGATCAGAGTTCCGCCTTCAGCCGTCCCAGCAGATCGGCGTGCACGCCGGCGTTGATCTCGCGCCTGAGGATCTGCTCGGCGCCCCGGACGGCCAGCGTGGCCACGTCCTCGCGCAGCGCCTCGCGCGCCTTGACCACTTCCTGCTCGGCCTCGGCCTTCGCCGCGGCGATGATCTTCGCCGCCTCGGCGGTGGCACGGCCCTTGGCCTCCTCGACCATCGACTGCGCGAGGCGCTCGGCGTCGGCGAGGCGGCGCGCGGCGTCGTCGCGCGCGGCCGAGAGTTGCTCCTCGACGCGCTTGTGCGCGACGGCCAGTTCGGACTTCGCCTTGTCGGCGGCGGACAGGCCTTCGGCGACTTTCTGTGCCCGCTCGTCGAGCGCCTTGACGATCGGCGGCCAGACGAATTTCATCGTGAACCAGACCAGGATCAGGAACACGATCATCTGGGCGATGAGGGTAGCGTTGATGCTCACTTCGGGGCCTCGATCACTGGATGACGGTGCCGGCGCGCGCGTGGTGGCGCGGCGGCGCGACGCGAACCGCTGCGGATTACTTCGGCAGGTTCGCGATCTGGCCGAGGAACGGGTTGGCGGTGGCGAACCACAGCGCGATACCGGTGCCGATGATGAACGCCGCGTCGATCAGGCCGGCGAGCAGGAACATCTTGGTCTGCAGTTCGCCCATCAGTTCGGGCTGGCGCGCGGCCGACTCGAGGTACTTGCTGCCCATGATGCCGATGCCGATGCAGGCGCCGACGGCACCCAGGCCGATGATCAGGCCGGCGGCCAGGGCGACAAAGCTGATGACTTCCATGATGACTCCTAGTCAGAGGGGTTTGGGGATGGAAAGCAGGAAAGCGAGAAACGGCGATACCGCGCGCGGACTCAGTGCGAGTCGTGGGCCTGACCGACGTAGACCAGCGTCAGCATCATGAACACGAACGCCTGCAGCGTGATGATCAGGATGTGGAAGATGGCCCACACGGTGCCCGCGACGATGTGCCCGATCATCAGGCCGATGCCGGTGGCCGACAGCGACCACGCGCCGCCCATCAACGCGATCAGGATGAAGATCAGCTCGCCGGCGTACAGGTTGCCGAACAGTCGCATGCCGTGCGAGACGGTCTTGGCGACGAACTCGATGATCTGCATCGCGAAGTTCACCGGCCACAGCAGGAAGTGGCTGCCGAAGGGCGCGGTGAACAGCTCGTGCACCCAGCCGCCCAGGCCCTTGATCTTCACGTTGTAGTACAGGCAGATCAGCAGCACCGTCACCGACAACCCCATCGTGATCGACAGGTCGGCGGTGGGCACGACGCGCATGTAGTCCTTCATGCCCAGCGCCGGGCCGGCGGCGTGCCAGATCTGCGGGATCAGGTCCACCGGCAGCAGGTCCATGAAGTTCATCATGAACACCCACAGGAACACCGTGAGGGCCAGCGGGCCGACGAACTTGCGGCTGGCCGCGTTGTGCACGATGCCCTTGGCCTGCGAGTCGACCATCTCGACGAGGAACTCGACGGCGGCCTGGAAGCGGCCCGGCACGCCCGAGGTGACCTTGCGCGCGGCCAGCCACAGCACCCAGCACAACAGCACGCCGAGCACGACCGAGAAGAACAGCGAGTCGTAGTTGACGACGCTGAAGTCCACCGGACCGACCTGCGACTTGTTCTGCAGGTGCACCAGATGGTGCTGGACGTACTCGCCGGGCGTGGGCGCGTTGCCGGAGGCTGCCATGTTCGTCTGTTCCGTCGCGTCGTTGTTCTCAGCGGCGGCGCCACGCGAGCGCCACCCAGTACACCTTGATGCACACCACCAGGCCCACCAGCAAAGCCGGCCAGCTCAGCGGCTGCACGATCCGCGGCGCCAGCGCCAGCATGGCCACCGAGACCGCGATTTTGACGAACTCCCACAACATGAAGCTGACGGCACTGGTGCCGGGCGACATGCTCGAGAGCCGGCTGGTCATGCCGCGCGCCATCAAGGCCCCCGGCACCACCACGACCGCCGCGCCGTACAGCGCGGACCAGCCGATCGCCGCTTCACCGGTCAGCAGCACGCCCGCGGCGGCCACCACCAGCCCGACCGCGATCTGCGTCGCGACCACCCGCCACGGCGATACCGGCGGGTCCTTCTCCCTCAGCGCCTGTGCCTGCTCACGCGTCAGCGGCTTGACGTCGCGGCGCACCGCTTCGTCGTCCTCGTCGGCCCAGACGCCAGACCGGTACGGCCGTTCGGACATCCGTGCCCTTTCGCGTTCACTGGCAGCAAAGCCGCGGGATTATAGGGGCAAACCCGCGACGCTCCGCGGCCCGGCGTGCACGCGCGCGTTCGACCCTGCGCAACGGGCGTCGGCGGCACGCTGCCGATAATCGGCGGCACCCGGAACCCGCGGCGCCTCGCGCCTTCCAACGCCCCATGTCCTCGCTGCGTCGACTGCTGACCGCCTGCGTGCTCGCGCTGCCGTTCGCCGCACTGGCGCAACTGCCCACCGGCGCGGTGGTGGCCACCGAGCAGGTGCGCGCCGAACTGCTGGCGCATGCCCCCGAAGGCGTCGCGCCGGGCAAGCCGCTGTGGTTGGGGCTGGCGATCGACCACGCGCCGCACTGGCACACGTACTGGAAGAACCCCGGCGACTCCGGGCTGCCGACCACCTTCGAGTGGACGCTGCCGCCCGGATTCACGGCCGGCGACATCGAGTGGCCGACCCCGCAGGCGCTGCCGGTGGGCCCGCTGATGAACTTCGGCCACGAAGGCCGCCTGCTGCTGCCGGTGCGCGTCACCGTGCCCGACGACTTCGCCGCGCCGCGCCTGGACGTGAAGCTGCGCGCCGACTGGCTGGTGTGCAAGGACGTGTGCATCCCCGAGGGCGGCGACTTCGCGCTGAGCATCCCGGCGCAGGCCGCGACCTCGGCACACGCACCGCGCTTCGAGGCCGCCTGGGCGGCACATCCGCAAGCCGTCGACGCCACGGCCAGCGCGCGCGTCGACGCCGGTGCGCTGGTCGTCGCCGTCGACGCTCTACCCGAGCGCCTTCAGGGGCAGGCGCTGACGTTCTTCCCCGAGCTGCCGGGCGTGATCGACAACGCCGCGCGCACCACCCAGCGTTGGGACGGGCGGCGCTGGGAAGTGCGCGTGCCGCTGTCGGCGCAGCGCAGCGAGAGCCCCGCGCAACTGGTCGCCGTGCTGGCGTCGCCGGGCAGCGGCGCCGGCGTGCAGGTGCGCTTCGCGGTCGACGGCACGTGGCCGGCGCCGGGCAGTGCGACGCCCGGCGTCGCCGCAACCGCCGCGACGCCGGCTGACGCCTTCGTGCCGCCGCCGCGGACCGCGGCGCCCGGCTTCGCGCTTGCGCTGCTGCTGGCGCTCGTCGGCGGCGCGCTGCTCAACCTGATGCCCTGCGTGTTCCCGGTGCTGTCGCTGAAGGTGATCGGGTTCGCTTCGCACGCGCACGACCGGCGCGCGCTGCTGGCCGGCGGCTTCGCCTACACGGCCGGCGTGGTGGCGTCTTTCCTGGTGCTGGCCGGCCTGCTGCTCGCGCTGCGTGCAGGCGGCGAACAGCTCGGCTGGGGCTTCCAGTTGCAGTCGCCGCTGTTCGTCGGCGCGCTGGCGGTGCTGTTCACGCTGATCGGGTTGAACCTCGCGGGGGTGTTCGAGTTCGGCTCGATGCTGCCTGGCAATCTCGCGGCGGCGCGCGCGCGCCATCCGCTGGCCGACTCGGCGCTCACCGGCGTGCTGGCGGTGGCGGTGGCGTCGCCATGCACCGCGCCGTTCATGGGCGCGTCGCTCGGCGTCGCGGCGACGCTGCCGGCTGCCCAGGCGCTGGCGATCTTCGCCGCGCTCGGGCTGGGCATGGCGCTGCCGTACCTCGCGGCGAGCGCGTGGCCGGCGCTGGCGCGGCTGCTGCCGCGCCCCGGCGCGTGGATGGCGCGCTTCAAGGCGCTGATGGCGTTCCCGATGTTCGCCACCGTCGTGTGGCTGCTGTGGGTGCTCGGCCAGCAGGTCGGCGTCGACGGCGCCGCGGGCGTGCTCGGCCTGCTGGTCGCGGTGGCCTTCGTCGCGTGGGCGCTGGGGTCCCCGGGCATGGGGCCGCGCGGCCGGCTCGGGTTCGGTGCGACCTCGCTCGCGGTGCTCGCGCTGACGCTGGCCTGGGCCTGGCCTTCGCTGCGCGACGACGCCGCGCCGGCACCGGTCGCGGCGTCGGCCGACGACCGCTGGCAACCCTGGAGCGCCGAGCGCGTCGCGGCGCTCAACGCGCAGGGCCGCACGGTGTTCGTCGACTTCACCGCGGCGTGGTGCGTGACCTGCCAGTTCAACAAGCGCACCGTGTTCAGCGACGCGGTGCTGATGGCCGACTTCGAACTGCACAAGGTCGCGTTGCTGCGTGCCGACTGGACGCGGCGCGACGCGGCGATCACCGCCGAACTCGCGCGGCTGGGACGCAACGGGGTGCCGGTGTATGCGTTGTACCGCCCGGGCGCCGCGACACCGCAGCTGCTCGGCGAGTTCCTGAGCGTGCAGGAGGTGCGCGCGGCCATCGCCGCGACGCGAGCGGCGGCGCTGTCGTCGCCGTAGCCGTCGACGGACCCTCCGCCGTCGGATCGGTCGTTGTCAACGTCGTCATCAAGGAGCCGTCGATGATCGCGAAATCGTTCGTCCACACCTCGCTCGCCGCAGCCGCACTCGCGCTCGCCGGCGGCGCCTGTGCCGCCTCGGCGGTGGGCCAGCCGGCGCCGGCGTTCAGCGCCAAGGACGTCGACGGGCGCACCGTCTCGCTGGCCGACTTCAAGGGCAGGACCGTCGTGCTCGAGTGGGTCAACCCCGGCTGCCCGTTCGTGCGCAAGCACTACGACAGCCGCAACATGCAGGGCACGCAGAAGAGCGCCGTCGCGCAGGGCGCCGTGTGGCTGGCGGTCAATTCCACGGCCGAGACCAGCGGCGACTACCGCACGCCGCAGGCGATGGCGCAGTGGATGCAGCAGCAGGGCGCCGCGGCGACGGCGACGCTGATGGACCCCGACGGCCGCGTCGGCCGCGCCTACGGCGCGCGCGTGACGCCGCACATGTACATCATCGACGCGCAGGGCAGGCTGGCCTACGCCGGCGCGATCGACAGCATTCCCAGCGGGCGCATCGCCGACATCGAGAAGGCGACCAACCACGTCAAGCAGGCGCTGCCCGAGGTGCTGGCCGGCAAGCCGGTGGGCACGCCGACGACGCAGGCCTACGGCTGCACGATCAAGTACGCCGACGGCTGACGGCGCGTCAGCGCGCGAACGGCGCGACGCCGATCCACGCCGCATGCAGCCAGAAGGCGAATGCGGCCCAGGCCCCGACGCCGACCGCCACCGCCGCCGCGGTCCCGGCCAGCGTGCCGGTCGCTTGCGGCACGTCGGCCGCCCGGTCGCAGCGGCGCGCCGCGCGGAAGTCGACCACCGCCCACGCGAGGAACGCGCCGAACAGCAGCACGTCGGCGAGCGTCCCGTTGGCCAGCAGGTGCGCGAAGGCCCACAGCTTGACGCCCAGCAGCATCGGGTGGCCGAGCGCCGCCTTGATGCCGTTGCGCGGCACGTAGGCGGCGGCCAGCAGCACGAACGACGCCAGCGTCAGCAGGCTGGCGACGTGGCGCGTCGCCACCGGTGGCGTCCACAGCGGCACCGGATCGTGGCGTGCCAGCCCGTAGCCCCAGACGATCAGCACGAAGCCGGCCAGCGACAGCACCGAGTACAGCCCCTTCCAGGCGCCCGCGCCGATGCGCGCGATCGTCGTCGCACGCCAGCCGTCGGCGACGATGCGCACCGAATGCACGCCGAGGAACACCACCAGGCCGAGGATCAGGATCGTCATGTCGATTGCCGCGCCGCGGGTTGAACGGGTCGGCGCATTGTCGGCCCAGCGCGCATTCGCCCACGCGATGTCCGACGGCGCGGTGCGACGCTATGCTTGCCGCGCCTGCACGACGATCCGCCACCGATGCCAGACGCCGACACCCCGCGCGCCATCCGCTACTGGTGGGAGGACTTCCCGGTGGGCCGCGTGCGCGAGTTCGGCGCCGCCACGCTGACGCGCGAGGCGGTGATCGCGTTCGCGCGCGACTTCGATCCGCAGCCGTTCCACCTCGACGACGCGGCCGGCGAAGCGTCGCTGTTCGGCCGCCTGTCGGCCAGCGGCTGGCACACCTGCGCGCTGGCGATGCGCATGATGTGCGACGCCTACCTGCTCGAATCGTCGAGCCTCGGCTCGCCCGGCGTCGACCACCTGCGCTGGCTCAAGCCGGTGTACCCCGGCGACACGCTGCACATGCGCATGGAGGTGCTCGAAGCGCGACCCATGAACAGCCGCCCCGACGTGGGTCTGGTGCGCACGCGCTGGGAGGTGATCAACCAGGACGGCGACCTCGTGCTGACGATGGAAGGCTGGGGCATGTTCCGCCGGCACGACCCTGGCGCCGCGCCGGCCTGACCGCCCGCGCTCAGCGCACGTACAGCACGCGCATGCCCAGCAGGGCGCCGCCGGGCCCGTCGGTGATGCGCAGCGTGGCCTGCTGCGGTGCAAACCCGCGCGGCAGCGGCAGCTCCCCGCTGGCGCTGTGGTGGGTGCCGATCGACACCGCCACCGCCGGCAGCGTCACCGTGGCCTCACCGCCGCCGGCTGCGCGCCCGCTCACGACGAACTGCAGCTGACCGGCGAGCGCACGGGTGCCCGGCTTGTCGCGCGTGAGCAGCACCTCGTAGGCCAGTGCCTGGTCGCCGGCGCGCAGGCGCGCCGCGCGCACCGCGACCGCGCCGCCGCGCGGGTCGGGCGGCAGTGCGGCGACCAGCGTCGCGACGTCGGCACGCAGCCCCTCGACGCTGCGCCGGCTGTCGGCGAGCTGTTCGCCGAGCCGCTGCGACTCGGCCTGCGCGGTCTCGAGCTTTCGGCCCGTCTCGGCGAGCTCGCGCGACAGACGCTGGCGCTCGGACTCGGCCTTCTCGTAGGCCTGCTGCAGGCGATTCGACGCGTCGTACGACAGGCGTGGGGGCAGGTGCCGCTCCTGCACGTAGACGACCCCTGCGGCGCCGGCGCCGATGCCCAGCAGCAGCAGCACCAGCCAGCGGGGCAGGCCGGCGCGCCTGCGGCGCCGGCCGTGACGGTCAAACGCGACCGGCTTGAACTCTCCGAGCATCGGGGGGGATTCTCCTGGGCAGCAGAGGCCGAGGTTACAACCACCGTCCCCCGAAACTGCAACACGATGCATCGTGGCGCGCCGACCGCGGGCCGGAACCCGTGCCGCGCGCCCGACTCCGAACGCCCATGACGATCACCCGACGCGCCTGGCTGGCCGCGACCACGGCGACCCTCGCGCCGGCGGTCGGGGCCTCGACCGCGACGACGTGGCGCAAGGCGATTCCGGTCAGCGGCGAGGCGCTGAACGCCGTCGGCCTGGGCACCTGGCTGACCTTCGACGTCGGCGACGACGCCGTCGACCGCGCTCGGTTGCGCCAGGTGCTGCAGCGCTTCGTCGCCGCCGGCGGCGGCATGATCGACTCGTCGCCGATGTACGGCAGCGCCGAGCGCGTGGTCGGCGAACTGCTGGCCGAGGTGACGCCGGGCGGCAACGCGGCGCACCGGGTGTTCGCCGCGAGCAAGATCTGGACGCCGTTCGGCCCCGGCGGTCGCACGCAGCTCGACGATTCGCTGCGGCTGTGGCGCCGCGACCGGTTCGACCTGATGCAGGTGCACAACCTGCTGGGCACCGAGGCGCACCTGCGCACGCTGCGCGCGGCGCGCGACGCCGGCCGCGTGCGCTACGTCGGCATCACCACCTCGCACGGCCGGCGGCACGACGAGGTCGAACGGCTGCTGCGCCGCGAGCGGCTGGACTTCGTGCAGCTCACCTACAACCCGGCCGACCGCAGCGCCGAGCCGCTGCTCGACCTGGCCGCGTCGCGCGGTGTGGCGGTGATCGTCAACCGCCCGTTCGACGGCGGCGACACGCTGCGCCGGCTCGCCGGGCGGCCGCTGCCGGACTGGGCGCGCGCCGAGCTCGGCGTCGACACCTGGGCTGCGTTCGTGCTGAAGTGGGAGCTGTCGCATCCGGCGGTGACCTGCGCGATCCCGGCCACCGGCAACCCGGTGCACCTGGACCAGAACATGGCCGCGCTGCACGGCGCACGGCCCGACGCGGCGCAGCGTCGACGCATGACCGAGGTGCTGGCGCGGCCCTGACCCTGCCCGGGAGCCGAGCGCTGCGGCGTGGCAGACTGCGCCGCATCGACCCCGCGAGCACCCCTCGATGAGCCTGCATCTGCAACTGCTGCGGCGCCAGGCCGAAGGCCGACCGATCCGCGTCGGCCTGATCGGCGCCGGCAAGTTCGGCTCGATGTACCTGGCGCAGGTGCCGCGCACGCCCGGCGTGCACCTCGCGGCAATCGCCGACCTGTCGCCCGAAGACGCGCGCCGCAACCTCGCACGCGTCGGCTGGGACCCCGCGCGCGTGCGCGCGGCGTCGATCGACGCCGCACTGAAGGAGGGCACGACGCATGTCGGCGACGACTGGCAGGCGCTGGTGTCGCACCCGGCGATCGACGTCGTCGTCGAGTGCACCGGCGCGCCGGTGCACGCGGTCGACCACTGCCTGGACGCGTTCGCGCACGGCAAGCACGTCGTCAACGTCACCGTCGAGGCCGACGCGTTCTGCGGGCCGCTGCTGGCGCGTCGCGCCGACGAGGCCGGCGTCGTCTATTCGCTGGCCTTCGGCGACCAGCCGGCGCTGATCTGCGACCTGGTCGACTGGGCGCGCA
>CAZUBF010000137.1:0-9587 GCA_964618555.1 uncultured Azohydromonas sp.
CAGCACGTCGCAGTGCTGCATCGCCATGTTCGCCTCGTAGGTGCCGTGCATGCCGAGCATGCCGAGGAACTTCGGCTCGCTGGCCGGGATCGCGCCCAGCCCCATCAGCGTGTTCGTGCACGGGGCGCCGACCAGGTCGACCAGTTCGCGCAGCTCGGCCGACGCGTTGCCCAGGATCACGCCGCCGCCGGTGTAGATGTACGGCCGCCTGGCGTTCATCAGCAGGTGCACCGCCTTGCGGATCTGGCCGCCGTGGCCCTTGCGCACCGGGTTGTACGAGCGCATCTCGACGCGCTCGGGGTAGTGGAACGGCGCCGTCTTCAGCGACACGTCCTTCGGGATGTCCACGACCACCGGTCCGGGGCGGCCGGTGCGCGCGATGTGGAACGCCTTCTTCAGCGTCAGCGCCAGCTCGCGCACGTCCTTGACGAGGAAGTTGTGCTTGACGATCGGGCGCGTGATGCCCACCGTGTCGCACTCCTGGAACGCGTCGAGTCCGATCGCTGGCGACGGCACCTGCCCGGTGATGATCACCATCGGGATCGAGTCCATGTACGCGGTGGCGATGCCGGTCACCGCGTTCGTCACGCCCGGGCCCGAGGTCACCAGCGCGACACCGACCTCGCCGGTGGCGCGCGCGTAGCCGTCGGCGGCGTGCACGGCGGCCTGCTCGTGGCGCACCAGCACGTGCTCGATCGTGTCCTGCTTGTACAGCGCGTCGTAGATGTACAGCACGGCGCCGCCCGGGTAGCCCCAGAGGTACTTGACCCCTTCGGCTTGCAGGCAGCGAACCAGGATCTCCGACCCGTTCGGGTCGGTGGGGGAAGAGTTCTGCGGTTGCGCCTGGGCGTCGGCGACGCTGGCACGCTTGACTTCCGCGGCAGACATGTCCATGTGTCGAACCTCAGTGATTTTCTCTGACGAAAAACCATCGGTGCCCCTCCTCGCGCCCTCGTGAGGCGGATTCGGAACCTGCGCGGTCAAAAACGAGGCGCCCGGGTCGGGCGCCCGCTCGAGACCCCAAAGAGCGTTGTGCGAGTGCAGCATTATGGCACCGGGCCGCCGGCCAAGGCCGCGATGACACAATCGCCGGCCCGTCACGCCCCGCTTGCTGCCGACTTGGCCACCGACAAGGAACTGGACGACTTCCTCGCCAGCGTCGAAAAGCGCGCGTTCAAGCGCACCGTGTACGCGGTGCGCGACGACGACGCTGCGCTGGACATCGTGCAGGACGCGATGATCCGCCTGGCCGAGCGTTACGCCGACCGCCCGGTGGCCGAGTTCGCGCCGTTGTTCCAGCGCATCCTCGGCAATGCGACGATGGACTGGTTCCGCCGCCAGCGCGTGCGCGACGGCGTGATGCAGAATCTGTCCGACCTCGAAGCCGGTTCCGACGACCCCGACTTCGACCTGCTCGAGCACCTGGGCGCGCTGCAAGGCGGCGCCGACGGCGCCGAGACCACGGTGTCGCGCCTGCAGACGCTGCAGGCCATCGAGGACGAGATCGCCCGGCTGCCGGCGCGTCAACGGGAGGCATTTCTCCTGCGTTACTGGGAGGAGTTCGACGTGGCCGAGACGGCCCTGGCGATGGGCTGCACCGAAGGCAGCGTGAAGACGCATTGCTCGCGCGCGGTGCACGCGCTGGCGCGGGCCCTGCGTCAGCGAGGCATTGCACCGTGACACTCATGACATCGCAAGCCGCCACCGCCCACGACGCCGAGCCCGAGTTGCTCGAGGCGCGTTTTGCCGCGCGCGTGACCGCACGGCTAGACGCCGGCGTCGCCCGAACCCCGGCGCCGATCGACGCGCGCTTGCGCCACGCTCGCCAGCGCGCCGTCGCGCTGGCGCAGGCACAGCGGCGCACGTCGCCGGTGCTGGTGCCGGCGGCCGCCGGCGTGTCGGTGCCGCGCCCGCCGCGGTGGCAGCGCTGGGGGGCCTGGGTGCCGGTGCTGGCGCTGCTCGCCGGTGTGTGGGCGATCGCGCAGCACCAGCAGCAGGCACGACTGCGCGCCGCGGCCGAGATCGACGCGCGGCTGCTGACCGACGTGCTGCCCCCGGCGGCCTATTCCGACCCCGGCTTCCAGGAGTTCCTGCGCCAGGGCGGGCAGCGCTGACCACGGCGCGCGATGCGACGCCCTGCCCGCCCGATCTCGGTTCGCGTCACATGCGCCGTGGTCGCGCTGACGGCGCTGCATTGGGCTGCGGCCGGTCTGTCGATGGCACAACCGGCACCGGCGGCCTCACCCGCGCGGGGCGCTGCACCGAAGGCGGCGCCGGGCAGCATCGCCTGGAAGTCGCTCAGCGCGCCGCAGGCGCGCGTGCTGGCGCCGCTGGCGCCGGTGTGGGCGTCGCTCGACGATGAACAGCAGCAGCGCTGGGTCGAGTTGGCGGCGCGCTATCCGCGCTTCTCATCGCACGACCAGCGCCTGATGCAGGAGCGCATGACCGAGTGGGCCGCGATGAGCGCTGCCGACCGGCGGCGCGCCCGCGTGCAGTTCCAGCAGGCCAGCGCGCTCAGCGTGCAAGAGCGGCAGGCGCAATGGCAGGCCTACCAGTCGCTGTCCCCGGACGAACGCAGGCGCCTGATCGACCAGGCGCAAAGCCGCGGGACACGCGTGCCCGCGCCCGCCACGGCGCCGGCGGGCGGCAAGTCGACCGTCGTCGATCCGCTGCCGGCAGTCACCGAGCGCCCGGTGGCCCCGGCGATCGTGCAGGCCGCACCCGGCGCGACGACGAGGCCCCTGACGCGACAGGCCGAGCCGCCGCGCCACCAGCAGGCCGGCCTGCCGAAGATCGTTGCCACGCCCGGTTTCGTCGACGGGTCGACGCTGCTGCCGCGCCGTGGCGCGCAGGCCGCCCCGGTGCGCGAGTCGGCGTCGGCGCCCCCGCGCGGGAACGCGCGTTGAGCGCTGCGCCGCCGCAGGCCGCCGACACGCCCGGCCTGGCCAGGCGCCTGGCGTGTTTCGTCTACGAGGGCGTGCTGCTGTTCGGCGTGGTGATGATCGCCGGCTACCTGTACTCGTCGCTCACGCAGCAACGTCACGCCCTCGAGGGCCGCGGCGGCCTGATGGCGTTCCTGTTCGTCGTGCTGGCGATCTACTTCGTCTGGTTCTGGTCGCACGGCGGGCAGACGGTGGCGATGAAGGCCTGGCACATCCGCCTGGTCGGCGCCAACGGCCGCCCGGTGGGCCAGGGGCGCGCACTGGCGCGCTACCTGCTGTCGTGGATCTGGTTCCTGCCGGCACTGGGCTCGGCGCACGTGGCCGGGCTGCGCTCGGGCGGCGCGGTGTTCGGGCTGCTCGCGGCGGGCGTGCTGGCCTATGCCGCGCTCGCGCGGCTGCACCCGCAGCGCCAGTTCTGGCACGACGCGGTGTGCGGCACGCGCTTGATCACGTGGCGGCCGGCGCCGCCGCGCTGAGCCCCGCGCGGCACAATCGCCGCTGCGGTGAACGGCGGGTGCGGCCCATGACGCTGTCGGTGTGTGTGTATTGCGGTTCGCGCGTCGGCGACGACGTGGTGTTCGAGCAGGTGGCTCGCCGCCTCGGCGATGCGCTCGGCGCGCGCGGTGCGCAGCTGGTCTACGGCGGCGGGCGCGTCGGCCTGATGGGCGCCGTCGCCGACGCGACACTGGCCGCGGGCGGGCGCGTCGTCGGCGTGATCCCGCAGGCGCTGATGCTGCGCGAGGTCGGGCACCGCGGACTGAGCGAGCTGCACGTGGTGCAGACGATGCACGAGCGCAAGCGGCTGATGGCCGAGCGCGCCGACGCATTCGTCGCGCTGCCCGGAGGCATCGGCACGCTGGAGGAACTGTTCGAGGTGTGGTCGTGGCAGCAGCTGGGCTACCACGACAAGCCGGTCGCGCTGCTCAACGTCGACGGTTACTACGACGCGCTGCTGCAGTTCATGGCCACCGGCCACCGTCGCGGCTTCGTCACCGACGCACAGCACGCGGCGCTGATCGTCGACGACGACGTGTTGCGTCTGCTCGACCGCGTGGCCGCCGCCGCCGTGCGGGCCGTCGCACCCGACGACTACAGCCGCATCTGACACGCCGCCGCGGGGCGGCTCAGATCGCCGCTTCGTCGGTCTCGCCGGTGCGGATGCGCACCACCTGCTCGACCGGGGTCACGAAGATCTTGCCGTCGCCGATCTTGCCGGTCTTCGCGCTCTTCACGATCGCCTCGATGCAGCGCTCCACGTCGCCGTCCTTCACGACGACCTCGATCTTCACCTTGGGCAGGAAGTCGACCACGTACTCGGCGCCGCGGTACAGCTCGGTGTGACCCTTCTGCCGGCCGAAACCCTTGACTTCGGTCACCGTCAATCCCGACACGCCGACCTCGGCCAGCCCTTCGCGGACCTCCTCGAGCTTGAACGGCTTGATGATGGCGGTGATCTGCTTCATCGCTCACTCCACACGCTGGACACTGCAGGCGATTTAAGCACGGAACTTCGAGGTGATGGGATAGCGCCAGTCGCGCCCGAACGCACGATGCGTGATGCGGATGCCCACCGGCGCCTGGCGGCGCTTGTACTCGTTGACCTTGATCAGATGCGCCACGCGCTCGACGACGCCGCGGTCGAATCCGGCCGCGACGATCTCGTCGACGCCCTGGTCGTCCTCCATGTAGCGCGCGAGGATCGCGTCGAGCACCTCGTAGGGCGGCAGGCTGTCCTGGTCGGTCTGGTCCGGCTTCAACTCGGCCGACGGCGCACGCGTGATGATGCGCTCGGGGATCACCGGCCCGACACTGCCGTCGGCGCGCAGGTTCGGCTGCCGGTTCTTCCACTCGGCCAGGCGGTACACGAGCGTCTTGGCCACGTCCTTGATCACGGCGAAGCCGCCGGCCATGTCGCCGTACAGCGTGCAGTAGCCGGTGGCCATTTCGCTCTTGTTGCCGGTGGTCAGCACGATCGACCCGGTCTTGTTCGACAGCGCCATCAGCAGCGTGCCGCGCACGCGCGCCTGGATGTTCTCCTCGGTCGTGTCCTCGGGCCACCCGGCGAACACCGGCGCCAGCGCAGCTCTGAACGACTCGAACATCGATGCGATCGAGATCTCGTCGTGCCGCACGCCCACCCGGTGCGCCATCTCGCGCGCGTCGAGCCACGACATCTCGGCGGTGTAGGGCGACGGCATCATCACCGTGCGCACGCGTTCGGCCCCGAGCGCGTCGACGGCGACGGCCAGCACCAGCGCCGAGTCGATACCGCCCGACAGCCCGATGATCGCGCCGGGAAAGCCGTTCTTGCCGACGTAGTCGCGCACGCCCAGCACCAGCGCGCCCCAGGCCTGCGCCAGCGGGTCGGGCAGCGGCGCCAGCGGCCCGCGCACCGCGGCGCCGTCGACCTCGACGAAGGTCAGCGCCGCTTCGAAGCTCGGCGCGCGCGCGGCCAGCCGGCCCTGCGCGTCGACGGCAAAGGACGCGCCGTCGAACACCACCTCGTCCTGGCCGCCGACGAGGTGCGCGTACAGCACAGGCAGTGCGACGTCGCGCGCGCGCTCGGCCATGCGCCTCTCGCGCTCGTCGGCCTTGTCGAGGTGGAACGGCGACGCGTTGAGCACCGCCAGCACCTGGGCGCCGGCGGCGCGTGCGCTTCGCGCCGGTTCGTCGAACCAGGCGTCTTCGCAGATCAGCAGTCCGACGCGAACGCCGCCGACGTCGAACACCACCGGGCCGTGGCCGGCGTCGCGTCCCGACGCGAAGTAGCGCCGCTCGTCGAACACCTGGTAGTTCGGCAGCTCACGCTTGCAGTACGTCGCGATCACCCGGCCTGCGGCGAGCACCGAGGCCGCGTTGAAGCGCTGCTGCATCGCGAACGACTTGGTCCTAACATCGCCGCGCTCGCCGAACTGGTGCGGGTGCCCGACGACCACATGCAACCCCTCGCAATCCACCAGCGCTTCGGCCACGCCCTGCAGGGCGCGCGCGCAGGCCTGCATGAAGGCGGGGCGCAGCAGCAGGTCCTCCGGCGGGTAGCCGCTGAGCGAGAGTTCGGGCGCCAGCACCAGCGACGCGCCGGCGGCGTGGGCCTCGCGCGCGGCGGCGACGATGCGCCGGGCGTTGCCGTCGAGATCGCCCACCGTGGCATTGATCTGCGCCAGCGCCGCTTTCAGCATCGGTAGGCCCGCTTGTCGGACGGCGATTTCACTGCGGACGATTATGTCATCCGGGTCCACGAGGACCCGCGTTCGATCGACGCCGCGACGTGGAACGCGCTGCTCGCCGAGCAACCGTCGCCGACGCCGTTCCTGCGCCACGAGTACCTCGCCGCGCTGCACGCCTCGCGCAGTGCCGTGCCCGACACGGGGTGGGCGCCGCGGTTCGTCAGCGTCGCGCGCGGCGGCCGGACCACCGGCGCCTGCGCGCTCTACCTGAAGGGCCACTCGTACGGCGAGTACGTCTTCGACTGGGCCTGGGCCGACGCGTACCGCCGCGCCGGACTTGCCTACTACCCCAAGCTGCTCGGCGCGGTGCCGTTCACGCCGGTGCCGGGCACGCGCCTGCTGGCGCGCGACGACGCGACGCGCGACATCCTGGTGCGCTCGATCGCCGAGATCGCCGATCGGCTGGCGTTGTCGTCGGCGCACGTGCTGTTCGTCGACGACGTCGACCGCGCCGCCTTCGCGCGCGCCGGCTGGCTGCTGCGCGAAGGCGTGCAGTTCCACTGGACGGCGCCGGCCGGCGCGCCGCTCGTGGGCTTCGACGACCTGCTGGCGCGGCTGCAGCGCGACAAGCGCAAGAAGATCGCGCAGGAGCGCCGGCGCGTCGCGGAAGCCGGTGTGATCTTCACGGCGTACCGCGGCGATCAGATCGACGAGGCGCTGTGGGACTTCTTTCACCGTTGCTACACGCTGACCTACCGCGCGCACCACTCGACGCCGTACCTCACGCGCGACTTCTTCCGCACGATGGCGCGCACCATGGCGCCACACTGGCTGCTGTTCGTCGCCTCACGCGGCGGCGAACGCATCGCCGCATCGCTGATCGCGATCGACGACGCGCAGCGCGTGGCCTACGGACGCTACTGGGGCGCGACCGAGTACGTGCCCTGCCTTCACTTCGAGGCCTGCTACTACCAGCCGCTGGCGTGGTGCATCACGCACGGCTACCGCCGCTTCGAAGGCGGCGCGCAAGGCGAGCACAAGATGGCGCGCGGGCTGCTGCCCGTGCGCACGCATTCGGCGCACTGGCTGCGCGACGCGCGTTTCCGCGACGCCGTCGCCGACTTCCTGGCGCGCGAGGGCGAGCACGTCTCGCTGTACGTCGACGAGCTCGACGAGCGCAACCCGTTCAAGGGCGCCCCCGGCGACGCCGTCGGGTCGGGTCCTACGGCCGGCTGAAGTCGCCGGCGAGCACGCGCACGAACTTCGCCGGGTCGAGGTGACGGCGCAGCGCCGCGTTGACCTGGGCGGGCGTCAGCGCTGCGATCGCCTCGTCGACCTTCTGCGACACCGCCATCGTGCGCCCGAGGTGCAGGTTGCCGGCCAGCGCGGCGGCCAGCCGGTCGTCCTGCGCACGCGACAGGCGGCGCAACGCCAGCAGCGACTCGCGCGCCGCGCGCACCTCGTCGGCGGTGAAGCCGGCGTCGAGTGCCGCGCGCACCTCCTCGGCAAACGCACGTTCGACGGCGTCGCGGTTGCCCGGCGCGAAGATCGCCCCGGCGCCCCACACCGAGTGCGGTTCGTGCTGGCTCCAGTCGACGTAGCTCCAGGTCCCGTACGACAGGCCGTCCTTCTCGCGGATGCGCCGCCACAGCCGCGAGTCGCCCCCGCTGCCGAGCAGGTGGTTGGCCAGCGTCAGCGCCGGGTAGTCGGCGTCGTGGTCGCTCAGCGCCACGCGCTGCTGCACGCCGAGCACGGCGTTCTGCTTGTCGGGCGTGTCCAGCTGCAGCCGGGCCGCGGCCGGCTCGTGCCAGGGGCGCGCAATCCGCGCGTAGCGCTCGGGAGCCGACCAGCCGCCCAGATGGCGCTCGACCGCACCGCGCAGCGCAGCGGCGTCGAAGTCGCCGACGGCGGCGAACTGCGCGTGCGCGGTGCCGTAGAACCTTCGGTGGAACTCCCGCAATCGCGCCACCGTCACGTCGCGTACGTCGTCGGCACGCTCGTCGAAGCTGCGTGCGTGGCGCGGATCGCCGCGCGGGTACGGGTTGCCTTGGCGCGCCAGCGCCTCGGCGACGACGGCCTGGGGATCGTCGCGCTGCGACGCGATGCCCGCGAGCACTTGCCGGCGCACCTCCTCGAGCGCGTCGGCCGGCAGGTCGGGTGCACGCAGCAGCGACGCCACCAGGGCGATCGCGTCGACCGCGAACTCGCGCCGCGTGCGCAGCGTCACGTTCAGCGTGCCGCCGCCGGCGCTCAAGGCCACTTCGGTGCGCAGCGCATCGAGCCGATCTTCGATCTGCTGGCGCGTCAGCCCGCCGCCGCCCTTGTCGAGCATCCGGGCGAGCAGCGCCTCGACCTCGGCCTGCCCGGCCAGCGACCGGTCGTCACCGTAGCGCAGCGTCAGCACGGCGTGCACGGCCTGGCCGCGCGTCGGCTTGGGCAGCAGCGCGCCCTGCAGGCCGTGCGCCAGCGTGAAACGCTGCGTGGCCGCGTCGATGGCCACCGGCGTCGGGTCGAACTCGGGCACCGCGGCCGCGGCCGGCTGCGGCCGGAAGCCCTCGAGCTGCGCCGCGACGTCGACGCGCTGCGGCGCCGGCGCACGCTGCGGCTGCGCGGTGGGCACGTAGGCGCCCAGCGTGCGGTTGGACGCCAGCAGCCGCTGCGCGGCGACGCGCTGCACGTCGGCCAGCGTGGCCGCGCGCACGCGGTCGCGCTGCAGGAAGAACAGGCGCCAGTCGCCCGCGGCGATCGCCTCGGACAAGGCCACGCCGACGCGCTGCGGGTCGCTGAAGTTCAGCTCCCACGCCTTGAGCCACTTGTTGCGCGCGCGCTCGAGCTCCTCGGCGGTCACCGGCACCGTTGCGATGCCCTCGAGCGTGTCGAGCAGCGCCGCACGCGCGGCGTCGACGTCCTGTTGCGGCCCGAGCTGCGCGCCGAAGTAGGCGACGCCCGGCTCCTCGGTGTCGAGCGTGCCGCCGAACACCGTGGCGGCCAGCCGGCCCTCGACGAGCCGGCGGTGCAGCCGACCCGAGGGCGTGTCGCCGAGCACGATGGCGAGCAGTTCGGCGGCGGCGAAATCGGGCGACGCCGCCGGCGGCAGGTGGTACACCGCCAGCAGCGCCGGCGTGCCGCCGACGCGGCGCAGCGTGACGCTGCGCTCGCCGTCCTGCGCCGGGTCGAGCGTCGGCGCGAGCCAGCGCGCCTGCGCCGGGCGCTCGATGCGCCCGAACTGGTCGGCGATCCAGGACAGCGTCGACCCGCGTTCGAAACTGCCGGAGACGATCAGTGTCGCGTTGTCGGGCCGGTAGTGCTGGCGGTAGAACGCCCGCAGTCGCTCGATGTCGACGTTCTCGACGTCGGCACGGGCGCCGATCGTCGACTTGCCGTAGTTGTGCCACTGGAATGCCGACGCCAGCGTCTGCTGCAGCAGGATGCGAAACGGGTCGTTCTCGCCCATCTCCATCTCGTTGCGCACCACCGT
>CAZUBF010000138.1:0-9158 GCA_964618555.1 uncultured Azohydromonas sp.
GTTGCCCTCGGCGTTCTCGAAGTCGATCGGGTTGACCTTGTGCGGCATCGTCGACGATCCGACCTCGCCGGGCTTGAGCTTCTGCCGAAAGTAACCCAGCGAGATGTAGCCCCAGACGTCGCGGCACCAGTCGATCAGGATCGTGTCGCAGCGAGCGACGGCGTCGAACAGCTCGGCCATCGCGTCGTGCGGTTCGATCTGGATCGTGTAGGCGTTGAACGCCAGACCCAGCCGCTCCTCGACGACACGGCGCGCGAACTTCTCCCAATCGAACTGCGGCCACGCCGCGAGGTGCGCGTTGTAGTTGCCCACCGCGCCGTTCATCTTCGCCAGCAGCTTCACGCCGGCGATGCGCTCGCGCGCCGTGTCCAGCCGTGCAACGACGTTGGCGATCTCCTTGCCCACCGTCGTCGGGGTGGCCGTCTGTCCGTGTGTGCGAGCGAGCATCGGCTGCGCGGCAAACTCGTGCGCCATGGCGCGTAACTTGCCAATCACCGCGTCGAGCGCCGGCAGCAGCACCTGCTCACGCGCGGCGTCGAGCATCAGCGCGTGCGCGGTGTTGTTGATGTCCTCGCTGGTGCACGCGAAGTGCACGAACTCGCCGGCGGCGCGCAGTTCGGCATGGCCGTCGAAGCGCGACTTCATCCAGTACTCGACCGCCTTGACGTCGTGGTTGGTCGTCTTCTCGATGTCCTTGATGGCCTGCGCGTCGGCCTCACCGAAGCGCTCGACGAGGCCGCGCAGCAGCGCGCGCGCGTCCAACGACAGCGGCGCGAACTCGGCGAAGCCGGCGTCCGACAGCGCGATGAACCACTCGACTTCGACCTGCACGCGGCGGTGCATCAGGCCGAACTCCGACAGCAGCGGACGCAGTGCCGCCACCTTGGCAGCGTAGCGCCCGTCCAGCGGCGACAGGGCGGTCAGGGGATTCGGACTCATCGAAGGCGGGCGCGCGCACGGCCCGTGGAGCAGAGCGGGACGATCGGATTCTAGGCGGGGCCCCGCTGGCGCGGACCCTGGTTGGCGCGAGCGCGCGTTGCTACATTGCGTGCACGTCCCACCCCAGCCCAGGAGCGCCCATGACCCCGTCCCGCCGTCGTGCCCTGATCGCCGCCGCCGCCTTGCTCGGCGGCACGCTCGCCGCGTCGCCTGCCTTCGCGCAGGCCAAGCTGAAGGTCACCGCGATCTACACCGTGCCGGTCGAGCAGCAGTGGGTCAGCCGCATCGACAAGGCGCTGAAGACGGCAGTGGCGCGCGGCGAGATCGACTACGTGTTCAGCGAAAACGTCGCCAATGCCGACTACGAGCGCGTGATGCGCCAGTACGCCGAGGCCGGCCACCAGCTGATCGTCGGCGAGTCGTTCGCCGTCGAGGCCGCCGCGCGCAAGGTGGCCAAGGACTACCCGAAGACGGCGTTCCTGATGGGCAGCAGCGGCAAACCGCAGGCCCCGAACTTCAGCGTGTTCGACAACTACATCCAGGAGCCGGCGTACCTGACCGGCATGATCGCCGGCGGCATGACCAAGTCGAACAGGATCGGCATGGTCGGCGGCTATCCGATCCCCGAGGTGAACCGGCTGATGAACGCGTTCATAGCCGGCGCGAAGGAGGTCAACCCGAGGGTCGAGTTCATGGTCACCTTCATCAACAGCTGGTTCGACCCGCCGAAGGCCAAGGAGGCGGCCTTCGCGATGATCGACCGCAGCGCCGACATCCTGTACGCCGAGCGCTTCGGCGTGTCCGACGCGGCCAAGGAACGCAAGGTGCTGGCGATCGGCAACGTCATCGACACGCAGGCCCAGTACCCGGACACCGTGGTGGCCTCGGCGTTGTGGCACATGGAGCCGACGATCGACGCGGCGCTGAAAGCGGTCAAGGCCGGCAGCTTCAAGGCCGAGGACTACGGCCATCACTCGCACATGAAGGTCAAGGGCTCTTCGCTGAGCCCGCTCGGCACCTTCGAGAAGAGGATCCCGGGGGATCTCGTCGCCAAGGTGCGCGCCCGCGAGAAGGACCTCCTCGACGGCAAGTTCAGCGTCAAGGTCGACGACGCGCAGCCCAAGCCGACCGCCCGCTGAGGCCGGGCGCGCGCGCTGGGCTGGCGGCGCGCCCGCCCTGCACGCGCCGCCAGCCCAGCGCGCCGAGGGTCAGCGCGCCGGCGTCGTCGTGGCGTCCCCGGCGACGAACCCGGCCACCGCCACCGGCGTCGACGCCACAGCGCCGGCTTGCACCGCCCGCCTGGCCGCGGCCGCCGCGATCATCGTGCCGCGCTCGGGTTCGGAGATGTCGACGACGGCGCTGAACAACGCAAAGGTCGTCGCCGCGGCCATCGTTGCGGCGGTCAGGCGCAGGGGCAGGGTGCGGGTCAGCGTGTTCATCGATGGCTCCTTGGGGACGTCGGCAGGATGCTCGGCAAGCCCGGCGCGGACGACGTCGGCCGGCCGTGGCGAAGGGAGGGTTGAACTCGTCGCTGTGTTGCCGCACCCGCGCAACCGGTTCAATCCGCGTCGACGACCGACCCGTCGCCGACCGGGGCACGCACCGCAAGGCGCCGACGATGGCCGAGAATGCGACCCCATGCCGGTGCTGCGCCTGAAGGACATCACGAAGCGCTTCGGCGCGCTGGTGGCCAACGACGGCATCTCGCTCGACCTCGACCGCGGCGAAGTGCTGGCGCTCCTCGGCGAGAACGGCGCCGGCAAGAGCACGCTGGTGTCGATCCTGTTCGGGCACTACGTCGCGGACGACGGCTCGATCGAGGTGTTCGGCAAGCGGCTGCCGCCAGGACGCCCGAGGGCGGCGCTGGACAGCGGCATCGGCATGGTGCACCAGCACTTTGCGCTGGCCGACAACCTGAGCGTGCTCGACAACGTGATGCTCGGCTCCGAGCCACTGTGGCTGCCGCTCTCGCGCCGCGGCGCAGCACGGGCCAAGCTGCTCGCTGCCGCCACGCGCTTCGGCCTGCAGGTCGACCCCGATGCCCGCGTGGGCGACCTGTCGGTCGGCGAGCGCCAGCGCGTCGAGATCCTGAAGGCGCTCGTGCGCGGCGCGCGCATCCTGATCCTCGACGAACCCACCGCGGTGCTGACGCCGACCGAGAGCGAATCGCTGTTCGCCACGCTCGCGCAGCTGGTCGCGCAGAGCCTGTCGGTGATCTTCATCAGCCACAAGCTCGACGAGGTGCTTCGCGTGTCGCATCGCGTGGCCATCCTTCGCGGCGGCCGGCTGGTCGCGGTGCTGCCCACCGCGGGCGCCGACAAGGCGACGCTCGCCGAGGCGATGGTCGGGCGCAGCGTCGCGCCGGCGCAGCGTCGCACCCAAGCGACGGGCGACGTGGTGTGCACCCTGCGAGGCGCGACGGTGCACGGCCCCGGCGCCCGCCGCTTGCTCGACGGCGTCAGCCTCGAGCTGCGCGCCGGCGAGGTGGCTGCCGTCGCCGGCGTCGCGGGCAACGGGCAGCAGGTGCTGGCCGAGGTCCTGTGCGGGCAGCGCGCGCTCGACGCCGGCACGCTCATGGTGGCCGGCCGCGCGCTGCCCGCGCGGCCGCGGGCCTGGGTCGAGGCCCGCGTCGCGCGCGTACCCGAGGACCGGCATGCCGAAGGGACCATCGGCGACCTCGCGCTGTGGGAGAACGCCATCCTCGAGCGCTACGCGAGCGCCACGTTCGCTCGCGCCGGCGTCCTGCGCCGCGCGCGCGCGCGCGCGCACGCGCGCGACCTGGTCGAACGCTTCGACGTGCGCGGCACCGAGGGTTCCGGGCTCGAGACGCGTGCGCGCTCGCTGTCGGGCGGCAACATGCAGAAGCTCATCCTCGGCCGCGCGCTGACGGGCGACCCGGACGACGCGAGCCCCCCGGTGCTGATCGTCGCCAACCAGCCGACCTGGGGACTCGACGTCGGCG
The DNA here is from genome assembly GCA_964618555.1 of uncultured Azohydromonas sp. GTDB lineage: Bacteria > Pseudomonadota > Gammaproteobacteria > Burkholderiales > Burkholderiaceae_C > Calidifontimicrobium. The sequence continues at coordinate 3,902 of CAZUBF010000138.1, forward strand.
CCTTGGCCTACGTGCACCAGCAACTGCTCGACGCCGCCGCGACGGGCAGCGCCGTGCTGCTGATCAGCGAGGACCTCGACGAGATCTTCGCGCTGGCCGACCGCATCGCCGTGATGCACCACGGCCGCCTCGGGCCGGCGAAGCCGGCGGCGCAGTGGACACTGGCGGCGATCGGGCTGGCGATGGCCGGCGACAAGACCACGGATGCACTTCGAACGACGCCCTGAGTCCTCGCGCGCGATGCTGCTCGCCGCGCCGCTGGGCGCGCTGGCGTTCACGTTGCTCGCCACTTCGCTGCTGGTCGCCTGGGCCGGCGCGCCGGTAGGCCGCGCGTACGCACTGCTGCTCGATGGCGGATTCGGTTCGCGCTTCGCGGTCGCCGAGACGCTCACGCGCGCGACGCCGCTGATCCTCACCGGGCTCGCGGCCGCAGTGGCATTCCGCTCCCGGCTGTACAACATCGGCGCCGAGGGGCAGCTGTACGCCGGAGCGATCGCCGCGGTGGCGGTCGGCGGGTTGCACGGTGGTGTCGGCTTCGACCTGCACCCGTGGCTGCTGTGGCCGCTGATGGTCGCCTGCGCGATGACCGCAGGCGCGTTGCTGCTGCTCGGCCCCGCGCTGATGAAGCGCCTGGGGGTCGACGAGGTCGTCACCACGCTGCTGCTGAACTTCGTCGTGCTGCTCGCGGTGTCGGCGCTGCTCGACGGGCCGATGAAGGACCCTTCGGCCCTGGGCTGGCCGCAAAGCGTGGCGCTGCAGGACGCGCTGCAGTTCGACCGCCTGATCGAGCGCAGCCGCGTGCACACCGGGCTGCTCGCTGCACTCGTCCTCGCGCTGGCGCTGTGGGCGCTGCTGAAGTTCACGACCACCGGCTTCGAGATTCGCGCAGTCGGCGCCAACGCGCGCGCCGCAGCGTTCGCCGGCATGCCGGTGGGCTGGGTCACGGTCAAGGTCGCGCTGCTGTCGGGCGCGCTCGCGGGGCTGGCCGGCGCGGTCGAGGTCGCCGGGCGCGCGCACTACGTGACGCTCGACATGAGCCCGGGCTACGGCTACAGCGGCATCGTGATCGCGATGCTGGCGATGCTGAACCCGCTGGGCGTCGTCGCCGCGGCGGTGTTCGTCGCCGGCATCCTGGTCGGCGCCGACAGCATGAGCCGCGCGGTCGGCGTGCCGACCTACATCGCCGACGTGATCGTGTCGGTCGCGCTGATCGCGATGCTGGTGGCGACGATGCTCACGCAGTACCGCGTGCGCTGGAGCTGAGCGATGGCCGAGACGCTCGAGCTGCTGGCCTCCGCGTCGTTCTGGTCCGCGGTGCTGCGCATCGCGACGCCGCTGATCCTCGGCACCCTGGGCGTCCTGCTGTGCGAACGCGCCGGCGTGCTCAACCTCGGCGTCGAAGGCATCATGGTCGCCGGCGCGTTCGTCGGCTGGCTCGCCGTGTACCACGGCGCCGGACTGTGGACCGGCGTCGCCGCGGCGGCGCTCGCCGGCGCCGCATTCGGACTGCTGCACGGCGTGCTGACCGTGCCGCTGGCGCTGTCGCAGCACGTCTCGGGGCTGGGCATCACGCTGCTGGCCACGAGCCTGGCGAGCTACGCGTACCGCGTGAGCTTCCCCAAGGTGGAACGCCCGCCGACGGTGGCGACCTTCGAGCCGATGGCGGGACTACCGATCCCGGTGCTCGACGAGCAGACGGCGCTGACGGCCTTGGCGCTGCTCGCGGTGCCGGTCATCGCGTACGTGCTGTACCGCACGCCGGTCGGGCTGGCGGTACGCATGGTCGGCGAGAACCCGGCGGCCGCCGAAGGCCAGGGGCTGAGCGTGGCGCGGGTGCGCATCGGCGCCGTCGTCGCCGGCTCGGCACTGATGGGCGTCGCCGGCGCGTTCCTCACGCTGGCCGCTTTCAACGCGTTCTACTTCAACATGGTCAACGGTCGCGGCTGGGTGTGCGTCGCGCTGGTGGTGTTCGCTTCGTGGCGGCCGGGCAAGGCGCTGCTCGGGGCGCTGCTGTTTGCGTTCTTCGACGCGCTGCAGCTGCGACTTCAGCAGGCGGGCGGTGGCGTGTTCGGCGTCGAACTGCCGTATCAGGTGTACCTGATGCTTCCGTACGCGATGGCGATCGTCGCGCTGGTCGTGATGGCGCGCCGCGCCGCGTACCCGCAGGCGCTGATGAAACCGTATCGACGGGGTGAACGGTGACGCCCCCCCGGAAGCGACGTTCGGTCGCCCCTCCTGGCGGCGTCGCCCGCGGAGCGGCGAAGCCGGATCCGCGGCGTGCGCTTGAACCGCGTGGGCTCGTGGGCTGCGGGTCGCGCGAGTCGCGCCGGAGCGGGTGCGATGCGTGGTGAGCCGATCGTCGTGTTTGGCGCCTGCGACCGCCACAACCTCGGCGACCTGCTGTTCCCGCACCTGGCGCAGGCGCTGCTGCCGCGCGACGAGTTGGTCGTCGCCGGCCTGGCGTCGCGCGACCTGCGCGCCGCGGGTGGCCACCGCGTGCACGCGCTGGCCGAGGTCGCCGCGCGCTTCGGCGCCGCGCCGCTGCGCGCGCTGCAGCTCGGCGGCGAGCTGCTCACCTGCAGCGCGTGGCAGGCCGCGGTGATGCTGCTGCCGCCCGAGCTGGCGCCCTCCACGGTGGCATGGCTCGGCCCGCGCCCCGCGACGCGCCGACCCTGGCTGCGCCGATGGCTGGGGTGCGACGACCGCGCGCCGTACCTGCTCGCCCGCGGCGCACTGTCGCAGGTCCGGCGGCTCGTCGTCGCAGGCGTCGGCGGCGTCGATCTCGCGCGCTGCCCGCCGGCGATGCGCCACGAGGTGCTGGTCAAGCTGCGCGACGTCGACGCGCTGAGCGTGCGCGACCGCCGCACGCAGGCGACACTGCAGGCGCTGGGCGTCGACGCCACCCTGGCGCCGGACCCTGCGGTGCGGGTCGCGACGCTGTGCGCGCAGCCCATCGCGCACCACGCGCAGCGCGGCGAGCCCGCCGCGCTGCGCGACGCCTTCCCCGACGGCTACGTCGCGGTGCAGGCCGACGCCGGGTTCGGTGACGACGCGACGCTCGGCACGCTGGCGACGCAGTTGCGCGCGGTGCAGTCGGCCAGCGGCCTCGGCGTCGTGCTGTGGCGCGCCGGGGCCGCGCCGTGGCACGACGACCTCGCGCTGCGGCAGCGCCTGGCGGCGCGGCTGCCGGCACGGTCGGTGCGCGTGTTCGAGTCGCTGCACCTGTGGGACCTGTGTGCGCTCGTCGCCGGCGCGCAGGCGGTGTGCGCGAGCAGCCTGCACGCGCGCGTCGTGGCGTTGGCTCATGCCCGCCCGCGCGTGAGCCTGCACTCGCCGGCCGAGCCGGGCCAGGCGCGCAAGCTCCGCGCTTTCGTCGAGACCTGGGACGCCACGGCGGGCGCCGTCGTCGATGCGTCTGGCGCAGCGCGCGCGCTGCGCGCGGCCCTCGTGATGCCGGCCGCGACGTTGCGGCAGGCCGGCGTCGTCGCGGCCGCGGCCTGGGACGCGCGGTGGCGCGCAGCGTGGCCCGACGACCCGTCGGTCACTCCAGCCCGCGCGACATCGCCCCGCCAACGCGGCGCACCAGCCACTTCGGCAGCGCGCGCGCGGCGGTGACGGTGGCGGCGTTCAGCATGCCCGGCACGCACACCACGTCGCCACGCAGGCAGGCCGCATGACCTTCGGCGGCGACGTCGTCGACGTTGCCGACGACCCACCGCGGCATCCGGCGCAGCCGCGTGTGGGCGCGCTCGGCGCCCGTGAGCATCGGCGTGGCGGTGATGCCGGGGCACAGCGCTGTGGCGGTGACGCCGCTGCCCTGCAGTTCCTCCGCCAGCGACTCGGTCAGCGACAGCACGAAGGCCTTGGTCGCCGCGTAGGTGGCCAGCGTCGGCACCGGCTGGAACGCGGCGATCGACGCGACGTTCAGCACCCGCCCGCGGCCGCGGCGCAGCATCGGTGGCACGAAGTGCGCCAGCATCGAGGTCAGTGCGCCGACGTTCAGATCGACCAGTTCGCGGTGGCGTGACGCCGGCGTGTCGGCGAATCGGCCGACCTGCACGATGCCGGCACAGTTGACGAGCACGTCGATGGGCCGGCGTGCGCGCCGCATCGCCGCGCCCAGTGCCGCCGCGGTGTCGGGCCGCGACAGGTCGGCGGCCACCGGCCAGGCACGCACGCCGTGCGCCGCGGTCAGCGCGTCGGCGAGCGCCCGCAGCCGTTCGGCGCGCCGCGCGACCAGCACGAGGTCGTGGCCGCTCGCGGCGAAGCGGCGCGCCAGCGCCTCGCCGATGCCCGACGAGGCGCCGGTGACGAGAGCGATCGGGCGGCGGGTGGACATCGCGTGCGGCGTCATCGGCGGCCCCCGATGATGCCGCGCCCTGGCGACCGTCTGCGCGGCCCGCTCGCGCAACGCACGCGCACGACGTGCCGTGCACCGGCGTATCCTCGCCTTGGTCGCCACCTCCTGCGTCGCCGATGGTCACCCCCGCTTCGAGCGCCCCGCGCCACATCCGCCTGACGTCGCACCCCGGCCAGGGCGCCGTCGGCGCGCCGGCGATCCGCTGGGGCGCCGCCGAACCGCTCGAACGCGGTCCGGTCGTCGGCACCACGACCCACCGCAGCCAGCGCAACGTGATCGGCACGCACAGCGGCAGCTACGGCGTGTACCGTGCGCTCGCCGTGGCGGCGGGCAGTCTGCCGCGCGGTCACCGCGCCGACCTGACGGACACCGCCCCCACCGACCCCGTCGGCCCGTACCCGCAGTGGGGCGATCCGCAGAAGATCGTCTCGATCGATCCCTGGGGCGCCAACGTGCAGCAGGTCTTCGCCGACCATCTTGCACGGGGTTACGACATCCGCCCGACGATCGCCGTGACGAAGGCGCACATCCACCTGCCCGAGGTGAAGCAGGCCCTCGCCTTCCAGCGGCTGCAGGTCGACGGGCGCATCCTGCTCGACGACGCGTCGGCGGTGGTGACCAAGATCGCCGTCGAACCGGTGTGGTGGCTGCCGGGTGTCGCCAAGCGCTTCGGCGTGTCGGAAGCCGACCTGCGCCGCGCGCTGTTCGAGGAGACGGGCGGCATGTACCCCGAGCTCGTCACGCGCAGCGACCTGGAAGTGTTCCTGCCGCCGATCGGCGGCCAGACGCTGTACGTGTTCGGTGACGTGCGCGACCTCGCGAACCCGGCGGTGACGCTGACCGCGCGCGTGCACGACGAGTGCAACGGCTCCGACGTGTTCGGCTCCGACATCTGCA
>CAZUBF010000139.1:0-8977 GCA_964618555.1 uncultured Azohydromonas sp.
GGACATCACTTCCCGACCTACATGGTGCCCAAGGTCGAGCTGCGGTTCGTGCGCGTCGACGCCGCGGGGGGCGAGTCGCCGATCGGGCAGCACGTCATCGGTTGGACCGTCGACACCGCGATCACGCGCGAGATCGAGGACACACGCATCCCGTCCGGCGCCAGCGCGCAGTTCGCGGTCCCGTTCGAGGCGCAGCCCGGCTCAGGCTGGGCCGTCGAACTGCGTGTCGTCGTCAAGCCGGGCGAGCACTACGAACGCACGTTCCGCGACAGCCTGTCGCGTGTCGACCGGCTGCCGCCCGCGGCGGTGCCGCTGCTGCGCGAGGCGCTGCAGCGCGTGGTCGATGCGCAGTACGAATTGATGCGCGTGCGCCGCACGCCCGCCGGCTGAACGCCGCCGTGACCGCGACGCCGCGCGCTGAGAGGTCTGCCGTGACGACATCACCACCGCTGCCCTTTGGTTCCTGGACCCGCGGCCGCCGCCGCGTGGCCGCGATGGGCGCCGCGGCGTTCATCGCCTGCGGCGTCGCTGCGCCGGTGTCGGCGGCGGGCGATGCCGCACCGCGGCTGAAGTTCCGCGGCAAGGGGTCGGCATGCATGTGCTCGGACGCCATCGACGACCAGACCATCTCGCGCGCGCTGCAGTCGCGCTTGGCCGGCAGCGACGCACCGCAGCCGCGAGGCGACGCGGATCCGAAGACCGCCCCCACGCTGACGCCGACCGACGCGAAAGCGGACGCCGATGCGGACGCACGTCTGCCCAAGCCAGCGGCGCCGCGTGCGTCGGCGCCGGTCGACCGCCCCGCCCCCCGTTCACCACAGGAGCAGCGCCCATGAAGACCGAGGAGACGAAGACGACCCCCGTGCACGACACGACCCGACCCCCGACGCGCGGCGGCGCGCGCGCGTGGCGCCACCTGCGCAACCTGGGCTCCGCGCTCGGGCTGGTGGCGCTGGCCTTCACGCTGTGGGCCCTGCAGCCCCACGCGCGCGCGCCGGCCGATGCGACCGAAGTCGCCGGCTGGGGTGCAGAGGCCGCACACGCGACGGCCGAAGCGCCGCTCGCGTGGCTGCCGATGGCGCCGGCCAACGCCTGCGGCCTGGGTGCGTCGAGTTGCTTCAAGTGCCACAACGGCAAGCGCGCCGCGGCCCCGCCGAGCGACCCGGCCACCGCCCCCTGGCATGCACACCACGCCAAGGTCAACAACTCCTGCGTCGGCTGCCACAAGGGCAACCCGCGCGTCATGAAGGAGGAGGTGGCGCACGCCAAGATGGTCGCCAAGCCGCGCGACAACACCAGCGAGTCCTGCGGGACCTGCCACACCGCCGACCTGGCCAAGGTCCAGGGCGCCTACACCGGAGGGAAATGAGATGAACTGCACCATCCGCGCCCCGCGCCCCGCGCGACGCCGCGCGCTGCGCCTGGCGGCCCTGTGCGCCGCCGCGCTGCCGTGGGCGGCGACCGCCGGCCCGACGATCGAGTTCGGCCAGGGCAGCACGCTGAACCTGACCTACGGCCTGCAGATCTGGAACGAGCACCGCAGCTTCACCTCGTCGACCAACCCGTCGTCGTCGAGCGACACCTTCCTGCGCCGCAACCGGCTCGCGCTGACCGGCCAGTACAACGACATGATCGGCTTCTACGCGCAGCTCGAGGCCGGCGGCGACGGCCGCGGCGGCGACAACGACCGCAGCGTGTACTGGCGCGACGCCTACGTGACCTTCGACTACAGCGACGCGCTGCGCTTCATCGTCGGGCGCGTGAAGAACACGTTCTCGCGCGAGAACCTCGAGGCCTGCCTCGAGCCGCTGACGCTCGATCGCGCCGAGGTGCTGTCGTACACGCCGTTCGCCGGCACGCGCGACATGGGCGCGGTGGTGTGGGGCAACCTGATGGACGCCAAGCTGCAGTACCGGCTGATGGTTGCCGACGGGCGCGAAGGGCAGTACGTGCCGAAGGGCAAGCCGCGCGTCACCGCGCGGGTGCACGTCAGCCTGTGGGACCCGGAGTTCAGCTACGGCTACCTGGGCACCTACCTGGGCACGCAGAAGGTGCTGACCATCGGCGCGTCGTACGACACGCAGCCCGACGTCGCCTACGGCAACTACCTGTCGCGTTCGGACATCAAGGACTACAAGGCGCGCACCATCGACGCCTTCATGGAGCTGCCGACGTCCAGCGGCGTGTACACCGCCAGCGCGGCCGTGTTCGACTACGACACCGGCGGCGCCTTCGGCCAGTCGCCCGACCCGGCGCTGAGCGCCAACTCCGACCTCAAGGGGCATTACCTGAAGGCCGGCTACATGCTGCCGAACAAACTCGGCCCCGGCCGGCTGCAGCTGTTCGCGCGCCACGAGAAGCTGGACTACGGCGTCAAGACCGGCAACGCCGAGTACCTCGACAACACCTGGAACGGCGTCGGCTTCAACTACTACATCGATGGCCAGCGGGTGAAGATCACCGGTGAGTTCAACCGCATCAAGTTCGACACGCAGCACCCGGTGGACAACGCGCTGCGCAACTACCGGCAGGCTACACTGGCCCTGCAGTTGGTCTTCTGATCCCGCGTGCCGGCCGCCGGCCCGCGCGCGACCGCGGTGGGCGGCCGCGCGCGGGCGCACGAGGCGGGCCGCGGGGCGTGCCCACAGGCCCCCGGTCCGAATGAGCAGTGCATCGCCCCTGCCGGTTGCTGCCGACGCCGCCCCCACCGGCGACGCGGTGGCGCCGCGCGTGCCCCCGGCCGGCCATCCGCTTGCGCCGCTGTTGCTGGGGCTCGCCATCGCCGCGCTGTATGCATGGTTCGGCGCCGCCTGGCACGAGGGGCGCGGGGCCTGGGTGGCCGGCAGCCTGCTCGCCGGACTGGCGGCCGCGGGTGCGGCGCGGCTGGCCGCCGAGATCGCCGCGCTGCGCCAGCTCGAGCACGGCATCCACAACGCCCGCGAGGGGCTGCTGCAGCCGACCGCCGATCGCGGCCTCGGCTGGACCGTCGCCGGCCGGCTGATCCCGGAGCACAACAAGACCGTCGAGGCGCTGGCGCTGATGTTCCGCACCGTGGAGGACTGCCAGGTGCGCTTCCTCGACGAGCGCAACCGGGTCACCACCATCCTGCAGAGCCTGCCAGGCGCGTTGCTCGGCATCACCGACGAGCTCGAGGTGTCGATCGCCAACCGGCTGGCCGAGGCGCTGTTCGACGCCGGCCCCGGCGCGCTCGCCGGGCGCAACCTGTTCGACCTGCTGGTGCCCGACGACCACGGCCGCACGCTGCTGCGCGACGCGTTCCTCTACAAGCAGGCGATCCGGCAGCAGGAGCTGGTGCTGCAGCTCGGCGGTCGCGCGCGCCACTTCAGCATCAGCCTCGCTTTCTACAGCGACGAACAGGACGACATCGGCGGCGTGATGATCCTGCAGGACGTCACCGAGCAGCGACTGCTGATGGAGACGGTGGCGATGCGCGAGAAGCTCGTCGCGATGGGCCAGCTCGCCGCCGGCGTCGCGCACGAGCTGAACACGCCGCTGGGCAACATCCTCGGCTACGCGCAGCTGATGCGCAGCGCGTCGACCCCGCCCGAGACGCGCAACGCCTACGCCGACATCGTCGTCGCCGAGGCACGCCGCTGCTCGCGCGTGGTGCAGGACCTGCTCGCCTACGCGCGCAAGGACAGCTGCAGCGGCGAGACCTGCGACGTCAACCAGACCGTGCGCGAGCTGCTCGACGCCTTCGTCCACTGCCGGCTGCAGCGCTACGGCATCGAGGTCGACGTGCAGTTCGACCCCGACCTGCAACTCGTCGAGGGTGGATGCGGCGAGGTCGACATCGCGCTGACCAACGTGATGTCCAACGCCATCCACGCGCTGGCCAACACGCCGCAGCCGCGCATCACGATCCGCACCTGGGCCGAGCCGGCGCATGTCGCGATCGCGGTGGCCGACAATGGTCCCGGCGTGCCGCCCGAGGCGCGCAGCCGGCTGTTCGACCCCTTCTTCACCACCAAGGACATCGGTCAGGGGTCGGGGCTGGGGTTGTTCATCAGCCAAGCCGTGGTGACGCGGCGCGGCGGGCGCATCGACTTCGACAGCAGCCACGCCGGCGGCGCGTGCTTCGTCATCCGCCTGCCGCGCGTCGACGTCGCGCGCGTGCGTGCCGCATGAGTGCCGCCGCCGAAACCGCCCCCAGCCGCCGCGTGCGCGGCGATGCCGTCGATCCACGCCCGCTGGTCATCGTCGCCGAGGACGACCGGCACATGCGCGAGCTGGTCGCTATCGTCCTGCGCGAGTCGGCGCTGCCGATGCGCGTCGTCACGGTCGAGAGCGCGGTCGCCGCGATGGACCTGCTGGAGGACCACGCGGCGGCGGTCGTCGTCACCGATCTGTGCATGCCGGGCGCCGACGGGCTGGACCTGCTGCGCTTCGTGCGTGCGCACCAGCCCTTGTGCCAGGTGCTGCTGGTCACCGGCTTCGCGAGCATCGACTCGGCAATCGCGGCGCTCAAGGACGGGGCCTTCGACTACGTGCAGAAGCCCTTCGAAGGCGAGCAGTTGCGCGCGCGCGCCGAGTCGGCACTGAACTACCACCTTGCGCTGGCCGAGTCGGCACGGCTGCGCCAGGGCACCGCCGACGCCGAAGTCAGCCCGCTGGTCGGCCGCTCGGCGGCGATGCAGTCCGTGGAGCGACTGATCGAGGCCGCCGCCACGTACGACACCGGCGTGCTGGTCTCGGGCGAGAGCGGCAGCGGCAAGGAGTTGGTGGTGCGCCGCATCCACCGCCTCGGCGCCCGGCGCGACCGCCCGCTGATCGCGATCAACTGCGCGGCGATTCCCGACACGCTGATCGAGAGCGAGTTGTTCGGCTACCGGCGCGGCGCGTTCACCGGAGCCGACCGCCACAAGCCGGGGCTGTTCGAGCTCGCCGACGGCGGCACGCTGTTCCTCGACGAGATCAGCAGCGCGCCTGCGGCGCTGCAGGCCAAGCTGCTGCGCGTGCTTCAGGACGGCTGCTTCTACCCGGCCGGCGCCACTGAGGCGGTGCACGTGGACGTGCGCGTGATCGCCGCGGCGAACGTGCCGCTGCGCCAGCTGGTCGACAGCGGCGAGTTCCGCAAGGACTTGTACTACCGGCTGTCGGTGATGGAGATCGACATTCCGCCGCTGCGCCAGCGTCGCGACGACATCGCTCCGCTGGCGCTGCACTTCCTGGACAAGCACTCGAAGCGCCTGGCCAAGGCGTGCCTGGGGTTCTCGCCGGCGGCGCTGGCAGCGCTGATGCGGCACGAGTGGCCAGGCAACGTGCGCGAGCTCGAGAACCTGGTGCAGCGCATGCTGATCCTGTCGGCGCGCGACATCATCGACGTCGACGCGCTGCCGGCGCACCTGGCAGCGATCCATGGCCCCGAGGCGCGCGCGCTGGACTATCTGCTGCCGCAGAGCCTCGAGGACATGGAGGCCTACCTGATCCGCAAGACGCTGCGCAAGACCGGCGGCGACCGCGCGCTGACCGCCGAAATCCTGGGCATCGACAAGTCGACGCTCTGGCGCAAGGTCAAACGCTACCGGATCGACGAATAGGTCCGGCGACTTACACCCTACTGGCGCTCGCGGTCGATCGCCAGCGCCACCGCGCCGCGTGACGGCACGACGCCCGACTGCCCTTCCAGATCGCCCGGCTGCGGGTTGACGTCGCCGCTGCGCGACACGCGGGCGACGACGACGACCCGCTCGAACGCCGACAGCCGCGTCTGCGGCGCCATCGCCGAGCTGTCGTCCAGGGTCAGCTCGGTCGGCAGGTCGGCGACGCGCAGGCGCGCGACCGCCAGCGGCATTCGCGACCCCTCGACAGGACGGGCGAACACGAACACGGTGTCCTGCGGCCCCGCCCGCCCGGCCAGTTCGTCGGCGAGCGCGACGCGCACGCGCAGGCCCGCGCCCGCTTCCCGCACCGCGGCCCCGGCCGCTGCCGACGCGGTGGCCGGCGCGCGGGCCGCGCCGGGCGCCTGCGGCGCCGGCGACAGCGCGGCGGCGGCCCGCGCTTCGCGCAGGCCCTCTTCGAGCCCGCTGGCGAACGGGCTGTCGGGCGGTGCGACCGACTTCGCGCGTTCCCAATGCCTGACCGCGGCAACCGCGTCGCCTCGCTGCAGCGCCGCGGTGCCCGCCAGCACGAGCGCCTTCACGTGATCGGGATCGGCCTGCAGCGCGCGCTGCACCAGCCGTTCGGGCTCGCCGAGCAGGCTGCGGTCCTGCGTCATCGCCAGCGCGTCGGCGTAGTCCGCCAGCAGCATCGGGTCGTCGGGCGACAGCGCGACCGCCTGCGCGTAGGCGTCGCGCGCCAGCCCGAAGCGCCCCATCGCAGCGTAGCTGCGGCCCAGCAGCGCCCAGCCTTCGGGATCGCCCGGCTGCTCGCGCATGCGCTGCGCGAGCCGCTCGATGAGGATCTCGACGTCCTGCGGCGTCGCCTGCGACGGAGCCCGCGACAGCACCGGATCCAGCGCCGTGCGGTTGCCCAGCACCAGGTACAACAGCACCGCGACCAGCGGCAGCGTCAACGCCAGCGCCAGCGCAGCGCCGCGACCGGGACGCACGGCCAGCGCCACTTCGGCGTCGCGCGTCTCCTCGAGCACGCGGCGCTCGAGCTCCGCACGGGCGCTGGCATGCTGGTCCGCGGCCAGCGCACCGGCCGCCAGCTCGGCGTCGAGCTCGGCGAGCTGCTCGCGCAGGATGCGCACGTTGCTCGCGTGCGTGGTGTCGCGGGCCTCGGTGCGGCCGCCGCGCAGCAGCGGGCGCGCGAGCACCGCCAGCGAGGCGGCGACGAGCGCCGCGGCGACGATCCAGAACAGCGTCATTCGCCCCCCGTGCCCAGCATCGCGCGTGCGCGTCGGCGCTCGTCGTCGCTCAGCGGCCGGGCGTCGGCAGAGACCTCGGCGCGCCTGCGGCGCAGCGTGCGCACCAGCCACCCCGCCATCGCCACCAGCAGCACGAACGGGCCGCCCCACAGCAGCCAGGTGACCGGCTTGACCGGCGGCGTGTACAGCACGAAGTCACCGTAGCGCGCGACCATGTAGTCGAGGATGTCGCGCTCGCTGCGCCCGGCGCTCAACTGCGAGCGGATCTGGGCGCGCAGGTCGACCGCGAGGTCGGCGTTGGACGCCGCGATGGTCTCGTTCTGGCACACCAGGCAGCGCAGCCCGTGCGCGATGCGCATCACCTCGGCCTCGAGCACCGGGTCGTCCGACAGCGGCAGCGCCTGCGGCGCGGACGGTGTGACGGGCGCCGGCGACGCCGCGCCGGTGGCCGGCGGGGCGGCGGTCTGCGCCGCGGTGGGCGACGCGAAGGCGAGCCACGCGGCGGCCGCGATCGCGCACGCCGCCAGCCACCACCGCCCGCGGTGCTCGCGCTCAGCCACCGAGCCTCCGCAGCAGCGGCAGGATGTCCCGATGCAACGCCTCGAGAGTGATGGGGCCGATGTGCTTGTGGCGGATCACCCCGTTGCGGTCGACGACGAAGGTCTCGGGCACGCCGTAGACGCCGTAGTCGATGCCGACCGCCCCGTCGCGGTCGGCCAGCACCAGCGTGTACGGGTCACCGTGGCGGGCGAGCCAGCGCGTCGCGTCCTCGGGCTTGTCCTTGTAGTTCAGCCCGACCACGGGTACGCCGCCGTCGCGCGCCAGCGTGGTCACCAGCGGGTGCTCCACCAGGCAGGGCACGCACCACGAGGCCCAGACGTTGAGCACCCAGGGCCGCCCGAGCAGCTCGGTGTGCGACACGCGTTGCTGCGGCGCCTGCAGCCGCGGCAGTTCGAAGGCCGGCGCCGGCTTGCCCACCAGCGGCGAGGGCACCTTGCGCGGGTCGAGCTTCAGCCCGACCGCCAGCAGCACCGCCAGCGCCACGAAGACCGCCAGCGGAACCAGGTAGCGTTTCATGCCGCCGCCGCGCCCCGGGGCAGTGCCTGCGCGGCACGCGTCTTCAGGCGGTAGCGGCGGTCGGCCATCGCCAGCAGCCCGCCGAGCGCCATCAGCACACAGCCGCCCCAGATCCAGTTGACGAAGGGCTTGACGTAGATGCGCACCGCCCAGGCCCGGCCGCCGTCGAGCGGCTCGCCGAGCGACACGTACAGGTCGCGGGTGAAGCCGCGCTCGAGCGCGACCTCGGTCATCGGCATGGTGCTGCGGTGGTAGCTGCGCTTCTCGGGGTGCACGGTCTTGACACGGCGGCCGTCGCGCGACAGCTCGAACGTCGCGCGCACCGCGTCGTAGTTCGGGCCCTGCACGTCCTGCAGTCCGACCAGCTTGAAGTCGTAGCCGCCGGCGCGCGCGGTGCTGCCGACCTCCATCTTCAGGTCCTGCTCGGTTTCGTAGCCGCCGACCAGCGTGACGCCGATGACGAACACGCCCACCCCGGCGTGGGCCAGCAGCATGCCGTACCAGCTGCCGGTCTGCGTCGACAGGCGCGGCCACCACAGCGCCAGCGGCTGCCCCTTCACGCGCTGGAACAGCGTGTACGCCGACGTGGCGAGAATCCAGAACGCGAGCAGCAGCCCGAAACCGACGAGCGGCGTGAAGTTGCCGAACAGGAACGGCGTGACCACCGCCGCGACCAGGCTCACCGCGGCCGCCCAGCGCAGTCGCACCGCAAGCTCGGGCAGGTCGGCCTTCTTCCACTTCGCGATCGGCCCGACGCCCATCAGGAACAGCGCCGGCGCCATCAGCGGCACGAACACCGCGTTGAAGTAGGCCGGGCCGACCGAGATCTTGCCCAGGCCGAACGCGTCGAGCACCAGCGGGTACAGCGTGCCGAGCATGACCGCGGCGGTGGCCACCATCAGCAGCACGTTGTTGGCCAGCAGCAGGCCCTCGCGCGAGACCGGCTCGAACATGCCGCCGACGCCGACCCGGGGCCCGCGCCAGGCGAACAGCAGCAGCGATCCGCCGACCACCGCGACGAGGAAGCCGAGGATGAAGATGCCGCGTTCGGGGTCGGTGGCGAAAGCG
>CAZUBF010000140.1:0-8884 GCA_964618555.1 uncultured Azohydromonas sp.
TGATCCTGGTCGGCGGCATGACGCGCATGCCCAAGGTGCAGGAGAAGGTCAAGGCCTTCTTCGGCAAGGATCCGCGCAAGGACGTCAACCCGGACGAGGCGGTGGCGGTCGGCGCGGCCATCCAGGGACAGGTGCTGGGCGGCGAGCGCAAGGACGTGCTGCTGCTGGACGTGACGCCGCTGTCGCTGGGCATCGAGACCCTGGGCGGCGTGATGACCAAGATGATCAAGAAGAACACCACGATCCCGACCAAGTTCGCGCAGACCTTCTCCACGGCCGACGACAACCAGCCGGCGGTGACGATCAAGGTCTTCCAGGGCGAGCGCGAGATGGCCGCGGGCAACAAGAGCCTGGGCGAGTTCAACCTCGAGGGCATCCCGCCGGCGCCGCGCGGCCTGCCGCAGATCGAGGTCACCTTCGACATCGACGCCAACGGCATCCTGCACGTCAGCGCCAAGGACAAGGGCACCGGCAAGGAGAACAAGATCACCATCAAGGCGAACTCGGGCCTGTCGGAGGCCGAGATCGAGAAGATGGTCAAGGACGCCGAGCTCAACGCGGCCGAGGACCACCGCAAGTTCGAGCTGGTGCAGGCGCGCAACCAGGCCGACGCGATGGTGCACTCGGTGCGCAAGAGCCTGGCCGAGCACGGCGACAAGCTCGACGCCGGCGAGAAGGAGAAGGTCGAGGCCGCGCTGAAGGACGCCGAGGCCGCGATCAAGGGCGACGACAAGGCCGACATCGAAGCCAAGACGCAGGCGCTGATGGCGGCCAGCCAGAAGCTCGGCGAGAAGATGTACGCCGACGCGCAGGCCGCCGCGGCGGCCGGTGCGGCCGGCGGCGGGGCCGGTGCTCCGCCGCAACCGGACGCCGCGCCGGCCGACGACAACGTCGTCGACGCCGAGTTCAAAGAAGTGAAGAAGTGACCTGCGGCTCGGCCCTGCGGGGCCGGCCGCGGGCCCTCGCCGCGTTCGAGGTGAGCGACTTGGTCGTCGCCTCGACGCGGCGGTTCCGTTTCGGGTGAACCGAGATCGCTCATGGCAGCCAAGCGCGACTATTACGACGTCCTCGGGGTGGCGAAGAACGCCTCCGACGACGACATCAAGAAGGCCTACCGCAAGCTGGCCATGAAGCACCACCCTGACCGCAACCAGGGTGACGAGGCGAAGAAGGCCGAGGAGAAGTTCAAGGAGGCCAAGGAGGCCTACGAGATGCTCTCCGACCCGCAGAAGCGGGCCGCCTACGACCAGTACGGCCACGCCGGCGTCGATCCGAACATGGGCATGGGCCGCGGCGGCCCGGGGCCCGAGGGATTCGGAGGCTTCGCCGAGGCCTTTGGCGACATCTTCGGGGACCTGTTCGGCGCCGGCGGCGCGGCCGGCGCGCGGCGCGGCGGCAAGCAGGTCTACCGCGGTGCCGACCTCAGCTACGCCATGGAGATCACGCTGGAGGAGGCGGCGCACGGCAAGGACACGCAGATCCGCATCCCGAGCTGGGACGGCTGCGACACCTGCAACGGCAGCGGCGCGAAGCCCGGCACGAGCGCCAAGACCTGCGGCAGCTGCAACGGCGCCGGCACGGTGCACCTGCGCCAGGGCTTCTTCAGCATCCAGCAGACCTGCCCCCACTGCCACGGCAGCGGCAAGATCATCCCCGACCCCTGCCCCAGCTGCCACGGCGCCGGGCGCGTGAAAAAGCAGAAGACGCTCGAGGTCAAGATCCCCGCCGGCATCAACGAGGGCATGCGCATCCGCTCGGCCGGCAACGGCGAGCCGGGCACCAACGGCGGCCCGCCGGGTGACCTGTACATCGAGATCCGCATCAAGCAGCACGACATCTTCGAACGCGACGGCGACGACCTGCATTGCACGGTGCCGGTGGGCGTGACCACCGCCGCGCTCGGCGGCACGATCGAGGTGCCGACGCTGGGCGGCAAGGCCGAGATCGAACTGCCCGAGGGCACGCAGCACGGCAAGACGTTCCGCCTGCGCGGCAAGGGGATCAAGGGCATACGCTCGAGCTACCCTGGCGACCTGTACTGCCACGTCGCGATCGAGACCCCGGTCAAGCTCACCGAGCACCAGCGCAAGCTGCTGCGCGAGCTCGACGAGAGCTTCCGCAAGGGCGGCGACCGCCACTCGCCGAACGCCAAGAGCTGGACCGACCGCGTGAAGGACCTGTTCAAGTAGCCTTCGCGCGGGTTCAAGTCGCGCCGACGGCGGCCGATACGCCGGCGATGTACCTGCTCGACCGCGACATCGCCGACTGCCGCGCCCTGCTCGTCGACGGCAACCCGACCTCGCGCAGCATCCTGGCCGCGCAGATGCGCGAGTTCGGCGTCGTGCACATCGTGCAATGTTCACGCACCGCCGACGCGCGCAAGCGCCTCGAGCTGGAGACCTACGACCTGGTGCTGTGCGAGCAGCACTTCCACGGCGACGGGTACTCGGGCCAGGACCTGCTCGACGACCTGCGCCGCGCGCAGATGCTGCCGTACGCGACGGTGTTCCTGATGATCACCGGCGAGGCCCGCTACGCCAGCGTCGCCGAGGCTGCCGAGTCGGCACTCGACGGCTACCTGCTCAAGCCGTACACCGCGCAGGCGCTGGCCGAACGCGTCAAACAGGCGCGCGCGCGCAAGCGCGCGCTCAACGACGTGTTCGCCGCGGTCGAGGCCGATCGGCCCGCCGAGGCGGCCCGGCTGGCGCTGCAGCGCTTCCAGCAGCGTGCGCCCTTCTGGCTGTACGCGGCGCGCATCGGCGCCGAGCTCCTGCTGCGCCTGGGACAGGGCGCGGCGGCGTCGAAGGTCTACGAAGCGGTGCTCGCCCACAAGCCGCTGGCGTGGGCGCGGCTCGGCATGGCGCGCGCCCAGGCCGACGCCGGCCAGGCGATCGCCGCGCTGCGCGCGCTCGACGCGCTGGTGGCCGACGAACCGCTGTACGCGGACGCGCTGGACCTGCGCGCGCGCCTGCAGCTCGAGCAGGGCCAGCTCGACGCGGCGCTACTCAGCTGCCGCGCCGCCTGTGCGATGACCCCCGGTTCGATCGAACGCGTCCAGCGCCAGGGCCTGCTGGCGTTCTACCGCGGCCAGGTCGACGAGGCGACGAGTGCGCTCGAGCGCGCCGTGGCGCAAGGCATCGGTTCGAAGATGTTCGACCCGCTGGCGCTGCTGCTGCTCGGCGCCCTGCGCTTTCGCGCGCGCGAGCGCAAGGGGCTGCTGCGCTGCCTCGACAACCTCGAGCACCTCGCGCGCGCGGACGACACGCCGCGATTGCCGCGCTTCGTGCGCGTGCTGCGCACGCTCGACCTGATGTTGCAGCGCCAGGTCGGTGCGGTGGCGCAATCGGTCGACGCGCTCGCCGCCGAGCGTCTCGAGCCGGGCTTCGACCTCGAGGCGGCGTGCAACCTGCTGACGCTGCTCGCCATGCTGGCGGGCACCGAGATCCGACTCGAGCAGGTGCCGGTCTGGACCGAGCAGCTGGCGTTGCGCTTCTGCGCCACCAAGGGTGCCACCGAGCTGCTTGCCGGCGCCGCGATCGGCCAGCCGCTCACCGCCGGGGCGGTGCAGCGTGCGCACGCGCGGGTGCTCGAACTGGCCGAGCAGGCGATGGCGCTGAAGATGGACGGCGATCCTCGCGGCGCGGTGAGCGCGTTGGTCGCGCACGCGGCGCAGACCCACAATGCCAAGCTGCTCGAGATGGCCGCGCTGACGCTGCAGCGCTACCGCGCGCAGATCGCCGACGCCGACGCCCTTGCCGTCACCGTCGAGGCGATGCGCGAGCGCCACCCGGCCGCCACCCTGCCGCGGCTCGGCCAGGCGGTCGGTCGCCAAGCCGGCGGGCTGCGCCTGCGCTCGGCCGCGACAGCGACAGCGACACCTTCATCGATGCCGACGGCGGCAGCCGCGTAGAGCGACGGGCACGCGGCCGGACGCGTGCCGGTGCGCCGGCCGCCTTCAACCGAACAGCTCTCGCTGCGCATCGTCGTGCGCCGTGACGGCACGCGCCGGCGCCCGAAAGCCCGACGCGTCGAGTTCGATGCGCACGCCTTCGAGGCCCAGCCTCGCCGCGGCCTTGCGCAGGCGCTGGCGCAGCAGCTCCGCCCACACCCCCTGCCCGGTCATGCGCGTGCCGAAGTTCGCGTCGTTGTCACGCCCACCACGCATCTCGCGCACGCGCGCCATCACGCGTGCCGCGCGCGACGGGAAGTGCCGTTGCAGCCAGTCCTGGAACAGCGGGTTCACCTCCCAGGGCAGGCGAAGCACGATGCTGAACGCCGCGCGCGCCCCGGCGCCGGCGGCGGCCTCGAGGAGGCGCTCGAGCTCGGGCTCGTTGACGAACGGGATGATCGGCGAGACGCTGACGCCGACCGGCACGCCCGAACGCGCCAGCGTCTCGATCGTGCGCAGCCTGCGGTGCGGCGCGGCGGCGCGCGGCTCCATGATCCGCGCCAGCGCCGGGTCGAGCGTGGTCAGAGAAACGTACACCGCGGCGCGTCCGGCTCGCGCCATCGGCGCGATCAGATCCAGGTCGCGCTCGACCAGCGCCGACTTGGTGACGATCGCGAACGGGTGTGCGCACTCGGCCAGCACCTGGATCACGGCGCGCGTGATGCCCAGCCGCCGCTCGGCCGGCTGGTACGCGTCGGTGGCCGAGCCGATGTTGATCAGCGCCGGCTGGTAGTTGCGGCTGGCCAAGGCCTCGCGCAGCCGTTCGGCGGCGTTGATCTTGGCGACGATGCGCGTCTCGAAGTCCAGTCCGGGCGACAGGTTCAGATAGCTGTGGGTCGGCCGTGCGTAGCAGTAGACGCAGCCGTGCTCGCAGCCGCGGTACGGGTTGATCGACAGGTCGAAACCGATGTCGGGCGAGTCGTTGCCGGTGAGGATCGTGCGCACCCGCTGCTCGATGACCTGGGTGCGCGGCGCGAGCCGTTCCTCGGTGGCCTCCTGCTCGAGCGTGCCCCAGCCGTCGTCGAAGGCTTCACGGCGATCGCCGTCGAAGCGCTGGGCGATGGCCCAGGCGGTGCCTCGCCCCTTGGTCGACGGCTGGCGAGCCCAGTGGATCGGCGAGTTGGCAACGCGGTGGCAGGTGGTCGACATACTGTGAATATATACAGTTTTCGACCGATGCACCAGCACCCCGGCGCGGCACGGCGGCGCGCGGCGCCGGGCTCAGTAGCCCGGATCGGCGTGTCCGGCGGCCAGGTTCTCGAACCGCGTCAGCGGCTTCAGGAAGGTCAGCTTCACCTCGCCGGTGGGCCCGTTGCGCTGCTTGCCGATGATGATCTCGGCCACGCCCGGCTCCTTGCTGTCCTTGTTGTAGTAGTCGTCGCGGTAGATGAACATGATGACGTCGGCGTCCTGCTCGATCGCGCCGGACTCGCGCAGGTCGCTCATCATCGGGCGCTTGTCGTTGCGGCTCTCGACGCTGCGGTTGAGCTGCGACAGGGCGATCACCGGGCACTGCAGCTCCTTGGCGAGCGCCTTCAGGCCGCGGCTGATCTCGCCGAGCTCGGTGGCGCGATTCTCGTCGCTGGAGCTGCTGCCGCTCATCAGCTGCAGATAGTCGACGACGATCAGCCCCAGTCGCCCGCAGTGGCGCGCCTGCCGGCGCGCACGTGCGCGCAGCTCGGCCGGGTTCAGCGCCGGCGTCTCGTCGATGAACACCGCCGCCTTGCTCAGCTTGTCGACCGCCTCGGTCAGCCGCGTCCACTCGTCGTCGCGCAGCGCGCCGGTGCGCAGATGCTGCTGGTCGATGCGCCCGAGCGAGCCGACCAGCCGCAGCGCCAGCTGCGAAGCCCCCATCTCCATCGAGAACACCACCACCGGCAGCCCTTCGTGCACGGCCACGTGCTCGGCGATGTTGAGTGCGAAGGCCGTCTTGCCCATCGACGGGCGCGCGGCGAGCACGATCAGATCGCCCGGCTGCAGGCCGGCCGTCTTGCGGTCGAGCTCGTAGAAGCCGGTGCGCACGCCGGTGACCTCCTCGGCGCCGTTCTCGGCCAGCTCGGTGACGCGGTCGATCAGTTGCATCACCAGGTGATCCATGCTCTGGAAGCCCTGCTTGGTGCGCGAGCCCTCCTCGCCGATCTTGAAGATGCGGGTCTCGGCCTCGTCGAGGATCGTCGACACGCTGCGCCCCTGCGGATTGAACGCGGTGGTGGCGATCTCGTCGCTGGCCTCGATGAGGCCGCGCAGGATCGCGCGCTCGCGCACGATCTCGGCGTAGCGGCGCAGGTTGGCGGCGCTGGGCACGCTCTGCGCCAGCGCGTTGAGATACGCCAGGCCCCCGCACTCGTCGGCCTTGCCGTGCATCTGCAGCTGCTCGTAGACCGTGATCACGTCGGCCGGCTTGCTGGCGTTGACCAGCGCGCCGATCGCGGCGTAGATCACGCGGTGCTCCCAGCGGTAGAAGTCGCCGTCGCGCAGCAGATCGGCGGCGCGGTCCCAGGCGCCGTTGTCGAGCAGCAAGCCGCCGAGCACGCTCTGCTCGGCCTCGATCGAGTGCGGCGGCACGCGCAGCCGCGCGACCTCGTCGTCGCGCGGCGCGCCGCCGGTGTCGCGCGCCGCCAGGGGGCTCAGGGTTCGTTCGCTCATGGTCGTGCGATCCTAGGGCATGGCGGCCGCGTCACCGGTGGACGAGGCTGTGCACAAGCGGTTGATGGCGGTGGACAACCGCGCCGGAAAGACAAAGGGCCGGCGTCGGCCGGCCCTCGTACTCGGGGTGTCGAGGCTCAGTCGGCTTCGGCGACGACCTGCACCGAGATCTCGGCGACCACGTCGTGGTGCACCGCCACCGACACCGGGAACTCGCCGACGTGCTTCAGCGGTCCGTGCGGCATGCGCACCTGCGCCTTCTGCACCTCGAGGCCGATCTTCTTGAGCGCGTCGGCAACGTCGGCGTTGGTCACCGAGCCGAACAGGCGCCCGTCGACGCCGGCCTTCTGCGCGATGCGCACGGTCTTGCCGGCCAGCTTCTCGCCGAGCGCCTGCGCGGCGGTCAGCTTGTCGGCGGCGATCTTCTCCAGTTCGGCGCGCTTGACCTCGAACTCCTTGATCGCGGCCTCGGTGGCGCGGCGCGCCTGCCTGGTCGGGATCAGGTAGTTGCGGGCGTAGCCGTCCTTGACCTTGACGATGTCGCCCAGGTTGCCCAGGTTGGCGACCTTCTCGAGCAGGATGACTTGCATGATGTCTGGCTCCCCCTCAGGCCTTGTGCTGGTCGGTGTACGGGATCAGCGCGAGGAAACGCGCACGCTTGATCGCCGTGCCGAGCTGGCGCTGGTAGAACGCGCGCGTTCCGGTCAGGCGCGCCGGCGTGATCTTGCCGTTCTCGCCGATGAAGTCGCGCAGCGTGTCGACGTCCTTGTAGTCGATCTCCTCGACGCCCGCGACCGTGAAGCGGCAGAACTTCTTGCGCCTGAACAGCAGCGACTGCTGGCTGCGGCGCGGCTTGCGGTCCTTGCTGCCCTTGCCCTTGCCTCGTGATGTGGCCATGTGATGTGCTCCTGATGCTCGATCGGGCCGCGCATGGCGCCGCCCGCTGGGTTCAATCGATGGTCTCGACCGTGGTGACGTGGAACACGACGCCTCGCCCGTTGCGCCCGCTGGCCAGGAAGCCGGCAAAGCGCGCCTGCGTCCCCAGCGGCAGCGGCGTCAGCCGCCGCACCACCTCGTCGCCGAGCGCCACCGCCTTGATCTCCAGCGTGACGCGTCGCGGGTGTCCGGCTTCGCTCGCCTGCGACTCGTGCGCGAGGCCCAGATCGCAGGCCGGCGTGCCGGCCGGGGTGTAGCGCAAGGCCGAGCGCTCCGTCAGCTGCGCCGTCAGAACCAACCGGTTCATCGGCGCGCCGCCGTCGGCGTCGGCGTCGTCCTCAGGCCGAGGCCTCCTGCTGCTGCGAGGCCTTGCGCGCTTCCTCGCGCTCGACCGCCTTCATCATCACCGACGGCGTGGTCTCGGCCTTGGCTTTGGCCACGGTCAGGTGGCGCAGCACGGCGTCGTTGAAGCGGAAGCCCGTCTCGAGCTCGTTCAGCGCCTCGCTGCCGCACTCGATGTTCAGGCACAGGTAGTGCGCCTTGGCGAGCTTCTGGATCTGGTAGGCCAGCTGGCGCCGCCCCCAGTCCTCGACCCGGTGCACCTTGCCGCCGGCGTTGGTCACCAGCGACTTGTAGCGTTCCAGCATGGCCGGAACCTGTTCGCTCTGATCCGGGTGGATCAGCAGCACGATCTCGTAATGACGCATCGAGGACTCCTTGTGGGTTTCGCCGCCCGGCGCCATGCCCGGCTGCCGCGAAAGCCGCCCCGGTGCGTCACACAGCCGGGGGCGGCAAGGGAAAACAGAACATTATAGGAGAGAAGCGGGAGGCGGCCTCAGGGCGCCTCCCTTGCAGGGGGCCGGGCCGGCGTCAGCGTGCGGCCAGGCGTTTCCAGGTCTCGACGACACTGTCCGGGTTCAGCGAGATCGACGTGATGCCTTCGGCGGCCAGCCAGTCGGCGAAGTCGGGGTGGTCGCTGGGGCCCTGACCGCAGATGCCGACGTACTTGCCGGTGGCGCGGCAGGCGGCGATGGCGCGCGAGATCAGCGCCTTGACCGCCGGATCGCGTTCGTCGAAGTCGTCGGCGAGTTGCTCGAGCCCGGAGTCGCGGTCCAGCCCCAGCGTGAGCTGCGTGAGGTCGTTCGAACCGATCGACATGCCGTCGAAGTGTTCGAGGAACTGCTCGGCGAGGATCGCGTTGCTCGGCACTTCGCACATCATGATCAGCTTCAACCCGTTGGTGCCGCGCTGCAGTCCGCGCTCGGCGAGCATCTGGCCGACCCGCTGCGCCTGGCGGATCGTGCGCACGAACGGGACCATGATCTCGACGTTGCTCAGCCCCATCTCGCTGCG
>CAZUBF010000141.1:0-8878 GCA_964618555.1 uncultured Azohydromonas sp.
CGCGCAGCATGTTCTCGCCGAAGAACTGGTGGAACATCTGCCCCACCGGGCTCTTCAGGAACGCCACGCCGCCCGAGTGCCCGGGGCAGTGCCAGCTGTACGAGCCGTCCTGCGCGTAGTCCATCAGCGCCTTGAAGAACGGCGGCGCCAGCCCGTCGAGGTAGCTCCTGGCCTCGCGGATGATGTGCCGGGCCACGAACTCCGGCGTGTCCTCGAACATGTGGATGAAGCCGTGCAGCTCGCGCAGGATGTCGTTCGGGATGTGCTGGCTGGTGCGCGTCTCGCCCGACAGGTAGATCGGGATGTCGGCGTTGCGGAAGCGGATCTCGCGGATGAACTTGCGCAGCGCCTGCACTGCAGGCCCCTCCTCGCCGCCCTCGGCGGCGATCTCCTCGTCGTCGATCGACAGGATGAAGACGCTGGCGCGGCTTTGCTGCTGGGCGAACTGCGACAGGTCGCCGTAGCTGGTGACGCCGAGCACCTCGAAGCCCTCCTTCTCGATGGCCTGCGCGAGCGCGCGGATGCTCAGTCCCGAAGCGTTCTCGGAGCGGAAGTCCTCGTCGATGATGACGATCGGGAAGTGGAAGCGCAGCATGGCAGGCGGTCGTCGCGGGCGGCGAGGGGTTGGCGCAGCGCGCAGTGTAGGCCGCGGCGGCGGCTTCACCCCGCCGGCTTCGCGACGGCTGGCGTTGGCTAGACTGCCTCGCCCTCCCGCCACGATGCGCCGTCGATGTCCCCTCTGCCCTTGCCCCGCAACGTGCTCGGCACCTCGCTCGTCGCCTGCTCGTACGACCCGCTCACCGGCTGGCGCCGCGACGGCTGCTGCCGCACCGACGACGACGACCACGGCAGCCACGTGATCTGCGCGCGCATGACCGCGGCGTTCCTGAACTTCCAGTTCGAGCGCGGCAACGACCTGATCACGCCACGCCCCGCGATGCGCTTTCGCGGCCTGAAGCCGGGCGACCGGTGGTGCGTGTGCGCGCTGCGCTGGCGCGAGGCGCTGCGCGCCGGGTGCGCGCCGCCGGTGGTGCTCGAAGCCACGCACGAGCGCGCGCTGCAGGTGGTCACGCTCGAGCAGCTGCAGCAGCATGCGTGGAGCGCGGTGGGATAATCGCGCGCCGCGACGGCCCCGAGCGTCGCGACGTCCCGCGGAGGGATGGATGAGTGGTTTAAGTCGCACGCCTGGAAAGCGTGTGTGGGTGAACAGCCCACCGCGGGTTCGAATCCCGCTCCCTCCGCCATGACACCCCCACCCCGGACGGCAAGCCACGCGATGCCGGCACTGCGCGGCGGCTTGCTGGCCCTGCTGGCCGCGGTGCTGTTCGGCGTCAGCACGCCGCTGGTGCAGCGTTTCGGTGCCGGCCTGGGCGCGTTCACGACCGCAGCCCTGCTCTACGCCGGCGCGGCACTGGTGGGCGCGATGACGCGGCGGCCCGCGGCCCGCGAGGCGCAGCTGGCGGCACGCGACCTGCCGTTGCTGGCAGGCATGGCCGCGTTCGGCGCCGTCGCCGGCCCGGTGGCGCTGGCCTGGGGCCTGCAGCGCACCAGCGCCACCAGCGCGTCGCTGATGCTGACGCTGGAAGCCTTGTTCACCGCGCTGCTGGCGGGCTGGGTGCACCGCGAGTCGATGGACCGCCGCGTCCGGGCCGCGCTGCTGCTGCTGATGGCCGGCGGCGCAGTGCTGGTGCTGGACCAGGGGCGCGTCGGCGAGACGCAGTTGTGGGGTCTGCTGGCCGTGCTCGCGGCCACCGCGGCCTGGGGGGTCGACAACACGCTGTCGCGCGCGCTGGCCGAACGCGATCCGAGCCAGGTCGTGATGGGCAAGGCCCTGCTCGGCGCCAGCGCCGCGGCGCTGGCGGCGCTGGCGCTGTCCGAACCGCTGCCGAGCACGCGCGCGGCACTGGCGCTGGTGCTGGTCGGCGGCACCGGATACGGGCTGAGCCTGCGCCTGTACCTGCTGGCGCAGCGCGCCTTCGGCGCCGGCCGCACCGGCTCGGTGTACGCGTGCGCGCCGTTCATCGGCGCCGCCTTCGCGGTGGCGCTCGGCGAGCGCGTGGCCGGCGCCCTGATGCCGCTCGGCGGACTGCTGATGCTGGCCGGCGTGGTGCTGCACCTCGCGGAACGGCACGCGCACGAACATCAGCACGACGCGCTGGAACACGAGCACGCGCACCGCCACGACGACGGCCACCACGACCACGTGCACGACCCGATGCCGGTCGGCGAGCACAGCCACCGCCACCGGCACGCGCCGCTGCGCCACGCGCACGCGCACGTGCCCGACGCGCACCACACGCACCGTCACTGAGCGCGGGGCGCGACCGGCTCGACGCACGCGGCGAACGCGCCGCACGGGCCACGCCGGCCCGAGCGCGCATCGCCGCCGGCGTCGAAGATCGCGGCGGCGAAGCCCGCTCAGCGCATCGGGCGGCGTTGCAGGCGCCGCATCGTCGCCGCGACCAGCGGCTCGATCGCCGACGGCGGAAACGGCGACACGCTGCTGACGTTGACCTCGCACAGCACGCAGGGCTGCAGATCGCCGGGGCGCGGCTCGCCGAACATGAAGTCGCAGTCCCACAGCAGCGGCAGCCGCTCGGGGAGCAGGCCCAGGCGTTGGCTCAGCAGGCCGACCCATTGCGACTCCAGCCGCCGCTTCAGCCACCGGCCTGCCGCCAGCTGCGGACCGTGGTAGCGGCGCGGCCCAGGCAGCGGCTCGCCGGGGTGCAGCGCGTTGACGGCCTGCACGCCGAAGCCGACGACGCGGTCCTCGACGAGGTAGGCGCGCACCATGCCCTCGGCGATGCGCGGCTGCCAGGCCTGGTCGACCATGTGAGCGCCGGCCTCGGGCGCGAAGTACGGGGCCAGCGTCGCCTGCAGGGCCGCGATGTCCATGCGCTGCGGCGCACTGCCGCGCCGGGCGTGCTGCACGAGCAGCCCGCCGTCGCCGGCCCGCTCGACGCGCCACACGCCGATGCCGCTGTGGCCACGATGCTGCTTGAGCACGCGCGGCCCCTGCGCCAGCCGTGCCGGCAGTTCGGCGGCGAGCTGCGCCAGGCTCGCGACGCGGTGCACGTCGCTGCCGAACGGCAGGTCGCGGGTGTCGACGAGCACGTCCTTGGTGCCCAGGCGCAGGATCGTGTCGGGGTGCGTGCTGACGAGCACGCCGTCGGCGGCGACGTCGCGCAGCAGTGCGTCGAGGCGGTCGCGGCGGCGCCCGCCTTCGATCGGGTTGCACCACACCAGCACGGCATCCGTGCGGCGCAGCTGCTCGCGCACCTCGTCGGCAAAGTCGTCGTGCCAGACGGCGGGTTCGGCGGCCAGTCCGGCCGCCTCGAAAGCCGCGAACAGCGCGGCGAAGCGGCTCTCGGCCGGGTCGGCGAGGTCGCGCATGGCGCGGTCGCCCGGGTACAGCAGCGCGATGCGCGGGAGCACGGGTCGGCCCGCGACGTTCAGCGCACCGGCTTGTCGGCCAACGGGTGTCCGGCCGCCGCCCAGGCGTCGATGCCGCCGCGCAGGAAACGCGCGTCGATGCCGGCCGCCCTCAATCGCAGCGCGGTGGCGCGACTCACCTCGTGCCCGCGGACGCAGTAGACGACCACCCCGCGTGCGGCAGGCAGTTCACCCGCCCAGTGCGCGACCCGCGCCGGGTCGCGCCAGCGCGCACCTTCGATGACCTGCGACGCCTGCGCGTAGACGCCGGCGCGCCGCACGTCGATCGCCAGCCTTCCCGGCACCTGCTGCGGCGCCACCGCGAAAGGTTCGCTCGCGGCGTGCACCGCGGCCTGGTAGCGCGCGTAGACGCGGGCCCAGTCGATGCGGGCCATGAGGGCGTCGATGCCGGCGCGCGCCGCGGCGCCGTCGTGGTGGGGGAGCCCGTGCAGGTCGAGGGCGAGCACCGGCACGCCGGCGGCGAGCGCGTGCACAGGGTCGGCAGCCCACTGGTTGACCAGCGTGCCGTCGCGTGGCCGCAGCGCGAGCAGCAGCCAACCCGGGGCGCCGCCAAGGGCCTTGCGCAACGCGACGAACGCCTCGCGCCAGCGCCCGACGCTGCCGAAGCTGGCCTCCAGCGCCATCGCCCAGGCCGGCTCCATCGTCGTGCCGTCGCCGCCGAGGCTGGCGACGCACAGTTCCTGCAGCGCGGCGACCCCGGCGCGCATCGCGTCCGGATGCCTCGCGGCGCCGGCGTCGTGGTCGGCGCCGGCGCCGTCGCCGTCGTCGCCGATCAGCAACTTCGGCGAACCGCGCCGCGCCTGCGCGTCGATCGGCAACGGGTGGCATCGAGCGTCCATGGAAGCGCCTCCTTTCAGTGCCACGCCGGCACGAGCAGCGTCACCGCCAGCCCGGCGGCGGCACACACCCCGAGCAGCGGCAGCACGCCGACCTTGAAGCGCCACAGTGCCACCGCCGCGCCGAACGCGATCAACGCCGACGCGACGTCGAAACGCCCGCCGAAGCCCTGCGGCCACAGCACGTGGTAGGCGAAGAACATCGCCAGGTTGACGATCACGCCGACCACCGCCGCCGTGATCGCCGACAGCGGGGCGGTGAAACCCAGCCGGCCGTGCGTGGCCTCGACCGCCGGACCGCCGGCCAGGATGAACACGAAGCTCGGCAGGAAGGTGAAGAAGGTCACGACGACGGCGGCCAATGCCCCGCCGGCGAACAGCGCGTCGGGCCCGAGCACCTGCTTGAACCACCCGCCGACGAAGCCGACGAAGGCCACCACCATGATCAGCGGCCCGGGCGTGGTCTCGCCCAGCGCGAGGCCGTCGATCATCTGCGGGCCGCTGAGCCACTGGTGGTGCTCGACCGCCCCCTGGTACACGTAGGGCAGCACCGCGTAGGCCCCGCCGAAGGTCAGCCACGCCGCCTTCGTGAAGAACCAGCCCATCTGCGTCAGCGTGCCGTGCAGGCCGGTCGCGGCGACCAGCGCCGCCATCACCAGCAGCCACAGGCCCAGGCCCACGGCCAGCACCCTGGCCAGATGGCTGCGCGAGAAGCGCGCATGGGGTGGCGTCGGCGTGTCGTCGTCGATCAGCGCGGAACCCGGGCCGGCACGCACACCGCCGTGTCCGCCGCCGAGGGCGAACACCCGGGGCCAGCGCCGTGCACCGACCGCGCCGATCAGCGCGGCAGCGGCGACGATCGCCGGGAACGGGGTGTCGAAGGCGAAGATCGCGACGAACGATGCCGCCGCGATGCCCCACATCCAGCGGTTCTGCAGCGCCCGCGTGCCGATGCGGTACGCCGCGTGCAGCACCAGCGCCGTCACCGCCGGCTTCAGCCCGAAGAAGATGCCGGCCACCACCGCGACGTCGCCGAAGCGCAGGTAGATCCAGCTCAGCGCGACGAGGATGAACAGCGACGGCAGCACGAACAGCGCGCCGGCGACGATGCCGCCCCAGGTGCGGTGCAGCAGCCAGCCGATGTAGGTGGCCAGTTGCTGGGCCTCCGGACCCGGCAGCAGCATGCAGTAGTTCAGCGCGTGCAGGAAACGCTGTTCGCTGATCCAGCGTCGGCGTTCCACCAGTTCGGTGTGCATGATGGCGATCTGCCCCGCCGGCCCGCCGAAGCTGATGAAGCCCAGCTTGAGCCAGAAGCGCAAGGCCTCGGCGAACGGCACCGATGCGGGTGCAGCCGAGCGGGCCGGGGATGCCGTCGTGGTCATGTCGTCGCGGCCGGGGCCGCGTACAGCGCGTCGAACACCGCGGCCGCGGCTTCGACCAGCCGGTCGTCGTCGGCGTGCACCTCACGCAGGCCGGCAAGCACCGCCTCGAGCCCCGCCGCCTCGGGCACCGGGATGCCGCCGACGTCGAGGTAGTGCACCGCGCGGGCGACGCGCTGCACGCGCGCGTCGCCGTCCAGGCCGAAGCTGGCGGCCAGCACCTCGACGCTGACGCGCGCGCCTGCGTGCGTGAAGCGCGCGCCGTCGAAGTCGAAGCCCAGCGCGCCGCGCGGCGGCGGCGTCGCGCCCGCCGGGTCGGCCAGCCACAGGAAGCGGGCGTCGGGGTCGACGAAGCGCCGGATGAGCCAGGCACAGGCCAGGCGGTCGACCCAGGGGCGCGCGCGCGTGGCCCAGCGCTTGCCGCGGAACCTGCGCGCGTCGAGCCGCACGATGCCCTGCGCCGCGCGCGCCACCGGCTCGCCGCGCGAGAAGCGCCCGTCCAGCGCCAGGCGCAAGGCGTCGAGTTCGGCGCGGGCCTGATCGGCGGCGGCACCCGGGTAGTGGTCGACCTGCTCGATCGCCTGCAGCGACTCGGCGACGGCGCGCAGCCGGCGCCGGGCCTCGGCCTCGTCCAGGCTGCCCAGCGCACCCGCCAGCGCCTGCGCCTGCGCGCGCCATGCCCGATAGTCTTCGCTGCGGTCGAACAGCGCCAGCAGTTCACCGCGCAGCGTGTCGTCGCGCGTCGACAGGTCGAGCACGCTGGCCTGGCCGCCATGGGCTCGCACCTCGGCCGTCACCCGATCGAACAGGGCGCACCGCGCGGCGGGCAGCAGGTACACCCCGTCGCGCAGCGCGGCCGCGCCCAGGGCCTTCAGCGAGCGCCACACGCGCAGCCGCACGGCGCTGGGTTGCGTCGGCAGCGTGAGAAAGAGCGCGCTCCACATGGATGAAAGATATGCTACGCAATCAGAAATGACAATTTCTTTATCGACTCGACGACCCCGGTGTTCGAAGCGAGCTCGCGAGACCGCCAAGGCCCGGCAGCTCGTGCATCGGCAGCGGCACCGCCGGACCGGCGGCCGCCGCGGGCGCGGTGACGACCCGCCACGCGCCACGGCGGAACGCCCCGGGCCGTGTCGCGGGCTGGCGTTCGATCGGGTGCGGCCGCGGTGTGCGCAGCCCGGCCGCGTCCATGCCGCAGCGCGGCTTGCCGGCGGCGGCGCGGACGATCCTCGTCGGATCCCGGTTTAACGACTTGGGTCCCGGCGCCGCGGCGGCGCCGCCTGCGGGGGTCGGTTCAGCGGTACACGCCGCGCGGATGCGTCCGGCGCGCCTCGGCGGCGTCGTCGTACAGCGCGCGGTAGTGGCGCGCCGCGTCGTCCCAGCCGAAGGTCTGCGCCATCGCACGGCGCATCACCTGCTGCCAGCGCGCCGGCTCGCGGAACAGCGCCCACACGCGGCGCAGCGCGGCGTCGACGGCGTCGGCGTGCGCCGCGTCGAACACGAAGCCGGTGGCGCGGTCACCGGCAAGCGCGGCTTCGTCGGCGTCGACCACGGTGTCGGCCAGCCCGCCGACGCGGCGCACCAGCGGCAAGGTGCCGTAGCGCAGCCCGTACATCTGCGTCAGCCCGCAGGGCTCGAAACGCGACGGCACGACGATGACGTCGGCGCCGGCCACGACGCGGTGCGCACGCGGCTCGTCGTAGCCCAGGTGCAGCGCCACCTGCTGCGGGTGGCGCGCCGCCGCGGCGCGCAGCGCCTGCTCCAGCGCGGCGTCGCCGCTGCCCTGCACCACCAGCTGGCCGCCGCGTTCGACCCACGCCGGCAACGCGCCGAGCAGCAGGTCCAGCCCCTTCTGCGACGTGAGCCGGCTGACCACGCCCAGCAGCGGTGCGTCGGCGCGCTCGGGCAGGCCGAACTCGCGCTGCAGCGCGGCCTTGCAGTAGGTCTTGCCGGCCAGCGACGCGGCGTCGTAGCGCGCGGCGATCGCGCGGTCGGTGGCCGGGTTCCACAGGGCGCCGTCGACGCCGTTGAGGATGCCGCGAACGTCGGCGCCGCGGTCGCGCAGCACGCCTTCGAGCCCGCAGCCGAACTCGGGCGTGGCGATCTCGCGCGCGTAGGTGGGGCTGACGGTGCTGATGCGGTCGGCGTACAGCAGCCCGCCCTTCATGAACGACACCTGGCGGTGGAACTCGATGCCGTGCGGCCACAGCACCCGCTGCGACAGCCCGAGCAGCGCGAAGTCGCCCAGCGGGAACAGCCCTTGGTAGGCCAGGTTGTGGATCGTGAACACGCTGGCCGCGGCGGTGCTGGGGTGCATCGCCAGGTGCGCGCAGGCCAGCGCGGCGTGCCAGTCGTGCGCGTGCAGCAGCTCGGGTTGCCAGCGCGGATCGAGCTCGCCGCCGGCCAGGTGCGCCGCGGCCCAGCCGAGCAGCGCGAAGCGCTGCAGGTTGTCGGGCCAGTCGTGGCCGTCGGGGCCCAGGTAGGGGTTGCCTTCGCGCCGGTACAGGTACGGCGCGTCGAGCACGTAGGCCGGCACGTCGACGCCGTGCAGCCGCCCGTGCAGCAGCGCGACGCGCGCGGCGCCGAACATCGGCCCGAGCTGCGCCACGGTGCGCGCGCCGTGCAGCGCGCCGGCCACCGCCGGCAGCCCGGGCAGCAGCAGCTGCGTGTCGACGCCCTGCGCGGCCAGCGCCGGCGGCAGCGCGCCGACCACGTCGGCCAGCCCGCCGGTCTTGACCAGCGGGAACACCTCGGCGGCGACCTGCAGCACCCTCATGCCGGCGCGCCCGGCTCGCCCAGCCGCTTCAGCATCTCGGACGTGACCAGCGTGATGCCGGCCTCGCTGCGGTAGAAGCGCCGCGCGTCGGCGGCCGGGTCGTGGCCGATCACCATGTCGTCGGGAATCACGCAGCCGCGGTCGACGACGACGCGGTTCAGCCGCGCGCGGCGGCCCACCTCGACGCCGGGCAGCAGCACCGACCAGTCGACCTGCGCGTACGAGTGCACGCGCACGCTGGAGAACAGCACCGAGCGCCAGGTGCGCCCCGAGACGATGCACCCGCCCGAGACCAGCGACTCGATGGCCATGCCGCGGCGGTCGTCGACGTTGTGCACGAACTTCGCCGGCGGCAGCTGCGGCTGGTAGGTCCAGACCGGCCAGCGCGTGTCGTACAGGTTGAGCAGCGGGTCGGTGGCGGTGAGGTCGAT
>CAZUBF010000142.1:0-8751 GCA_964618555.1 uncultured Azohydromonas sp.
CGACACCGCCGGCACGCTGGTGAAGGCCGCCGAGGTGCTCAAGGAGCGCGGCGCGGCCAGCGTCTACGCCTACTGCACGCACGCGGTGTTCTCGGGGCCGGCGATCGAACGCATCCGCAAGTCGGCGCTCGACGAGGTGGTGATCACGAACACGCTGCCGCTCGGCGAGGCGGCCAAGACCTGCCCGAAAATACGCCAGCTGTCGGTGGCGTTCCTGTTCGCGGAGACGATCCGCCGCATCAGCGATGGCGAGTCGGTGACGTCGCTGTTCGCCGAGCAGAACAGTAATTTCTAGATCGAAGGGCGGGTCGCCTCGCGGCGACCCTGTCCGGCTTACTCGGGCACGGAAGGTGCCCGTTCCACGGCGGGCCGAAGGCCCGCGAGTCAAGGCCCTGGTCGCGGGGCCGTTTTCAGCTTGGAGTGACACATGAAGTTCACCGCTTACGAGCGTACGCTGCAGGGGACCGGAGCGAGCCGCCGCCTGCGCAACGCGAACAAGGTGCCGGGCATCGTCTACGGTGCCGGCGAACCGAGGATGATCGAGCTCGACCACAACGCACTGTTCTTCGCGCTGAAGAAGGAGGCGTTCCACTCGTCGCTGCTCGACATGGAGCTCGGCGGCAAGACCGAGAAGGTGCTGCTGCGCGACTTCCAGATGCACGCCTTCAAGCCGATCGTGATGCACGTCGACTTCCAGCGCGTCGACGAGACCACGCGCCTGCGCAAGAAGGTGCCGCTGCACTTCACGGGCGAGGAGAACTCGCCGGCGGTGAAGACCGACAAGTGCCTGGTCAGCCACGTGGCGACCGAGCTCGAGGTCGAGTGCCTGGCCTCGCAGCTGCCCGAGTTCATCACGATCGACCTGTCGCACCTGGTGAAGAACCAGTCGCTGCACGCCAGCGACCTGAAGCTGCCGGTCGGCATCAAGTACGTGCGCCGCGGCACGCTCAACCCGGTGATCGTCGCCGTGACGGTGCCCAAGGAAGAGGAAGAGGCCGCGCCGGCGCCGGTGGTGGCCAAAGCCGAGAAGGGCAAGCCGGCCAAGGGCAAGAAGGACGAGAAGCAGAACAAGAAATGACCCCGGACGCGGCACGCCGCCGCGTCTTCCCCCTCTTGGGCCCCGCTTTGGCGGGGCCCTATTTGTTTCCCGGGCCCCGCTTCGGTGGGGCCCGACTTGTTCCCGGGCCCCGCTTCGGTGGGACTGTGCGTCGCCGTTTGCGCCGGGATAATCGTTCGCATGATCCGACTCCTCGTCGGCCTGGGCAACCCGGGCCCCGACTACGAACCGACCCGCCACAACGCCGGATTCTGGTGGGTCGACGCGGTGGCCCGACGGCTTGGCGCGACGCTGACCCCCGAGCGCGCGTACCAGGCGCGGGTCGCCCGCGTGAACCGCGCGGGCGCGCCGCTGTGGCTGCTCGAGCCGCAGACCTACATGAACCTGTCGGGCCGCTCGGTGGCCGCGCTCGCACGCTTCTACAAGATCGCGCCGCAGGAGATCCTCGTCGCACACGACGAGCTCGACCTGCTGCCCGGCCAGGTCAAGCTCAAGCTCGGCGGCGGGCACGCGGGGCACAACGGCTTGAAGGACATCGTCGCGCAGCTCGGCAGCGCCGACTTCTGGCGGTTGCGGCTGGGCATCGGGCACCCTGGCGTGAAGTCCGAGGTCGTGCACTACGTGCTGAAGAAGCCGGCACCCGAGCAGCGCGAGGCGATCGAGCAGTGCATCGAGCGCACGCTCGGTGCGCTCGACCTGGTGCTGGCCGGCGAGATGGAGCGCGCGACGATGACGCTGCACGCCAAGCCGCCGCGGCCGAAGCCGCCGCGCCCCGGCGCCGCTGCGCCCGAGGTCGTGACACCGTGAACGCCCGTCGCGCGCTGCTGGGGTGCGCGCTGCTGGTGGCGCTGGACGCCGCCGCGCAGTCGAGGGTCTTCCGCTGCGGCGACGGCCGCGTGTTCTCGCAGGCCCCGTGCGCCGACGGCCGCGCCCTGGTGGTGGACGTGCGCACCGACGCCGCCGCAGTGCGCGAGGCGCTCGAGGTGGCGAGGCGCGAGACCGCGCTCGCGGCACGCCTGACGCAGGAGCGCCGCTCCCGCGAGGCCGAGGCTCACGTGCTCAGGCGCGCCGCGGGCCTGCACACGACGCCGCGCCCCCGCGACGATGACGACGTGCCGCGGCGCACGTCGAGGCGCAGCAAGGTGCCCAAGGCCGACTGACCGCGTCGGGTGGCCGCAGGCGCGTCAGTCAGCCGACGCGGCCGCCTCGGCCTGCAGGCGGCGGAACCTGGCCCACAGCGTGTCCTTCGACTCGACGCGTGCCGGGTCCACCGGGATGCACGCGACCGGACACAGCTGCACGCACTGCGGCTCGTCGAAGTGGCCGACGCACTCGGTGCAGCGGTCGGGGTCGATGCGGTAGAACTCGTCGCCCATCGAGATCGCCTGGTTCGGGCACTCGGGCTCGCAGACGTCGCAGTTGATGCACTCGTCGGTGATCATCAGCGCCATGGCGCCTGGCCCTCCGGGTCTCGCGGGTTCAGGCCGACGACGCCACGCGCCCGTTCAGCCTCTCGAGCACGAAGGGTGACACGAACTTGGAGACATCGCCGCCGAGGGTGGCAATCTCGCGCACGAAGGTGCCGCTGACGAACTGGAACTGGTCGCTCGGCGTGAGAAACAGCGTCTCGACGTGCGGCATCAGCTGGCGGTTCATGCCGGCCATCTGGAACTCGTACTCGAAGTCGCTGACCGCGCGCAAGCCCCGCACGACGACCTTGCCGCTGTTGTCGACGACGAAGTCGCGCAGCAGGCCGCGAAACGGGATCACTTCGATGTTCGGGTACGGCCTGGCGGCCTCCTTCGCGATCTCGAGCCGCTCGGCGATCGTGAACATCGTGCGCTTGTGGTGTCCCGCGGCGACGGCGACGATTAGGCGTTCGAACAGACGGCTGGCGCGTCGCATCAGGTCCTCGTGGCCGAGCGTCATCGGGTCGAAGGTGCCGGGATAGACGGCGGTCAGGCGGGTCGTCGAGGTCACGGCGCGCTCCTGCGGTCGGGCTCCGAATCAGTGTAGCTCGCGGGTCGCAGCAGGTGGGCATGCACCGCCCCTGCACGCGCGTGCCGGTGCAGGATCCACCCGGGCGCCGGCGCGAACGCCTGCGGCGCCTCCAGGTAGACCCAGCCGCCGGCGCGCAACAGTGGCCACGCGGCCACCAGCGCGGGCTGGAGCAGACCGGCGTCGAACGGCGGGTCGACGAACACCAGGTCGAAGTGGGCACGCTCGCAACGTGCCATCCACGCCAGTGCGTCGGCCACGACGACCTCCACCCCGGCTGCGCCGAGCCGCCGGGCGCTGCCACGCAGACTGTCGACCAGCGCCGCGTCGCGTTCGACCAACACCACCTCGGCGGCGCCTCGCGATGCGGCCTCGAAACCCAGCGCACCGCTGCCGGCGAACGCGTCGAGCACACGCCAGCCCGAGAGGTCCTGCCCCAGCCAGTTGAACAAGGTCTCGCGCACGCGGTCGGGCGTCGGCCTCAGGCCGGGCCGGTTGGCGACCGGCAGCTTGCTGCGCTTGAAGCGCCCGCCGATCAGGCGCACCTCGCGTGGCGCCGCGTGCCCGCGCGCGGCCTTCACAGCCGCACGGGAATGCCGTCGCGCGCCAGCAGCGCCTTGGCCTGGGCGACCGTGAACTCGCCGTAGTGGAAGATGCTGGCCGCGAGCACCGCATCCGCGCCACCGATGCGGATGCCCTCCGACAGGTGCTCGAGCGCGCCGACGCCGCCGGAGGCGATCACCGGCACCGGCACGGCGTCGGACACGGCGCGCGTCAGCTCGAGGTCGAAGCCGATCTTCGTGCCGTCGCGGTCCATGCTGGTGAGCAGGATCTCGCCGGCACCGTGCTCGGCCATCTGCCGCGCCCAGGCCACCGCGTCGAGGCCGGTGTTCCTGCGCCCGCCGTGCGTGTAGACGTCCCAGCCGGGGCCGCGCCCGGCAAGGTCCTCGTCCTTGCGGCGCTTCGCGTCGATGGCCACGACGATGCACTGCGCACCGTACCTGTCCGACGCGTCGCGGATCACCTGCGGGTTGGCCACCGCCGCCGAGTTGAAGCTCACCTTGTCGGCGCCGGCGTTGAGCAGCCTTCGCACGTCGTCGACGCTGCGCACGCCGCCGCCGACCGTCAGCGGGATGAACACCTGCGACGCCACCGCCTCGACGATGTGCAGGATCAGGTCGCGCCCGTCGCTGGTGGCGGTGATGTCGAGAAAGGTCAGCTCGTCGGCACCCTGCTCGTTGTAGCGCGCCGCGATCTCGACCGGGTCGCCGGCGTCGCGCAGCTCGACGAAGTTGACGCCCTTGACGACGCGACCGCCGGTGACGTCGAGGCAGGGGATGATGCGCTTGGCGAGCACCTCAACCTCGCGTCGAGCAGGCAAGTGTCCAAGCGGCCGCCGCGGATCCGGCTCTGCCGGTCCGCTGGCGGCGCCCCCCCGGGGGGGAGGCGCCGAAGGCGCTTCGGGGGGGTGTCATGACGCGCCGTTCAGTTCGTCGGCGCGCGCCTGCGCCGCGGCGAAGTCGAGCACGCCGGTGTAGATGCTGCGCCCGCAGATCACGCCGTGGACGCCTTCGTCCTCGACGGCGCACAGACGCTCGACGTCGGCGAGGTCGCTCAGGCCGCCCGAGGCGATCACGGGGATCGTCAGCACCCGCGCGAGCCTGACCGTGGCGTCGATGTTGATGCCGGTGAGCATGCCGTCGCGGCCGATGTCGGTGTAGATCACGGCCTCGACGCCGTAGTCCTCGAACTTCTTCGCCAGGTCGGCGACCTCGTGGCCGGTGAGCTTGCTCCAGCCGTCGGTGGCGACCTTGCCGTC
Source organism: uncultured Azohydromonas sp. (assembly GCA_964618555.1). Taxonomy (GTDB): domain Bacteria; phylum Pseudomonadota; class Gammaproteobacteria; order Burkholderiales; family Burkholderiaceae_C; genus Calidifontimicrobium. Next base: position 4,875 of record CAZUBF010000142.1, read on the forward strand.
CTTCGCGTCGAGCCCGACGATGATGTGGCCGCCGAAGGCGGTGCAGGCGTCGCGCAGGAAGCCCGGGTTCTTCACCGCCGCGGTGCCGATGATGACGTAGCTCAGACCGTCGTCGAGGTAACGCTCGATCGTGTCGAGGTCGCGGATGCCGCCGCCGAGCTGCACCGGGATCTCGTCGCCGACCTCCTTCAGGATGGACTTGATCGCCGGTTCGTTGACGGGCTTGCCGGCGAAGGCGCCGTTGAGGTCGACCAGGTGCAGCCGACGCGCGCCCGCGTTGAGCCAGCGGCGCGCCATCGCCGCGGGGTCGTCGCCGAACGTCGTCGAGGCGTTCATGTCGCCCTGTTGAAGGCGCACGCACTTGCCGTCTTTGAGGTCGATGGCCGGGATCAGCAGCATGGCTCGGTCAGAGCGGGTGGACGAACGGGGCGCGAGGAGCGCGTGGCGGACCGCAGGTGGGTGGTCAGGGCTTCCAGTGCAGGAAGTTGCGGTACAGGGCCAAGCCGTGGGCGGCGCTCTTCTCGGGATGGAACTGCGTCGCGAAAATGTTATCCCGCGCCACGGCAGAGGTAAAGCGCACGCCGTACTCGGTTTCGCCGGCGGTGTGGCGAGCTTCGGACGGCTGCGCGTAGTAGCTGTGCACGAAGTAGAACCACGCGCCGTCGGGCACCCCGGCCCACACCGGGTGCGGGTTCGTCTGGAACACGCGATTCCAGCCCATTTGCGGCACCTTGTAGCGGCTGCCGTCGGGCTGCCGCCGGCCTTCGAGGCCAAAGCGCCTCACGCGCCCGGCGATCAGGCCCAGCCCCGGCGTGTCCTGCTCCTCGCTGTGGTCGAGCAGCATCTGCATGCCCACGCACACGCCCATCAGCGGCTTGTTCGCCGCGGCGTGCAGCACCGCCTCCTTCAACCCGGAGTCGTTCAGCTCGCGCATGCAGTCGCGCATCGCGCCCTGGCCTGGCAGCACGACGCGTTCGGCCGCCCAGACTTCCTCGGGGTTCGACGTGACGACGACGCTCACGTCGTCGGCGTCGTGCGCGACGTGCGCGACCGCCTGCGACACCGAGCGCAGGTTGCCCATGCCGTAGTCGACGACGGCGACCGTCCTCGTCATGACCTACAGCGTGCCCTTCGTCGACGGCACGACGCCGGCGGCGCGCGGGTCGATCGCCGCGGCCATGCGCAGCGCGCGGCCGAACGCCTTGAACACGGTCTCGCACTGGTGGTGTGCGTTGACGCCCTTCAGGTTGTCGACGTGCAGCGTCACCAGCGCGTGGTTCGCGAAACCCTGGAAGAACTCGGTGGTCAGCTGGGTGTCGAAGCCGCCGACCACGCCGCTGGTGAACGGGACGTGCAGGTGCAGCCCCGGGCGGCCCGAGAAGTCGACGACGACGCGCGACAGCGCCTCGTCGAGCGGCACGTAGGCGTGACCGTAGCGCACCAGGCCCTTCTTGTCGCCCACCGCCCGGGCCACCGCCATGCCCAGCGCGATGCCGACGTCTTCCACCGTGTGGTGGCCGTCGATGTGCAGATCCCCCCGGGCCTCGACCTCGAGGTCGATCAGGCCGTGGCGCGCGACCTGGTCGAGCATGTGGTCGAAGAAGCCGATGCCGGTGGCGAGCTTCGAGACGCCCGTGCCGTCGAGGTCGACCCGCACGCGGATCTGCGTCTCCTGGGTGTCGCGCCGGACTTCGGCGATGCGGTTCGCAGTCATCGTCACAGACTCGCTTTCAGGGCGTCGAGCATCAGCGTGTTCTCGTCGGGCGTGCCCACCGTCAGGCGCAGGCAGTTCGCCAGCAGCGGGTGCAGCGCCGAGACGTTCTTCACCAGCACGCCGCGCTGCTTCATGCCGGCGAAGGCGCGCGCCGCGTCGGGCACGCGCACGAGGATCATGTTGGCCTCGCTCGGGAACGGCGTCGCGCCGGGCAGGTCGCGCAGCGCGCGCTGCAGCCGCTCGCGCTCGGCGCGCAGCAGCGCCGCCTGGCGCGCGTACTCGTCGGCGTGGTCGAGCGCGAAAATCGTCGCCTCGGCGTTGAGCACGCTGATGTTGTACGGCGGGCGCACCTTGTCGATCTGCTCGACGAGCGCCGCGGCGCCGGCCAGGTAGCCCAGCCGCACGCCCGCCAGCCCGAACTTGGACAGCGTGCGCATCACGAGCACGTGCTCGTGCGCCGCCATGCGCTGCATCCAGGTGCGCGACGCGAACGGCTGGTACGCCTCGTCGAACACCACCAGCCCGTGCTGGGTGCCCACCGCGGCGACGATGCGCTCGATCACGGCGTCGTCCCACAGGTTGGCGGTCGGGTTGTTGGGGTACGCGAGGTAGGTGACGGCCGGGCGATGGCGCTCGATCGCGGCGAGCATCGCCGCGGCATCGAGCTCGAAGTCGGCCGTGAGCGGCACGCCGACGAAGTTCAATCCCTGCAGCCGCGCCGACATCTCGTACATCACGAAGCCCGGCACCGGCGCGAGGATCGTCGCCCCGGGCACGTCGCAGGCCAGCGCGAGCAGCGAGATCAGCTCGTCGGACCCGTTGCCCAGCATCAGCTTGCAGCCGGCCGGCAGCGCGACGAAACGCGACAAGGCCTCGACCACGTCGGCCACGCACTGCGTCGGGTAGCGGTTGATCGCCACGCGGGCCAGCCGCTCGCCCAGTTCATGCTGCAGTTCGGGCGGCAGGCGCAACGGGTTCTCCATCGCGTCGAGCTTGACCAGCCCGGCGCTGGGCTGGATCGCGTAGGCGTGCATCGACTGCACGTCCTGGCGGATCGTGCGCGCGATGCGCTCGGCCAGGGTCGGCGTCGTGGTCATCGCAGCCTCAGCCCCGCAACCGCATGCGCGCCGCCTCGGCGTGCGCCGGCAGCCCCTCACCGTCGGCGAGCTCGCCGGCGATCGGGCCGAGGTGCTTCGCTCCGGCGTCGCTGACCTCGATCAGGCTCGAACGCTTGACGAAGTCGTACACGCCCAGCGGCGACGAGAAACGCGCCGTGCCCGAGGTCGGCAGCACGTGGTTCGGCCCGGCGCAGTAGTCGCCCAGGCTCTCGCTCGTGTACGCGCCGAGGAAGATGGCGCCGGCGTGCCGCAGCAGCGGCTCCCAGCGGTGCGGGTCGGCGCTCGAGACCTCGAGGTGCTCGGGCGCGATGCGGTTGCTGATCTCGCACGCCTCTTCCATCGAGCGCGTGTGGATCAGCGCGCCGCGGCCTTCGAGCGACGCGCGGATGATGTCGCGCCGCGGCATCGTCGGCAGCAGCCGCTCGATGGCGTGCTGCACGCGGTCGATGTAGGCGCCGTCGGGGCACAGCAGGAGGCTCTGCGCCAGCTCGTCGTGCTCGGCCTGGCTGAACAGGTCCATCGCCACCCAGTCGGGCGGCGTGCTGCCGTCGGCCAGCACCAGGATCTCGCTCGGGCCGGCGATCATGTCGATGCCCACGGTGCCGAACACGCGCCGCTTGGCGCTGGCCACGTAGGCGTTGCCGGGGCCGGTGATCTTGTCCACGGCGGGCACAGTGGCGGTGCCATAGGCCAGCGCGGCCACGGCCTGCGCGCCGCCGATGGTGAAGGCGCGCGTGACACCAGCCACGTGGGCGGCGGCCAGCACCAGCTCGTTGCGCTCGCCACGGCTCGCGGTGGCCGCGCCGCTGCCGCCTTCCACGCCACCGGTCGCCACGCTGCCGCGCACCGGCGTGGGCACGGCCATGATGATCTCGCCGACGCCCGCCACGTGCGCGGGCACGGCGTTCATGATCAGGCTCGACGGGTAGGCCGCCTTGCCGCCCGGCACGTAGATGCCGACCCGGTCCAGCGGCGTGACCTTCTGGCCCAGCAGCGTGCCGTCGGCGTCGCGGTAGCTCCAGCTGCGGCAGCAGGCGTCGCGCTG
>CAZUBF010000143.1:0-2767 GCA_964618555.1 uncultured Azohydromonas sp.
GCTTAGGCAATCTGGGCGGATCCACCAGTTCGTCGGGACGCACGCAGTACGACCGCATCGTCGTGGAGAGCGTGAATGACTGCTAAGCCGATCCGCAACGACGACGACCTGCGACGTGCCTTCCAGCGCATGGAGAAGATCTACCAGGCCGTGGAGGACACCCCGCAGCGCATGAGCGCGACGTGCTCATCACCCTGATCGAGGAGTACGAGAACAAACACGACGACTTCGCGCCGGCCGATTCGGTGGCGGCGATCAGGTTCCGCATGGAGCAGGAAGGGCTGACGCCTCGCCAACTGGAGCCGTACATCGGACAGAACGGCCGCGTCTCTGAAGCGCCGCACCGGAAGCGCCCGTTGAGCCTGCGGAAGGTCAAGAGGCTGCACGACGAGTCGAAGATCCCGTACGAGAGCCTGATGGCGGGGGTTCAGTAGAGCGTCGACAGGCTCAGAGGCCCGCATCGCGGGCGACGCGATGCTTCACTGAACAGCAGATGTCGCTTTGTCGTCGAATTCGAGAGCGCTGCGCCAAACTGACGGCAAGAAAGACTCTCTGAAAGGTGATACGCGACAAGTACTTACGGTGTTCGATGGGCCTTTGTGTCGCGGGCACTCCAAGGGTCACGTCGAAGCGCCGGTGAAGCGTTCACGAGCAACTCAGGAGTCGATAGTCCTCGATAGATCTCTAAAGGTGGGATTTCGCCGAACCGCCCGGAAACCGGCGCCAATGCTGGTGCTTTGCACCTGGCGCAGTTCGCGTTTGCTGAGGATAGGCTCACGGTCCGATGGCCAGGGCCAGCAACGACGCGGGCTGCGCGTTCATCCGGGCGTTGCGGTCGAGTGCCCGAAACCAGCCGAGGTAGTTCGGCAGGTAGCGGGTCGAGATGCCGTTGAAACGACGCACCCAACCCTTCCAGCGGCTGTGGTACGCGTTGACGTTCTGGATGTGCCACGGCCCGCGTGTGCGGGCGGTCTTCACCGCCTGGTGCTCGATGTCGAGTTCGCGCGCGGCGGTGGCCAACAGGCTGCTGCCGTCGGTACACAGCACCGAGTCGTCGGCCACCGCCACGGGCAGCACCGCCATCACCGCCGCCTTGCCCGGCGCCGCAGGCAGCACGAAATCGCTGGTCTGGCCGGTGCGGTCGCGCAGCACCAGGATGGGCACCTGCTCGGCCGAGAGCCCGCGCTTGGCGGCCCTGCCGCCGCGCCGACGGGGCGCTCGCGCGGCCTCGGCCCTGAGCATTGCTTTCTGCCCTTTGTAGGAGCGCAGCTGGTAGGTCTCGTCGGCCTCGACCACACCCGCCATTCGGCTGGCCTTGACCTCGCAGGGCACCCTCAGCCAGCGGTGGCGCCAGCGAAATGCGGTGCTCGGATGTACGCCCAGGCGCGCGGCGGCCTTGCGCACGCTCAGCCCCTCATGGAGCACTTCGGCTTGCCCCAGCCACTTGTCCCGGTGGCGCAAGCGCGTCAGCGCCGTGCCGGTCAGCGCGTTGAAGGTGACGCCGCAGCTGCGGCACTTGTAACGCTGCAGCCCGTTGGCCAGGCCGTTGCGCACGATGCGCGTGCCAGCGCACTTCGGGCACGTTGGCCGCTCGACCGGGCGCCGCTCGATGATGGCGGTCGCCTCGTCCAGCGACCGCGCCCCTTCGAGCCGCTCCAGCACCAGCTGGCGCTGAGCGGCCGTCAGCCGCGGCAACGCAACCAGCAACCGATTCAATTCACCCGTCCTCACCCCCTGCCTCCCTCAACCCTGTCAGTCTGGATAGGGAGCCAGTTTTCTATGCGGCGGGCTCGCCTGATGAGCCCGTCACCATTCAACGCGAACTGCGCCTTGCACTTTGACGGCAAAAATGACGGTACAAGACTTGGGGGTAGCGTCGAGACTATTACGAATCAACAGCTTACCAGCCTCCTTGATGATCGAGTGGGAGTAGGGGACGAGGTCGATCGGGGCCGATCGAAGACCGCCGGCGACTGGACCGAAGGCGTTGGCTCGATGGGCAAATGTCCGTCTCGAATGCGAAACTCGAGATCCACGCGGGCTTCCGGGCGATCGACGGATTGGGCGTGCTCGTGACGAGTCCCGCGCACCCAGACGTGATGGTGCACGGGTGCATTCGCTTGCAAGTACGGCATCTCAGGGCCGGAACCGATACCCGATCCCGGCCTCCGTGAGCAGGTGGCGCGGCCTCGACGCGTCGTCCTCGACCTTCTTGCGCAGGTTGGCCATGTGCACGCGCACGTAGTGCGTATCCTCCGCATGTCCGGGCCCCCACACCGCTTTCAGCAGCTGCTGGTGGGTGACCACCCGGTCGGGCTGCGCGGCCAGGTGCGTGAGTAGCCGGTACTCGATCGGCGTGAGGTGCAGCCGTTCGCCGTCGCGTTCCACCACACGCCGTGCCAGGTCCACCGTCGTGCGGCCGAAGCGCAGTACGGACTGAGCCGACGATGGGGCCAGCGCCTGCCGCCGCAACTGTGCCCGTACACGCGCCAGCAGTTCCGCCGCACCGAAGGGCTTGACGAGGTAGTCGTCGGCCCCGGCGTCGAGCGCGGCCACCTTGTCGGCTTCGCCGCTGCGCGCGGACAGCACGATCACCGGCGCCGCCGACCATCCTCGCAGGTCGCGGATCAGCTCGACGCCGTCGCCGTCGGGCAGGCCGAGGTCGACCACTGCCAGTTCCGGCCGCCGGCTGCCCGCCTCGATCAGCCCACGTTGCAGTGTCGCCGCCTCGAACACCTCATGGCCTTCCGACTCCAGCGTCATGCGG
>CAZUBF010000143.1:2777-7511 GCA_964618555.1 uncultured Azohydromonas sp.
ATGCGGACGAAGCGGCGGATCTCCGGCTCGTCTTCGACCACCAGGATGCGGGCGCGAACTTCCATGAGGGCATCCTAGACGCTATCAGTGGCGGCCGCGCTGCCGTCGTCGGCCGGCGGCATGCCACGCGGAAGCTCGATCGTGAAGCGTGCGCCTTCGATGCCCGACGGGCCCGGCCGGTTCTCGCCACGGATCGTGCCGCCATGGGCCTGCACGATGGCGCGCGAGATCGCCAGGCCCAGGCCGACTCCTGGCGTCGCGGCTTCCTTGCTGCCGCGCTCGAACTTGTCGAACAGGGCTTCTTCGCGCCCTGGCGGCAGGCCGGGGCCGTGGTCGTCGACCACGATGAGCACGGTCGACGAGGACGAGGAGGCCGTGATCTCGACGGCGCCGCCTGCCGGCGTGTACTTCGCGGCGTTTTCCAGCAGGTTGACCAGCACCCGCTCGAACAGCACGGCATCCAGGTGCAGCAACGGCAGATCGTCGGCCAGCGTCACGCGCACGGGCCGCCCCTGCAGCGCCGGCGCGCACGCGGCCAGCGCGCTGCCGACCACTTCCTCCAGGGGCTGCCACTCGCGGCGCATCGGCACCGCGCCGGCCTCCAGCCGGGCCATGTCCAGCAGTTGGCCCACCATCGCGTTCATGCGCAGTGCCGATTCGCGGATGGCGCCCGCAACGCTGGCCTGCGCCGGCGGCAACTGCGAGGAGGTCATCGCCAGGGTATCGGCCAGACCGACCAGCGCCGTCAACGGCGTGCGCAGGTCGTGCGAGATCGCCGAAAGCAGCGAATTTCGCAGCCGCTCCGACTCGATCTGCACGGTGCTGCTCCGCGCCACGTCGATGTAGTGGATGCGTTCGAGCGAGATCGCCAGCAGCGACGCGCAGGTGTCGAGCAGGCGCCGCTGATCGGGTCCGAGCGTGGCGCGCTCGGCCGGCTGCACGGCCAGCACGCCGCGCAGTCGCATCGGCGCCTTCAGCGGCAGCATCAGGCAGGCGCTGGCCGCCAGAGTGTCGGTGCCGAAGCCGGCCGCCTCGCCGCGGTCGAAGGCCCATTGCGCCACTGCGTCGTCGACAGCCGCATTGCCGCCGTGAAGTGGGGCCAGCCGGCCGTGCTCGTCGGCAGCCAGCAATGTGGAGCGGGCATGGAACTCCGCGGCCAGGAAGCGTGCGCCGATCTCGGCCACCTGTTCGGGCATCAGCGCCGCCGACAGGTCGCGTGACATCTCGTAGAGGCCGCGCATGCGGTGCTCGCGCTGCGTCGCGGCCTCGGCCTGCACCTTCAAGCCGGCCGTGAGCTGGCCGATGGCCAGCGCCACGACCAGCATCACCGCAAACGTCACGACGTACTGAACGTCGCTGACCGCGAACGAGAAGCGCGGCGACACGAAGAAAAAATCGAACAGGCCCACACCCAGGAACGCCGCCACCACCGCCGGCCCGCGGCCGTAGAACCACCCCACGCCCACCACGGCGAGCAGGAAGATCATCACGATGTTCGTCAGCTCCAGCAGCCCGAGCAGCGGCGTGGCGAACAGGGCCGTGACCCCGCAGGCGGCGACGGCGGCTGCGTACCCACGCCACGGGAACTCGCCCGCGACGGCGCCTGCCGTACTCGCCGCGGAGGCAGGCGCCGGCCGATCCCGGGCAGCGGGCAGCGCGACCTGCACGACGTCGAGGTCGTCGGCCTGCTCGGCGATCCGATCGGCCGCCGAGCGTTGCCATGGCCAGCGGCGGTTCGTGCGGCCGATCACCAGTCGCGCAAGATTGTGTTCGCGGGCATAGCGCACCAGCGCGTGGGCGGCTTCGGGCGCCGACGGCGTGGCGACGGTGGCGCCGAGCTGCTGCGCCAGCTTCAGCACGCGCAAGGTCTGCTCGCGACGCCCCGGCGGCAGCCGGTGCAGGGCCGGTGTCTCGACGTGCACGGCGTGCCACGGCACATCGAGCTGCGCGGCGAGCCGTGCGCAGGCCCGAACGACCTTCTCGGCGCTCTCGCCGGGGCCGACGCCGGCGAGCAGCGCCTCGCGGTTGGGCCACACCTTCTGCACCGAGCTGCGTCGGCGCCAGGCCTGCATCTCGTCGTCGACGCGGTCGGCGGTACGGCGCAGCGCCAGTTCGCGCAACGCCAGCAGATTGCCCTTGCGGAAGAAATTGGCCGCAGCGCGCTCCACCTGCTGCGGCAGGTAGACCTTGCCGGCTTTCAGCCGCTCGAGCAGCTCGTCCGGCGGCAGGTCGACCACCACCACCTCGTCGGCCTCGTCGAACAAGCGGTCGGGCACCGTCTCCCAGACGCGGATGCCGGTGATGCCGCTGACGATGTCGTTCAGGCTCTCCAGGTGCTGCACGTTCATCGTCGACCAGACGTCGATGCCCGCGTCGAGCATCTCCTCGACGTCCTGCCAGCGCTTGGGGTGGCGCGAGCCCGGCGCGTTGCTGTGCGCCAGTTCGTCCAGCAGCACCAGCGGCTCGGCCTGCTCGGCGCCGAAGGCCAGCGCGGCGTCCAGGTCGAATTCCTGCAGCACCCGGTCGCGATGGGCCACGGTCTTCAGCGCCAGCCTGGGCAGGTCGCGCGCCATCGCCTCGGTCTCGGCGCGCCCGTGCGTCTCGACCAGTCCGACCACCAGCGAAGCCCCTGCGGCGTGGGCCGCGCGCGCCGCGGCCAGCATCGCCCAGGTCTTGCCCACCCCGGCCGACGCGCCGAAGAAGATCTTCAGCTTGCCGCGGCGCGCCTGCGCCTCGTCCTGCTGTACCTGCTGCAGCAGCCGGTCGGGGTCGGGGCGCGGGCCGGGCTCCACCGTCACAACCAGCCCGCGCGCCTGAAGCGCCAGAACAGCAGGCCCGCCATGCCAGCGATGGCGCCCAGCGCCATCGGGTAGCCCCAGGCCCACTTCAGTTCGGGCATGTGCTCGAAGTTCATGCCCCAGATGCCGGCCAGCGCCGTCGACACCGCGAAGATCGCCGCCCAGGCGGCCAGCCGCTTGGTGGTTTCCGACTCCTCGATCGTCACCATCGACAGGTTGACCTGGATCGCCGTGCCGATGGTGTCGCGGATGCCGTCGATCGCGGTGCTGATGCGCGCGAGGTGGTCGTGCACGTCGCGGAAGTACTCCTGGCTGCGCGCGCAGACGGCCGGCACCCTGCCGCCGTGCAGCTTGCCCGCCACCTCGAGCAGCGGCGAGACCGCATGGCGCAGCACCGTGGCGCGCTGCTTCAGCGCGTACAGGCGCTGCACGTTCCAGCGCGCGGCGCCGCGCTCGAAGATCTGGCTCTCGATCTGCTCCAGGTCCGTCTCCAGCAGGTCGAGCACCGGGAAGTAGCGGTCGACCACCGCGTCCATCAGCGCATAGAGCACGAAGCCCGAACCCTGCTTCAGGTGCTCGGGCTCGCGCTCGCAACGCTCGCGCACGCCGAGGAATCCCTGCGCGCTGTGGTTGCGCACCGACAGCACGAAGTTCTCGCCGACGAAGATCGCGACCTCCCCGGTCTGCAGCTCGCCCTGGTGCAGCTCGGGCAGCTTCATCACGACGAACAGGGTGGGGCCGTACTCCTCGATCTTCGGCCGCTGGTGGCCATGGCGCGCGTCCTCGACGGCCAGGTCGTGCAGGTCGAATTCGCGCTGCATCTGGCGCAGCTCGTCGTCGCCGGCATCGCGCAGCGCCACCCAGACGAAGCAACCGGGCTTGCGCACCCACTGGTCGATGTCGTCGACGGGAATGTCCGCCAGCTTGCGCCCATCCTGGTAGGCGACGCAGTTGATCAGCATGGCTCAGCCTCCTTCATCGCGAGGCATCTTCCCACGGCCGTCGGCCGGCGGTCGGGAGCGCCGCCGGCCGGGCCGCGCCAGCAGCCAGCCGGCCAGCGCCATCGGCGCGACCACGGCCAGCAGCGCGCCCAGAGCGCCCCAGAAGCCGTCCACGCCTATAGCGCGGCGGCGTCCAGCGCCAGGTTCAGCTTCAGCACGTGGACCCTGGGCTCGCCGATGAAGCCGAGCAGCGGCCGTTCCGTGTGCCGCTCGACCAGCTCGCGCAGCTGCGGCTCGGGCAGGCCGCGCACGCGCGCCACGCGCGCCAGCTGGTAGTCGGCCGCGGCGCGGCTGATGTGCGGGTCGAGCCCGCTGGCCGACGCGGTCACCAGGTCCACCGGCACCGGCGCGGTGTTCCCCGGATCGGCGGCGCGCAACGCCGCCACGCGCTGCGCCACCGCCTCGGCCAGCGCCGGGTGGCTCGGCCCCTGGTTGGAGCCCGAGGAGTTGGCTGCGTTGTAGGGCATCGGCGACGTGGCCGACGGCCGGCTCCAGAAGTGCCCGGGGTCGCCGAAGGCCTGGCCGATCAGCTCGGAGCCGAGCAGCTTGCCGCCCTGCGCGATCAGGCTGCCGTTGGCCTGGGCCGGGAAGGCGAGCTGCGCGAGGCCGGTGACGGCCAGCGGATAGGCCAAGCCGGTGAGCAGCGACAAGGCCACGAACAGCACGACGGCGGGACGCAGATGGTTCTTCATGATCGGGGCCCTCACGCCAGGCCGAGGCCGGCGATCAGCAGGTCGATGAGCTTGATGCCGATGAAAGGCACGACCACGCCGCCCAGGCCGTAGATCGCCAGGTTGCGGCGCAACAGCGACGCGGCGCCGACGGCGCGGTAGGCCACGCCCTTCAGCGCCAGCGGGATCAACACGACGATGATCAGCGCGTTGAAGATCACCGCCGAGAGGATCGCCGAGGCCGGGCTGGCGAGCTGCATCACG
>CAZUBF010000143.1:7669-8660 GCA_964618555.1 uncultured Azohydromonas sp.
CTCGATCAGCTTGGTCGGGTTGCTGTCGAGGTCGACCATGTTGCCGGCCTCCTTCGCGGCCTGCGTGCCGGTGTTCATCGCCACCGCCACGTCGGCCTGCGCCAGCGCCGGCGCGTCGTTGGTGCCGTCGCCGGTCATCGCCACCAGCCGCCCCTGCGCCTGGTGCGCGCGGATCAGCTTCAGCTTGGCCTCGGGCGTGGCCTCGGCCAGGAAGTCGTCGACGCCGGCCTCGGCGGCGATGGCGGCCGCGGTCAGGCGGTTGTCGCCGGTGACCATCACCGTCTTGATGCCCATGCGGCGCAACTCGGCGAAGCGCTCCTTGATACCGCCCTTGACGACGTCCTTCAGCTCGACGACGCCGAGCACGCGCACCTGCCAGGGGCCGCCTTCGCGTCCGGTGCCGTCGGCCACCACCAGCGGCGTGCTGCCGCGGCGGGCCACGTCGTCGATCGTCGCCTGCAATGCCGCCGGGAAGCTGCCGCCCTGCGCCTCGACGTGGCGCCGGATGGCGTCGGCCGCGCCCTTGCGCAGCTGGCGCACCGTGCCGTTCGCAGCCGGCAGGTCGGCGCCGCTCATGCGCGTCTGCGCGGTGAAGTGCACGAAGCTGGCGCCGAGCGCCGCGATGTCGCGCTCGCGCAGCCGGAACTTCTGCTTGGCCAGCACGACGATGCTGCGGCCTTCGGGCGTCTCGTCGGCAGCAGCACGTCGACGTCGCCGGCCGCCTCCACCGCGCGGCCCGAGGTGGCGATGACGTTGGCCTGCATCATGCGGCTCATGCCGGCCACGCCGATGGCCGACAGCAGCCCGGCGATCGTCGTCGGGATCAGGCACACCAGCAGCGCCACCAGGATCACCAGGCTTACCGGCTGGCCGCCGCCCGACACGCGCACGCCGAAGGCCGAGAACGGCAGCAGCGTGACGACCACGCCGAGGAAGACGATGGTCAGCGCCACCAGCAGGATGGTCAGCGCGATCTCGTTCGGCGTCTTCT
>CAZUBF010000144.1:0-8642 GCA_964618555.1 uncultured Azohydromonas sp.
CGGTTTCGATGCCGCAGCCAACCTCGCCGAAGAAGCCAAGGACGCTCATCGCACTGTCCCGCGAGCGGTCGTTGGCTCTGTGATCGCAGCGGCGGTGCTCGGACTGATCTTCCTGATCTCGCTCACGGTCGCGATCGATGACATGGAGCGAATCAGCACCAGCGATTCACCGGTGGTACTGATCCTGCGCGATCAATTGGGTCCGGTCACGGAGAGCATCCTGCTCGCCGCCATCGTCTTTGCGTTCTTCGGCGCAGGCTTGGTGACCCTGGCCACCTGTTCGCGGATCGTTTACGCGATGGCCCGTGATTCCCGCTTTCCCGCACACGGGCTGATGCGCCGCGTCAACCCGCGCATCGAGGTGCTGCCGGTCTCGGCCACGCGCGGCGACGGGCTCGACGCCTGGCTCGACTGGCTCGACGCCGCGCTGCGGCCGCCCGCGGCGACCGGGCTCGAGCAGCGCGTCGCGCAGCTCGAGGCGCGCCTGCGCGCCGCAGGCATCGAACCCTGAGCGACGCCGATGCCCGCGCCGTCACCGCCCGACTCGCAGGTGCTGCCCTTCCCGGCGCCCCACCGCGTGCTCGCGCTGGGCGCCTACCTGAAGAACCGCGCCTGCGCGCTGGACGGCGATGCGGTGCGCTGGTCGGCGCTGCACGGCGACCTTGCCGACCCCACCGCCTGCATCGCGCTCGAGGCGTCGGCCGAGGCGCTGCTCGCCGCGCTGCCGCTGCCGCCGACGGCGCTCGCGCACGACCTGCACCCCGACTTCCAAAGCACCCGCCTGGCGCAGGCGATGGCCGCGCGGTTGCAGGTGCCGGCGGTCGCCGTGCAGCACCATCACGCGCACCTGGCGCTGGTGGCCGCCGAGCACGGCCTCGTCGACGAGCCGCTGCTCGGCTGGGCGCTCGACGGGGTCGGCCTCGGCCTCGACGGCCACGCCTGGGGCGGCGAGCTGCTGTGGCTCGACGCCGCGTCGCGCTCGACCGCCTGGCATCGCGTCGCGCACCTGCCGCCGCTGGCGCTGCCCGGTGGCGACCGTGCCGCGCGCGAGCCTTGGCGCATGGCCGCCGCGTTGCTGCACGCGCTGGGGCGCGGCGACGAGATCGTGCCGCGTTTTTCGGCCAGCGTCGGCACCGAGGCCGCCACCGCGGTGCAGCGCATGCTGACGCGCAGGCTGAACTGCCCGCCGACCACCGCCGGCGGGCGCTGGTTCGACGCCGCCGCGGCCGCGCTGGGCCTGCACGCGCAGGCGCAGCACGACGCCGAGGCGGCGACGGCGCTCGAAGCCGAGGCGGCGCGCTGGCTCGCCGCGCACGCCGCGCCGCCGCCGGCTTCGACGCTGGCCGGGCTGCCCGCCGAAGTCGCGGCGCTGTTCGACCTACCCGCCGACCAGCGCGGCGAAGCCGCCGCGCGGTTCCATCTGCGGCTGGCCGACGCGCTCGCGCACGCCGCCGCCGCGTCGGCGCAGGAGTACGGCGTGCGCTGCGTCGTGCTCGGCGGCGGCTGCTTCGCGAACCGCGTGCTGTCGCAACGGCTGGCCGAGCGCCTGGACGCCGCCGGGTTGCGTGTGCTGCGCCCCGGGGCCGTCAGCGGCTGCGGCGACGCCGGCCTCGCGCTCGGGCAGGCCTGGGTCGCCGCGTGGGCGGTCGGGCACGGCGTGGCGCAGCACCACGCGGGCCACGCACCGATCGAGGAACGGGCATGTGCCTCGCGCTGCCTGCACTGATCGTCGAAGTCGACGGCGACGACGCACTCGTCGAGCTCGGCGGCGTGCGCAAGCGCGTCTCGGTGGCGCTCGTGCCCGAGGCGCGGGCGGGGGACTACGCGATCGTGCACGTCGGCCACGCGATCGGGCTGCTCGACCCCGACGAGGCCGAGCGCACGCTGTCGCTGTTCGCGCAGCTGCAGGCCGCCGACGACGGCGCACGATGAGGTACGTCGACGAGTTCCGCGACGGTGCACTGGCGGCGCGCATCGCCGCGCGCATCGCCGCCGAGGTGCAGCCCGGGCGCGACTACCGCTTCATGGAGTTCTGCGGCGGGCACACGCACGCGATCTCGCGCTACGGCGTGGCCGACCTGCTGCCCGCCGGCGTCACGATGATCCACGGTCCCGGCTGCCCGGTGTGCGTGCTGCCGATCGGGCGCATCGACCAGGCGATCGCGCTGGCGCTCGACCGCGGCGTGACGCTGGCGACCTACGGCGACGTGCTGCGCGTGCCGGCGTCGCCACGGCCGGTGGCCGGTGCGCGCGGCGGCGAGGCGATGTCGCTGCTGAAGGCGCGCGCGCTCGGCGCCGACGTGCGGCTCGTCTACTCGGTGGCCGACGCGCTGGCGCTGGCGCGCGCGCAGCCGCAGCGCGAGGTGGTGTTCCTCGCGATCGGCTTCGAGACCACGACGCCGCCCACCGCGCTGGCGCTGCGCCAGGCGGCGGCCGAGCAGCTCGGCAACTTCAGCGTGCTCAGCTGCCACGTGCTGACGCCGGCGGCGATCGCGCACCTGCTCGACGCCGCCGAGGCGCGCGCGCTGGGCACGGTGCCGATCGACGGCTTCGTCGGCCCGGCGCACGTCAGCGTGGTGATCGGCACGCGGCCCTATGAACAGTTCGCGCACACGCACCGCAAGCCGGTGGTGATCGCCGGCTTCGAGCCGCTGGACGTGATGCAGGCGGTGCTGATGCTGGTGCGCCAGGTCAACGACGGCCGCGCCGAGGTCGAGAACGAGTTCACCCGCGCCGTGACGCGCGACGGCAACCGCGCCGCGCAGGCGGTGGTCGACGAGGTGTTCGAGCCGCGCGAGAGCTTCGAGTGGCGCGGCTTCGGCGAGGTGCCGGCCAGCGCGCTGCGCATCCGCCCGGCGTATGCACGCTGGGACGCCGAGCGGCGCTACGCGCTGACCTACCGCGCGGTGCCCGACCACCGGCAGTGCGAGTGCGGCGCGATCCTGCGCGGCGTGAAGACGCCCACCGACTGCACGCTGTTCGGCAGCGTGTGCACGCCGTCGACGCCGATGGGCTCGTGCATGGTTTCCAGCGAGGGCGCGTGCGCGGCGCACTACAGCTACGGGCGCTGGCGCGACGCCGCGCCGTCCGCGCCCGGGGTGGAGGCCGCGTGAAACCGGGCTACGAGCGCCCGCTGGACTGGAGACACGGGCGCGTCGACATGAACCACGGCGCCGGCGGGCGCGCCTCGGCGCAGCTGGTGCGCGAGCTGTTCGTGCGCGCCTTCGATCACCCCGCGCTCGCCGCCGGCGACGACGGCGCCTGCCTGGGCGCACCGCCGCCGGGGCACCGGCTGGTGGTCAGCACCGACACGCACGTGGTCTCGCCGCTGTTCTTCCCGGGCGGCGACATCGGCAGCCTCGCGGTGCACGGCACGATCAACGACGTCGCGATGATGGGCGCCGTGCCGCTGGCGCTGACCGCGGGGTTCGTGCTCGAGGAGGGTTTTGCGCTGGCCGACCTGCGGCGCATCGCCGAGTCGATGGCCGCCGCGTCGCGCGCCGCCGGCGTGCCGGTGGTCGCCGGCGACACCAAGGTCGTCGAGCGCGGCCACGGCGACGGCGTGTTCGTCTGCACCACCGGCGTCGGCGCGCTGCCGCCCGGACGCGACATCGGCGGCGCCCGCGCGCGCGCCGGCGACGCGGTGCTGGTGTCGGGCACGCTCGGCGACCACGGCGTGGCGGTGCTGTCGCGGCGCGAGTCGCTGGGCTTCGACACCGAGATCGTCTCCGACAGCGCCGCGCTGCACGGGCTGGTGGCCGCGCTGCTGGCCGCGCTGCCCGAGGGCGCGGTGCACGTGCTGCGCGACCCGACGCGCGGCGGGCTGGCGACCGCGCTCAACGAGATCGCGCAGCAGTCGGGCGTGGGCGTGCTCGTCGACGAGGCGGCGCTGCCGGTGCGCCCGCAGGTGGCCGGCGCCTGCGAACTGCTCGGGCTGGACCCGCTGTACGTGGCCAACGAAGGCAAGCTGGTGGCCGTCGTCGACGTGGCGCACGCCGACGCGGCGCTCGCCGCGCTGCGCGCGCACCCGCTGGGCACCGAGGCGGCGCGCATCGGCACCGTCGCCGACGACGCGCGGTGTTTCGTGCAGATGGCCACGCGGCTCGGCGGGCGGCGCATGGTCGACTGGCTCACCGGCGAGCCGCTGCCGCGCATCTGCTGAGGCCTGGCCGTGCCGGGTGCGTCGCCGAAGCGACGAGAACCGCAGCATGCCGCCGGGTCGCGCCGGCGCGGCGAGCCCGTCGACCCGGCGGGGGCGCGACTGCGGCATCGGTGGGGGTGCCTCGACGCAGGTCACGGGTTCCTGGCTCCGCCCGATGGTGCGGTCGATTGCCGTCGAAGTGGGTGCAGTGTAGGCGCCGCGTGCGACGGTTCGGTGACGGAACAGCGGCGCGATCACGGCACACTTCGCCGGCGCGCGCGGTGGCCCCACGCCGCAACGGTGCGACTCGCTAGAATGCTGCACTGCAACATCAGAACCCTCATAACCCCCCTGGAGCCTGCATGGATCTCTCGAACAAGGTCGCCGTGATCACCGGCGGTGGCAGCGGCATCGGCCGCGCAGTGGCGGCGGCGATGGCCCGGCGCGGCGTGACCGGCGTGGCGCTGGTGGACATGAACGAGTCGATCGGGCAGATCGCCGAGACGCTCAACGCCGAGGCCGGGCGCGAGTTCGCGCTGCCGTTTCGCGGCGACACCACCGACGACGCGCTGCGCGGGTCGGTGTTCGACGAAATGGCGCGCCGCTTCGGCCGCGTCTCGCTGTGCGTGCCGGCCGCCGGCATCACGCGCGACGACCTCGCGGTGCGCATCGACAAGGCCACCGGCAAGGCGCGCATCTACCCGCTCGAGCAGTTCAAGCTGGTGGTCGACGTGAACCTGATCGCGCCGGTGTACTGGGCGCTCGAGATGATCGGCCGCATCGCCGAGGACCGCGCCGCGCGCGGGCTCAAGCGCTGGCACCCCGACGAGGGCATGCAGGGCGCGGTGGTGTTCATCGGCTCGGTGTCGTCGCAGGGCAACCGCGGGCAGATCTCGTACGCCAGCACGAAGGCCGGCCTCGAAGGCGCCGCCGCGACGATCACGAAGGAGGCGATGTTCCACGGCGTGCGCTGCAGCGTGATCCACCCCGGCTTCACCGACACGCCGATGGTGCGCGCGATGGGCATGGACTACGTGGGCAAGAACATCCTGCCGTACACGCAGCTCGGCCGGCTGATCCGCCCCGAGGAGATCGCCGAGGCGATCTGCTTCATGCTCGCCAACTCGGCGGTCAGCGGCGAGCTGTGGGTCGACGCCGGCTGGCACGCGCCGGCCTGACGCGCACCCGCCACCGACCGCACACCGCGATTCACCGAGGAGACACCGCGATGGCACGCCGCAGCAAGCCCGTTCCGACGGGCCAGGACTTCGACCGCGAGTTCCGCGCCCAGGTGGCGCAGATGACCGCCGGGCTCACGCCGACCGCCTTCACCACCGCCTGGGCCGACTGGGCGATGCACCTCGCGCAGTCGCCCGCCAAGCAGGGAGAGCTGCGCAAGGAGGCACTCGACCGCGCCGTCGACACCTGGGCCTTCGCGCTGCGCGCGCTGGCCGGCGCACCGGTGCCGCCGTCGGAAGGGCTGGTCGGCGAGCCCGACCCGCGCTTCAAGTCGAACGAGTGGACGACGTTCCCGTTCAACGTCTACGCACGTGCCTACCAGAACAGCGTCGCGCTGATGAAGGACGCGGTGCGCGACGTCGACGGCGTCACCGACTACCACGCGCAGCTGCTCGAGTTCGCGGTGCGCATGCTGCTCGACGCCAGCTCGCCGGCGAATTACCTGGCGTCCAACCCCGAGCTGCTCGCGCTGACGCAGTCCGAGAAGGGACAGAACCTGCTGCGCGGCCTCGAGCACTGGCTCGACGACGTGCAGCGCACCGTCGACGGCGCCGCGGCGCCGGGCACCGAGGCGTTCGAGGTCGGCAAGTCCGTCGCCGCGACGCCGGGCAAGGTCGTGCTGCGCAACGACCTGATCGAGCTGATCCAGTACGCGCCGACCACCAAGCAGGTGCACGCCGAACCGCTGCTGATCGTGCCGGCGTGGATCATGAAGTACTACATCCTCGACCTGAGCGCGCGCAACTCGCTGGTCAAGTACCTGGTCGACCAGGGTCACACGGTGTTCATGATCTCGTGGAAGAACCCCGACGAGAGCGACCGCAACGTCGGCATGGACGACTACCTCGAGCAGGGTTTGCGCGCCGCGCTCGACGCCGTCACCGCGATCGTGCCGAAGCGCAAGGTGCACGCGGTGGGCTACTGCATCGGCGGCACGCTGCTGGCGATCGGCGCGGCGGCGCTGGCGCGCGAACGCGACGAGCGGCTGGCGACGATCTCGATGTTCGCCGCGCAGACCGACTTCTCCGAGCCCGGCGAGCTGGCCTTCTTCATCAACCCGAGCCAGCTCGCGATGCTCGAGGCCACGATGCACAAGAAGGGCGTGCTCGACAGCCGGCAGATGGGCGGTGCGTTCGCGCTGCTGCGCGCTCAGGACCTGGTGTGGCAGCCGATCGTCAACAACTACCTCAAGGGCCGGCGCGACCCGATGATCGACCTGATGGCGTGGAACGCCGACGGCACGCGCATGCCCTGGCGCATGCACACCGAGTACCTGTACCGGCTGTACCTGGACAACGAGCTGGCGACCAACCGCTTCCCGGTCGGCGGGGCGCTGGTGCGGTTGTCGGACATCCGCGCGCCGATGTTCGTCGTCGGCACCGAGACCGACCATGTCGCGCCGTGGAAGTCGGTGTACAAGGTCGACAACCTCGTGCGCTCGGACGACTTCACCTTCCTGCTCACCTCGGGCGGGCACAACGCAGGCATCGTCAGCGGCCCGGTGCATCCGAAGCGGCACTATCGGCTGAAGACGCGGCGCCTGGCCGACCCGCACCTGGCGCCCGAGGAGTGGGTGGAATCGGCCACGCGGCACGAAGGCTCGTGGTGGCCGGCGTGGCAGGCCTGGCTGGTGGCCCATTCCGGCGGCAAGTCCAAGCCGCCGACGATGGGTGCGCCGCGCAAGGGCTATGCGGCGATCGAGGATGCGCCGGGGCAGTACGTGAGGCAGCGCTGATCCGCCGCGCTCCGGCTTGATGCGATCTTGATGCCCGGACACTGAATCTTGAGCCGGCCTTGAGGCCGGCGGGTCCAGCATCCTTCCGTGTCGAACGGAGGGTGCATGGATCTCGTCTATCTGACCGCGGCCGCCTTGCTGTGGGTCGCCGTCCTCGGGCTGGCCCGCGGCTGCGAGCGCCTGCGGCCGCACAAGGCAGCGTCGTGAGCGTTTGGGACATCGCCGGCGGCCTGCTTGCCGTCGGCCTGCTGGTGTATCTGGTCGCCGTGCTGTTGCGGCCGGAGGACTTCTCGTGAACGCGCCGGCCTGGATGCTGCTGGCGGCCTTTCTCGCGCTGCTGCTGCTGGCGGCCTGGCCGCTGGCGCGGGTGATGGAGCCGGTCCTTCAGGGCCGTTTCGGCCTCGGCCGGCGCATCGAGGCACCGCTGTACCGCCTGGCCGGCGTGGACCCCGAACAGGAGCAGGGCGGGCTCGACTATGCCGTCGGGCTGTTGGTCTTCAACGGGCTCGGCGTGCTGGCGGTGTATGCGCTGCAGCGGCTGCAGGGCGTGCTGCCGCTGAATCCGCAGGGCATGGGCGGCGTCGCTGCCGACTCGGCCTTCAACACCGCGATCAGCTTCGTCACCAACACCAACTGGCAGGGCTACGGCGGCGAATCGACGATGAGCTACCTGACGCAGATGCTGGCGCTGACCGTGCAGAACTTCCTGTCGGCAGCCACCGGCATCGTCGTCGTCGTGGCGCTGGTGCGCGGCTTCGCACGGCACTCGTCGCGGGCCGTGGGCAACGTCTGGGTGGACCTGACGCGCGCGACGCTGTGGATCCTGCTGCCGCTGAGCGTCGTCTTCGCGCTCGTGTTCGCGGCGCAGGGCGTGATCCAGAACCTGTCGCCGTACCAGGAAGTGCAGACGCTCGAAGGCGCGTCGCAGACGCTGGCGATGGGCCCGGCGGCCTCGCAGCTGGCGATCAAGATGCTGGGCACCAACGGCGGTGGCTTCTTCAACGCCAACTCGGCGCACCCCTTCGAGAACCCGAGCGCCGTCACCAACCTGCTGCAGATGCTGGCCATCCTGCTGATCCCGGCGGCGCTGTGCTTCGTCTTCGGCCGCATGGTCGGCGACCTGCGCCAGGGCTGGGCGCTGCTGGCGGCGATGACGCTGATCTTCGTCGTCGCCGTGGTCGCCGCGACCCGGGCCGAACAGCAGGGCAACCCGGCGCTGGCCGCGGTGGACCAGGCGGCCGGCGCCACGCAGTCCGGCGGCAACATGGAAGGCAAGGAAGTGCGCTTCGGCATCAACGCCTCGGCGCTGTTCGCCACCATCACCACCGCCGCCAGCTGCGGCGCGGTCAACGCCATGCACGACAGCTTCACGCCGCTGGGCGGCGCGGTGCCGCTGGTGATGATGCAGCTCGGCGAGGTCGTGTTCGGCGGCGTCGGCGCGGGGCTGTACGGCATGCTGGTGTTCGCGATCCTGGCGGTGTTCATCGCCGGGCTGATGATCGGCCGCACGCCCGAGTACCTGGGCAA
>CAZUBF010000145.1:0-8620 GCA_964618555.1 uncultured Azohydromonas sp.
ACCGCGGCGGGCTGGCGCTGATGGAGGTGCGCCACCAGGTGGTTCGCAACAACCGCACCTGGGGCAACTCCGACCACGGCATCATGCTGCGCACCATGCAGGACTCGGTGATCGAGAACAACGTCGTCGCCGGCAACTCGCGCGGCTTCTTCATCTACGACGTCGAGTACGCGACGCTGCGCGGCAACCTGATCGTCGACAACCACGTCGGCGTGCACCTGGCGGCGCTGTCGACGCGCAACGTGGTGCAGGGCAACGACTTCGTCGCCAACCGCGAGCAGGTGCGCTACCTCGGCACGCGCGACGAACGCTGGGGCGGCGCGCCCGGCGAGGGCAACTTCTTCAGCAACTACCTCGGCTGGGACCGCGACGGCGACGGCGTCGGCGACCTGCCGTACGAGGCCAACGACCTCGTCGACCGGCTGCTGTGGCGCCACCCGATGGTGCGCATGCTGCTGGCGAGCCCGGCGGTGCAGGCGCTGCGCGTCGTCGCGCAGCAGTTCCCGGTGCTGCGCGCGCCCAGCGTCGTCGACGCGCATCCGGCGATGCAGCCGCACCACGCCGACTGGAGCCCCTGGATTGGCCGCCACTTCCGCTGACACCGCGCCGATCGTGCTGCGCGGCGTGCGCAAGGCCTTCGGCGAGGTGCAGGCCGTCGCCGGCGTCGACCTCGACGTCGGCCGCGGCGAGCTGTTCGGCCTGATCGGCCACAACGGCGCCGGCAAGAGCACGCTGTTTCGCCTGATGCTCGGGCTGGCGGCACCCGACGCCGGCGCGGTGCACGTGGCCGGCTGCGCCGTCGGCGCGCGCGGCTGGCGCGCCGCGCGCCGGCACATCGGCTACCTGCCCGAGAACCTGGCGCTGTACGACAACCTGAGCGGCCTCGAGACGCTGCACTTCTTCGCCCGCCTGAAGGGCGCACCGGCGAGCCAGTGCCCGGCGCTGCTCGAGCGTGTCGGGCTCGGCGGTGCCGCCGCGCGCGCGGTGCGCGGCTATTCGAAGGGCATGCGCCAGCGCCTGGGGCTGGCGCAGGCGTTGCTCGGCACGCCGCAGGTGCTGTTCCTCGACGAGCCGAGCAACGGGCTCGACCCGCAGGCGATCCGCGACCTGTACGCCACGCTGGCGGCGCTGCGCGCCGGCGGCGTGACGATCGTCATCACGTCGCACATCCTGGCCGAGCTGCAGCAGCGCGTCGACCGGCTCGCGATCATGGCCGACGGCGCGATCGTCGCGCGCGGCAGCGTGCGCGACTTGCGCGAGCAGCTCGCGCTGCCGCTGGCCGTGGAAGTGCGCGGCGACGCTCCGGCGCTGGCGCGGGTGCGCGAGCAGGTCGCCGGCACCGCCGAGGTCGGCGACAGCGCCGAGCCGGGCACGCTGCGGCTGCGCTGCGCGCGCGAGCGCAAGATGGAACTGCTCGCGCGACTGGCGCCGCTGGCCGCCGCGCTGCACGACCTGCAGATCCACGAGCCGTCGCTCGAGGACCTGTACTTCGGGGTGCGCGAGTGAGCAGCCCCGCCGTGCAGGTCGCCACGCTGGCCGGCAAGGAGTTGCGCGACCGCCTGCGCAACCGCTGGGTGCTCGCGGTGGCGCTGGTGTTCACGGTGTTCTCGCTGCTCATCACCTACTTCGGCGGCGCGCAGCAGGGGCTGGTCGGCCCGCGTTCGCTCGAGTACACGATCGCCAGCCTGGTGTCGCTGGTGATCTACCTGATCCCGCTGATCGCGCTGCTGCTGGGCTTCGACGCCGTCGTCGGCGAGCGCGAGCGCGGCACGCTCGACCTGCTGCTGGCGCTGCCGATCTCGCGCCTCGAACTGCTGCTGGGCAAGTTCGTCGGCCTGGCCGCGGCGCTCGTGATCTCCACGGTGGCCGGCTTCGCGCTGGTCGCCGTGCTGCTGTGGCAGCGCTTCGGCGCCGCCGCGACGCTGTACCACTACGGCGGCTTCGTCGTCAGCAGCGCGATGCTCGGGCTGGCGTTCCTGGCGCTGGCGTTGCTGCTGTCGGTGCTGGCGCGCGAGCGCACGCGCGCCTCGGGGCTGGCGATCGCGCTGTGGTTCTTCTTCGTGCTGGTGTTCGACCTGGCGCTGCTCGGCGCGCTGGTGGCCACCGGGGGCCAGTGGGCCGGCGACTGGTTCGCCTGGGTGCTGCTGGCCAACCCGGCCGACATCTTCCGCATCCTCAACGTGTTCTCGCTCGAGCAGGTGAGCACGATGTTCGGCCTGACCAGCCTGGTGCCCGCGGCATTCGCGTCGCCGCTGGCGATGGGCGCGGCGCTGGCCGGCTGGATCGTGCTGCCGCTGGCCCTTGCCGTCTGGAGGTTCAAGCCATGACCCTGACCCGCCGCCACTGCCTGGCCTGCGCCGCTGCGCTGCCGATCCTCGCCGCCTGCGGCGTCAAGGAAGACGGCGCCGCGTTGCCGGTCGACTTCGACCGCTCGACGAGCTGTGAACTCGACGGCATGCTGCTCGCCGACTACCCGGGCCCGAAGGCGCAGATCCACTACGTGGGGCTGGCGGCGCCTCACTTCTTCTGCGACACGGTCGAGATGTTCGCGATGCTGCTGCAGCCCGAGCAGGTGCGCGTGGTGCGCGCCGTCTACGTGCAGGACATGGCGCGCGCCGACTGGGACGAACCGCGCGGCCACTGGATCGACGCGCGCAGCGCCCACTACGTGCGCGGCAGCCGGCGCCGCGGCGCGATGGGCCCGACGCTGGCCAGCTTCGCCAGCGCCGACGACGCGCGCCGCTTCGCCGAGCAATGGGGCGGCGAGGTCGTGGCCCACGCCGCCGTGACGCCGGCGATGGTCGACTTGAGCGGCGGCGCACTGCACGACAGCCGCATGTAGCCCGGCGCTCCGTGGCGATGCGGCCGCAACGATAGCGGTCGCCCCGGGCCGCGCCGAGGCGTCCGCGTGTTGCCTTTCGTCAAGCGTGTCGCGTCTTCGCGCCAGCAGAATTCCTCTCGGGTCTGGCCATCGAGGGTGGCGCGGTTTGCCGGCCCCGACGCACCGATGACTGCTGCCGAACTGCTCGGGCTGATCAACGCGGCGCTGCTGCTGCAGCTGACGCTGGGCATCGGCTGGACGTTCTGGCGGCGTCGCTCGGGCGCGGGCGGGGCGGCTCCCGTCGCCGCGCGAGGGACGGCCGCCCGGTCCGATGCGGCATGGGCGGGTTGGAGAGAGTTCCGCGTCGTGCAGCGTGTCCACGAGGACGCGGCGCAGTCGCAGTGTTCGTTCCACCTGCAGCCGGTCGATGGTGACCCCCTGCCGCCGTTCAGGCCGGGCCAGTTCCTGACCTTCGCGCTGGACGTCGCGGTGCGCACGTCGGGAAGTGCCGCAACCACCCGTTCGATCACGCGCTGCTACTCGCTGTCCGACCGACCCGATCGGACGCACTACCGCGTGACGGTCAAGCGCGTACCCGCACCCGCCGACCACCCCGAGTTCGCGCCCGGACTGTCTTCGAACCACTTCCACGACCATGTGCAGGTCGGCGACGTGCTGCGCGTGAAGGCTCCGGCCGGGCACTTCTTCATCGATCCCGATCCGAACGTGCCGGTGGTGCTGGTCGCCGGTGGCATCGGCATCACGCCGATGATGAGCATGCTGCGCTGGTGCATCGCCGAGCAGCCGCAGCGCAAGGTGCGCCTGTACTACGGGCTGCGCAACAGCCGCGAACACGCCTTCAAGCAGCAGCTCGAGGAGATGGCGGCGTCGCACCCGGCGATGCAGCTCGACGTCGTCTACAGCCGGCCCGGCGAGTCGGACGCGCCGGGGCGCGACTACCAGCACCGGGGTCACGTCGACGTCGATCTGCTGCGCCGCACGCTGCCGCACGGGCGCCACCAGTTCTACGTCTGCGGTCCGCCGGCGATGATGCAGACGCTGGTCCCGGCGCTGGTCGGATGGGGCGTGCCGGTGGCCGACCTCCACTACGAGGCCTTCGGGCCGGCGTCGATCAAGCTGCCTGGCGCCGCCGAAGTGGGCGCCTCCGTCGGCGTCGAGGTGAGTTTCCGGCGATCGGGGCGCACCCTCGCATGGGACGGCAGCGACACGTCGCTGCTCGACTTCGCCGAGCGGCACGGCATCGACGTCGAGTCCGGCTGCCGTTCGGGCGGCTGCGGCAGTTGCGAGACCCGCCTGCTCGAGGGCGCGGTGCGGTACGAACACGCCCCGGACCACGACGTGGCGCCAGGCCATTGCCTGCTGTGCGTGGGACGGCCCTCGTCGTCCCTGGTGCTGGAAGCGTGATGCCCGCGCCGGCGCGTCTCATCAGCAGTGAAGTGCTGCCCTTCCTCGCGAGCTTCGCCGCGCTGGTGCTCGTCGCACTGGCGCTCGACGGGCTGCTGCACGTCTTCGATCTGCTGTGGATCGGGCGCTGGCTGGGCATTCCGGGCACGCTGCTGATCGTCGGGTCCATCACCTATTCGCTGCGCAAGCGCAAGCTGATCCAGCGCGGGCATCCGGCGCGGCTGCTGCGCTGGCACGAGGCGCTGGCCTGGGTCGGGTCGCTGCTGGTCCTGGTGCACGCGGGCGTGCACTTCAACGCCATCCTCGGCTGGCTGGCCGTCGGGGCCATGCTGGTCAACGTGGGCAGCGGGCTGACCGGCAAGTTCCTGCTCGACCGCTCGCGCCGCCGCATGGAGCAGGCGCGGCAGCGCCTGCGCGAGCGCGGGCTGTCCGACGAGGCGCTCGAAGACCGCCTGTACTGGGACAGCCTGACCTTCGACGCGGTCAAGCAGTGGCGCGTGGTGCACTTTCCGATCACGCTGGCCTTCGCCGTGCTGGCGATGGCCCACATCGTGGCGATCTTCCTGTTCTGGGGCTGGAATTGAAGAGCAAGCGCCCCGTCCTGCTGATCGTCATCGCGCTCAACCTCGTCGCGCTGGTGGCGCTGGCCTTCGTCTACCCGCACCTGATGGTCAGCCCGGGACCGCTCGTCAAGGGCCACGAGGATCTGACCACCGACTGCTTCGCCTGCCACGCCGCGTGGCGTGGGGCGTCGTCGCCACGATGCATCGAGTGCCACGCCGTCGCGGACGTCGGCCTGCGGACCACCAAGGGCGTGCCGATCGCCGCCAGGACCGTCAAGGTCTCGTTCCACCAGGAACTGATCGAGCAGGATTGCATGGTCTGCCACAGCGACCACCAGGGGCCCAGGCAGACCAAGCGCAGCCGCAAGCCGTTTGCCCATGCGCTGTTGAACGTCGCGGCGCGGGATCGTTGCGCGTCGTGCCACGCGGCGCCGAAGGACACCGTGCATCGCGACCTCAAGGTCGAGTGCAGCCAGTGCCACCGCAGCAACGCGTGGGAGCCGGCGCACTTCGACCACGCCGCCCTGGCGCGGGCGCAGCTCGACCGGTGCGAGAGCTGCCACAACGCGCCGACCGACCGGCTGCATCGCCAGCTCCAGGGCGGTTGCCAGTCGTGCCACAGGACCGAGGCGTGGACGCCGGCGACCTTCGACCACGACAAGCACTTCGTGCTCGACCGTGACCACGACGCGTCGTGCGTCACCTGCCACAAGAACGACGACTACAGCCGCTACACCTGCTACGGGTGCCACGAGCACTCGCAGGCGAAGATCCGCGAGGAGCATGTCGAGGAAGGCATCCGGGACTTCCAGGACTGCGTCGAGTGCCATCGGGATCCCGGCGTCGAGCCCGAAAAGCCCGGCGGCCGCGAGCGCCGCGGACGCGAACGCGAACGCGAGCGCGATTAGTCCGCCGCTTCGATCGGGCGGGGTCGCGGCACGCCGGCACCGCGCTCCACGGCGTGCTCCGCTGCGGCGTCGCGCCGCGCTCTTGTGATTGGTCAAGGTCTCGGCACGGCCGGCGTCTAGACTCGTCCGGCATGAAGCCCGGTTGGCGCGCCCTGCATCGCGTGGGCCTGTGGCTCGCGGTCGTCGCGACGCTGCTGCACGCGCTGGCGCCGGCGTGGGCGCAGGCTGCCGTGGCGTCGCGCGCGCAGTGGGTCGAGGTCTGCAGCGTCGGCGGCATGCAGCGCGTCGCGCTGCCCGGCGACACCCCGAACGAGCACATCCGCTGTCTCGTGTGCCTGAGCGGCGACGGCAGTGCGCCGTTGCCCGCACTGCCGCCCGGGGGCTGGATCGCCACCGGCTCGCCGGTCGCCGCCGTACCGCCGGCGCGGCGCCCGCTCGACCGCCAGCCTCACGGTGCGGCGTCGCCGCGCGGCCCGCCCGTCTCCGCCTGACCCGATGTCCCGTGACCACAGCGGCCTGCGGCCGCTCGCTGGGGGTCTGGCAACGCCGCAGCGCCCGTGATCGCGCAGCGGCACCGAAGACGAGGCATGAGATGTTGACGACCACGATGGAATACGCCGCCGCGGCAGCCGCTGCGGCGGGAGCGAGCCCCGGCGCGCAGCGCCGGATTGCGACTGGCGACGCGCTGACGCTGGCGGGCACCTGGGGGCCGATCTGGCGCCTCGCCGCCGGCGTGCTGCGGCTCGACCGCGACGGCGACGGCGCCATGCTCGCGCTGCCCGGCGACCTGATCGGCGCCGAGTTGCTGACCGCCGCGCCGTACCACTACACCGCGCGTGCGCTGAGCCCGTGCGTCGTGCAGACCGTCGCCCCGGGCGACGCGGCGCAGCGCCAGCAGCTGCTCGCCGAGGCGATGCTTCAGTCGCACAAGCGCGCCGACGACGTGCTGTCGCTGCGCAGCGGCCCGGCGCGCCAGCGGCTCGAGCGCCTGCAGTCGATGCTCGCGGCAGCCGACCCGGACGGCCGCGTGCCGCCGCGGCTGCGGCTCAAGGACTGTGCCGCGTTCGTCGGCGCGACGCAGGAGACGACATGCCGCATGCTCGCCGCATTGCGCGGCGAGGGCGCGTCGCGCCGTCGCTGAGGGCCGCGATGCGTGCCGCCGCCGGGATCGCCTTCGCGCTCGCGATGGCCACGGGGCAGGCGCAAGCGGGCGATCCGCCCGCGACGGCGGCGCAGCGCAGCGCGGCGAACCTGTTCGTCGTCGTCGAAGCGGCAGGCGCGGCGCTGCTGCTGATCGACGTCGACGCGCCTGCGGCGCCGCGGCGCTTCGCGCTGCACGCGCCGCTGCGCAGCGCCGCGGCGTTCACGCGCGACGCACGCCACGCGTACCTGCTCGCGACCGACGGCTGGGTCGGCAAGCTCGACCTCGAGCGCCTCGAAGTCGTCGCGCAGACGCGCGTCGACGCCGGCGCGCGCGACCTGGCGCTGTCGTCCGACGGTCGCGTCGTCGCGGTGGCCGACGCGCGGCCACACACGCTGGCGCTGTTCGACGCCGAGCTGCGGCCGCTGCGCACGCTCGCCGTCGCCGACGTCGAGGGCCGGCGCGCATCGGGCGTCGCCGCGCTGCACGACGCGCCCGCGCGGCGCGTCTTCGTCGCCGTGCTCGCCGACGTGCCCGAGCTGTGGGAGGTCAGCTACGACCCCGCCGCCGAAGACGTGCCGATGGGCAAGATCCACGACTTCCAGTTCCGCGAAGGCGCCTTCGTGCCCGGCTACCTCAACCCGCGGCGCACGCCCGTGCCGGCGCCGCTGCTCGCGCTGCAGTTCTCGGCCGACCAGTCGGAGCTGCTCGGCGAGCGCGCCGGCGCGCCACCCGACCTCGTCAACCTCGACGTGCGCAAGCGCTACGCCGCGTTCGCCGCCGCCGAAGGCGCTGCGCTGCGCTGCGCCGCGTCGTGGACGCAAGGCGGCGGCACGCTGCTCGCGCTGCCGAACCCGGCGCGCGCAGAGATCGCGCTGGTCGATGCACGGGACTGGCAGCTTCGCGCGCGCGTGCCGGCACCGGGCCCGGGGCGTTTCGCCGCGACCCACGATGCGCTGCCGCACCTGTGGGTCGATGCCGGTGATGGGCGGCGCCTGATGCGCATCGACAAGCGCACGCTCGCCGCCGTCGGCGGCGTCGTCGATGCGCCCGGCAGCGGCATCACGCAACTCGAGTTCGACCGCGACGCTCGCGTCGCGCTGGCGCCGCT
This sequence comes from uncultured Azohydromonas sp., assembly GCA_964618555.1. GTDB lineage: Bacteria > Pseudomonadota > Gammaproteobacteria > Burkholderiales > Burkholderiaceae_C > Calidifontimicrobium. The sequence continues at coordinate 7,970 of CAZUBF010000145.1, forward strand.
GCGCGATGCCGACGCCGTCGCCGTGGTCGACGCATCGACGCTGGCCGAACGCTCGCGCGTGCCCGCGCGCCGGCCGCTGGCGGTCTACCACGTGCAGCAGCGCGCCGCCGATCGCCGCGGCCAGTGCCCTTGACGCCGCACCCACCCTTCGGCCGTTCGCATCGGCCCGCCGACGTGGCTCGCGTCCGGCATGTCTGGCCGCGACGCATCCGTTGCTTGGGCGACGGCGCGCAGCCCGGATCGAAGGCGTCGGCGGGCGCGCCTGCGGGTGCTGCGGCGCTGTTTTCGGCGGCGCGTCGTGGCGGCCGGGCGACGCCTAAGGGTACTCAGGGATACTCCCCATAAATTCCTTGAACCACATTAATGCCGCACCGCAACAGCGGCGCAACATAGCTGACATGCCGGCAAGGACATGCAGCCCCGCCGGCATCCATCGAGCGCTAAAGACCGGTGGTATGGGTGCTGCACCAGACACGCGCGACAAGCGTCAAAGGAACGGAGCAAGACGATGAAGGCACTGACGAGACTGTCACCGCTGGCTGCTGCGCTGGCAGCGATGCTGGCGTTCGGGGCGCAGGCGCAGCAGGCTGTGCCGGCCGCTCCCGCGATGACCCCGGCCGAACTGGAGGCGGGCAAGAAGATCTACTTCGA
>CAZUBF010000146.1:0-8592 GCA_964618555.1 uncultured Azohydromonas sp.
ATCCGACCCACTGCTCCCAAAGCAGTTGCGCTACCAGGCTGCGCTACACCCCGACGTGGCGCCATTGTAGCCAGCGCACCCGTTGCGCCGGCTCGAGGGCGCGTTCAATCGACGCGCTCGACCGCCACCTCGGGCGCAGGCAGACGCAGCTGCCGCGCGACTTCGGCGCACTGGCGGATGTGCTGCTCGCACACGTACTTCAGTGCCGAGAACGTCAGCGCCGCCGACACCGCCTGACCGGCCAGCGGCACGAACTTCGCGACCTGCTGCGCGGTCAGTCGCACGCCGACCATGCGCAGCACCTGCAGCACCAGCTCGCGCGTGACCAGCCGCCCGACCAGCAGCGCGCCGCCGGCCGAGATCGCCTTGTAGACGACGACGCGGCGCTCCGGCGCCAGGCGCTCGATCTGCTGCGGCGTCAGGCCGAAGGCCTCGTTGATGCGCGGGATCAGCCTGACGAGCACGCCGACGTCGGTGACCCAGTCGAGCCCGGGGATCGGCACCACGGCGACGCCGGCGGCGAGCAGCGCGCGCTGCGTGACGAGTTTGCGGCAGTGCCGCGCGACCGCGTCGATCTCCTCGGGCGTCGACGGCACCACCGTCCAGCCGGCGTCGGCCATGCCGGTCGCGCGCTCAGCCGGTCGCGACCACGACGATGCCGTCGGCATCGGCGACCAGCCGCTCGCCGGGGTGCACCCACACGCCCTGCACCTGCACCGGCACGTCGCGCTGGCCCTCGCCGCGCCGTTCGGTGGGCATCGGCATCGGCGCCAGCGCGCGAATGCCCACCGTGCACTGCATCAGCTCGGCGACGTCGCGCACGCAGCCGTCGACGACGATGCCGGCCCAGCCGTTGCGTGCCGCCGCCGACGCGAGATTGCCGCCGACCAGCGCGCGCCGCAGCGAACCGCCGCCGGCGACCACCAGCACGCGACCGGCGCCGGGCTCGTCGAGCGCCGCCCTGACCAGCGAGTTGTCCTCGAAGCAGCGCACCGTCGACACCGGGCCGGCGAACGCCCCGACGCCGCCGAAGTCGCGGAACACCGGCGGCAGCACGCGCAGTGCCCGGCCGGCATCGCCCTTGTGAGCGTCGCACAGGTCGCAGGTCACGACGGAAGGCTCGTGGCTCATCGAGGGCTCGCCAGGTTCGAGGTGGACAGGCGTCGAGTATGCAACGCGGCCGGCCGAGCCGTCAGGCCGAAGCCGCGGCCTGCCGCGACAGCGCGGCGCCGCGGATCGCGCCGAGCGTCGTGCGCGTGGTGATGACGTCGGCGTCGAGCACGAGGTGCAGCAGCGTCGGCCGGCCGCTGGCCAGCGCGTCGGCGAAGGCCGGCTCGAACTCGGCGGTGCGCTCGATCCGCGCGGCGCGCCAGCCGTAGGCGCGCGCCAGCGCGACGAAGTCCGGGTTGGCGAGCGCGCTGCCGCTGACACGCCCCGGGAACTCGCGCTCCTGGTGCATGCGGATCGTGCCGTAGCAGCCGTTGTCGACGACGATGCTCACCAGCCGCTGCGCACCGTGCGCCACTGCGGTGGCCAGTTCCTGCCCGGTCATGAGGAAGTCGCCGTCACCGGCCAGGTTGACCACCGTGCGCCGCGGCTGCAGCAGGCTGGCCGCCACCGCCGCCGGCACGCCGTAGCCCATTGCGCCCGACGTCGGTGCCAGCTGGGTGCGGCCGTGGTGCTGCAGCCCGGGATAGCGCAGAAACCGGTGCAGCCAGCCGCTGAAGTTGCCGGCGCCGTTGGTGTAGACCGTGTCGGCCGGCGCCAGGCGCTCGATGGTCTTCACGACCTGCGCCATGTCCAGCGGCCCGACCGGCGCATGCTCGCGGTTGCGCACGCAGTCGGCGGCAGCCGCCTCGGTCCAGCCGCGCCACGGCAGCACCGCCGGCGCCGCGAGCGTCTCGAGCGCCTTGCCGGCCACCGCCAGCGAACACTGCAGCAGCAGGTCGGCGGCGTAGACGCGGCCCAGTTCCTCGGCACCGGCATGCAGGTGGACCAACGTCTGTCGCGGCCGCGGTGCCTCGAGCAGCGTGTAGCCGCCGGTGGTCATCTCGCCCAGGCGCACGCCCACCGCGAGCACCAGGTCGGCGTCGCGCACGCGCTGCGCCAGCGCCGGCGCGATCCCGATGCCGACGTCGCCGGCGTACAGCGGGTGCCGGTTGTCGAACGTGTCCTGGAAGCGGAACCCGCACCCCACCGGCAGTTGCCAGTTCTCCGCGAAGCGCTGAAGCGCCGCCGCCGACTCGGCGTTCCATCCGCTGCCGCCGACGATCATCAGCGGGCGCTCGGCGGCCAGCAGCCGCTCGCGCAGTTCGCGCAGCGCGCCCGGCGCCGGCCAGGCCAGCGCCGGCTCGACGCGCGGCAACACCGGCGCCGTGGTCCATGCGCTCAGCAGGTCCTCCGGCAGCGCAAGCACCACCGGGCCGGGACGGCCCTGCAGCGCGGTGTGGAAGGCGCGCGACACGTACTCGGGCAGACGGTCGGCGTGCGGCACCTCGGCGGCCCACTTCGCCAGCCCCAGCGTGCCCGGGCCGAACATCTGACGGTAGTCGAGCTCCTGGAAGGCCTCGCGGTCGCGCTGGTCCGACGCGACCTGGCCGACGAAGACGACCATCGGCGTCGAGTCCTGGAACGCGGTGTGCACGCCGATCGCCGCGTTGGTGGCACCGGGCCCGCGGGTGACGAAGCACACGCCGGGCCGGCCGGTGAGCTTGCCCTGCGCCTCGGCCATGAACGAGGCGCCGCCTTCGTGGCGGCAGGCGACGAAGCGGATGCCGTCGCGGTGCTCGTGCAGGCCGTCGAGCACCGCGAGGTAGCTCTCGCCCGGCACCCCGAACGCGGTGTCGACACCCTGCGCGATCAGCGCCTCGACCAGCGCGTGCCCGGCGAGTCGGTTCGTCATCGTCAGCCCTCCGGCCAAAGGCCGCGATTATGCGAAGGCTGGCGTCGTACCCCGGGTCGCGCCGCGTCGCGTCAGGCCGCGGACGGCTGCGGGCGCGCATTGCGCCGCACGTTGAACGCGGTGACCACCAGCAGCGACTGCATCAGCGCCACGCCGACCCACACCTCGCGGTGCGCGCCGGCGTCCATCAGCGCGCCGAACACCAGCGGCGCGACGCTCATGCCGACGTCGATGCCCGAGTAGACGACGCCGTAGACGCGCCCGGTGGCGCCGGCCGGCGTCGCCTGCTTGACCAGCAGGTCGCGCGACGGGCCGGCAATGCCGGCGCCCAGCCCCATCACGCCGAACAGCAGCGGCACCGTCGTCGCCGACCAGTCGCCGAGGGCGATCAGCAGCGACACCGTCGCCGCCGCGCCGAAGCCGGCGGCGGCGATGCGCGCGCTGCGCTGCGGGTCGCGCACCAGATGGCCGCCGATGACCATGCCGGCCGCGGCGGTGGCCATGTAGATCGACAGGCAGATCGCCACCTGCGCCGCGGGCACGCCGAACAGCGCCCCGGCGGCCGCGGGCGCGAAGCTCTGGATGCCGCCCAGCGCCACCGCGAAGATCAGGAAGAAGGCGAAGCAGGTCCACACCGCCGGCAGCCGCAGGAACGCAAGGCTGCCGCCGTCGCCCGCGCCGTGCGCCACGCGCGTCACCGGCGCGACCTGCAGCGCGTCTCGCCGCAGCCACAGCAGCAGCAGCACCGCGGCGACGACCGCGGCCACCGCCGCCAGCGCGGCACGCCACGAACCGCTGGCGTGCGCGATGCCGACGACGAACACCGGCGCCAGCGCCCAGCCCAGGTTGCCCGAGATGCCGTGCGCCGCGTACGCGTGGCCGAGCCGCGGCGTGCTGACACGCGCGTTGAGTATCGAGAAGTCGACCGGGTGGAACACGCAGTTGCCCAGCCCGGCCACCGCCATGAACAGCAGCATCACCGGATACGACGGGCTCGCGGCCAGCCCGAGCGCCGCGACGCCCAGCAGCGCCAGCCCGCCGAACAGCACGCGCTGCGCGCCGTGGCGGTCGACGACGAAACCCGCCAGCGCCTGCCCGACGCAGGAGACGACGAAGAACACCGACAGCAGCAGCCCGAGCTGCGTGTTGCTCAGCGAGAACGCGGCGCCGAGCCAGGGGAACAGCGGTGGCACGATCAGCTGGCAGAAGTGCGACACGCCGTGCGCGACGCTGACCAGGCCGATCGTCGAGGCGTCGCGGCGCAGCGGGGTCGGGGCGGTGAGCGTGGTCATGGCGTGCAGTGGCGGCGGCGACGTCATCGTAGGGGTGCCGTGCCGGTCGCGGTTGCGATACGGCGTCAACTGCTGTCGAATTCCGGCCAACGCCGCCTTCACCTGCCTGCACCGCACCCACGTGAACCCCAGCACCGCATGAACCGCCCCGCTCCACCGCCAAGCGCGCCGTCGCCCCCGAGCGGCGTCGCCGCGCCCCGCGCCACGCTGGCGCCACTCGCTCCGGCGCTGTATGCGCCGACGGCGGCGCGCCCGGTGCGCGCCAAGGCGCGCCGGCTCGACCCCGACAGCGAGATCCAGCCGCACCGCCACCCGTGGGCGCAGGTCGCGATCGCGGTGGCCGGTGTCGCGCGCATCACCGCGCAGGACGCCACCTACCTCGTGCCCAGCTGGCGCGCGATCTGGATCCCGCCGGGCATCGAACACGCGGTGACGGTGGTCGAGGCGGCCGAGTTGCGCACGCTGTACGTGCACCAGGCCGACGGCGAGGCCGGCCCCGGCGTGTCGCGGGCTCAGCACAAGGCCTGGCGCGCGTGCCGCGTGCTCGAGGTCTCGCCGCTGTTGCGCGAGCTGGTGCTGCAGATGGACATCGACGCCGACGGCGCCGCACGCCCGGACGCCGCCGACCTGGCGCGCGAGCGCCGGCTCGGCGAGCTCGCGCTCGACGAGCTGCGCCGCGCGCGGCCGGTGCCGCTGGGCATCGCGCTGCCGCGCGACCGGCGGCTTCGCGCACTGTGCCGCGCGGTGCTCGACGACCCCGCGCGCCACCCGACGCTGGCTGGCTGGGCGGCGGCGGTCGGCGCGAGCGAGCGCACCGTCGCGCGGCGATTTCGCGACGAGCTCGGCACCAGCTTCGGCGCCTGGCGCCAGCAGGTGCTGCTCGGCCGCGCGATGACGCTGGCTGCGCAGGGCCTGCCGATGCGGCTGATCGCCGCCGAGCTCGGCTACGCCAGCGCCAGCGCGTTCAGCGCCATGGTGCGCCGCTCGGTCGGCAGCCCGCCCCGGCAGTTCTTCCGCAGCGGCTGACCCGGCGCCGCCGCAGGACTACCATTGCGCCATGACGACCGCCAAGCTCTACGACTTCACCAAGCCCGACGCCGAGGGGCGCAGCTGCACCGCTTACGCCTGGGCCAAGGTGCCGGTGGCGCTGGGGCCGGCCGAGCGCGACGCCGCCAAGGCGCACGCCGCGGCGCTGCTGAAGGCGCACGACGCGGTGCTGGTGGCCCACTACTACGTCGACGGCGACGTGCAGGACCTCGCGCTCGAGACCGGCGGCATCGTCGCCGACTCGCTCGAGATGGCGCGCTTCGGGCGCGACCACCCGGCGCGCACGCTGGTCGTCGCCGGCGTGCGCTTCATGGGCGAGACGGCGAAGATCCTGTCGCCGCACAAGCGCGTGCTGATGCCCGACCTCGACGCGACCTGCTCGCTCGACCTGGGCTGCCCCATCGAGGACTTCGCCGCCTTCTGCGACGCGCATCCCGACCGCACGGTGGTCGTCTACGCGAACACCAGCGCCGCGGTGAAGGCGCGCGCCGACTGGATGGTCACCAGCTCGTGCGCGCTGGCGATCGTGCAGCACCTGAAGGGGCGCGGCGAGAAGGTGCTGTGGGCGCCCGACCGTCACCTGGGACGCTACGTGCAGCACCAGACCGGCGCCGACATGCTGATGTGGAACGGCGCGTGCATCGTGCACGACGAATTCAAGGGCATCGAGCTCGACCTGCTGAAGAAGCAGCACCCCGACGCGATGATCCTCGTGCACCCCGAGTCGCCCGAAAGCGTGGTCGCGCAGGCGCACGTCGTCGGCTCGACGTCGCAGCTGCTGAAGGCGGTGGTCGACGGCCGGGCCAAGGAGTACATCGTCGCCACCGACAACGGCATGTTCCACCGCATGCGCCAGCTCGCGCCCGACAAGACGCTGATCGAGGCGCCCACCGCCGGCAACAGCGCCACCTGCAAGAGCTGCGCGCACTGCCCGTGGATGGCGATGAACGCGCTGCAAGGCGTCGTCGACTGCCTCGACCACGGCAGCGGCGAGATCGTCGTGCCCGAGCCGACGCGCTCGCAGGCGCTGGGCTGCATCGAGCGCATGCTCGATTTCGTCGCGAAGCACCCGCAGGCCATCGCGCAGCCGCGCGGCGGCTTCGTGCCGCACATCGGCGCGGCCTGATGTTCGACCACAACGAGACGCTGGACGAGGCGCGCGCGCGCAACATCCGCGACGCGCTCGCCGAGGACATCGGCACCGGCGACTGGACCGCGATGCTGGTGGCCGCCGGGCAGCGCTCACGCGCACGCGTGATCGTGCGCGAGGCCGCGGTGATCGCTGGGCGCGAGTGGTTCGACGGCTGCCTGCTCGCGCTCGACCCCGGCGCGCGCATCGCCTGGCACCTCGACGAGGGCGCCGAGTCGAAGCCCGGCGACCTGCTGTGCGAGATCGACGCCGACGCGCGTGCGCTGCTCAGCGCCGAACGCCCGGCGCTGAACTTCCTGCAACTGCTGTCGGGCACCGCCACCGTCACGCGCGAGCACGTGCGTGCGATCGACGGTGCCAGCCCGAACCCGCGCGGCTGCGCGGTGCTCGACACGCGCAAGACGATCCCCGGGCTGCGCCAGGCGCAGAAGTATGCGGTGCGCGTCGGCGGCGGCCACAACCAGCGCCTGGCGTTGTGGCACGGCATCCTGATCAAGGAGAACCACGTCGCCGCGGCCGGCGGCGTGACGGCGGCGCTGCGGCAGGCGTTCGCGCTGCACTCGGGCGTCGACGTGCAGATCGAGGTCGAGTCGCTCGAGCAGCTCGCCGAGGCGCTGGCCGCCGGCGCGACCAGCGTGCTGCTCGACAACTTTGACCTCGAACGCATGCGCGCCGCGGTGGCGCTGACGACCGGGCGCGCGCTGCTCGAGGTCTCGGGCGGCGTCACGCTGGAGACGCTGCACGACATCGCTGCCACCGGCGTCGACCGCATCTCGATCGGCCACCTGACGAAGGACGTGCGCGCGGTCGACTACTCGCTGCGCGTGATCGGCTGACGCCACCGTCCGTCGGACGGCCTTGCCGGCGCGTGACAGTCGTCACACCGGCGTGCCGGGCACGGCGCGCACGCCGCCGTGCGGGCCGATAACCTGCACGGCGTCTCCCCCGCCCGCGAACCCCGGCCCGATGAGCGACGACTTCAGCAGCGTGCACAACCACCACGAGCCCGCGGTGTTCGACGCCGTGCGCGCCGCTGCGCCGCGCTTCCCGGTGCTCGCCGGGCGCGGGGACCTGCTCGCCGACGTCGCCTGCGTCGCGCTGAACCGGCTGCCGCCGCGCTACATCCGCCACGACGCCGACCTGCACTTCTACCGCTCCGAGCGCGAGCGGCTGGCGCACGAACAGGCGCTGCGCGACGCGGTGCAGCGCGCGTTCGAGTTCGTGCAGGCGCGCGAACTGATGGGCGCGCGCAGCTGACCCGTGCCGCGTTGCAGGGGCACGCTCGGCCGCGTCGCCGTCGCGGCGTCAATCGCGCCGGTTCTTTCGGATCAGCACCGTCGGGAAGCTCACCGGCAACGTGTAGGGGTAGTCGCGGCTGAAGTGCAGCCCCCGGCTCTCGTGGCGCTGCAGCGCCGAGCGCACGATGAGCTTCGCGCAGTCGACCAGGTTGCGCAGCTCGAGCAGGTCGCGCGTGACGCGGAAGTTCGCGTAGTACTCGTCGATCTCGCTCTTCAGCAGGTTGATGCGGTGCAACGCGCGCTCGAGCCGCTTGGTCGTGCGCACGATGCCGACGTAGTTCCACATCAGCAGTCGCAGCTCGTCCCAGTTGTGCGAGATCACGACCTGCTCGTCGGCGTCCTCGACCTGGCTCTCGTCCCAGGCCGGCAGCGGCTCGAGCGCGGCCGGCGGGTGCGCGAGGATGTGCGATGCGCAGCTGTGGCCGAGCACGACGCACTCGAGCAGCGAGTTGCTGGCCAGCCGGTTCGCGCCGTGCAGCCCGGTGTAGGTGGTCTCGCCCACGGCGTACAGCCCGGCCACGTCGGTGCGCCCGTCGAGGTCGGTGACGACGCCGCCGCAGGTGTAGTGAGCCGCCGGCACCACCGGGATCGGTTGCCGCGCGATGTCGATGCCCAGCCCCAGGCAACGTGCGTGGATGGTCGGGAAGTGCGCCTTCAGGAAGGCCTCGCCGAGCGAGGTGGCGTCGAGCCACACGTGGTCGACACCGTGCTTCTTCATCTCGAAGTCGATCGCGCGCGCGACGATGTCGCGCGGCGCCAGCTCGGCGCGTTCGTCGTGCGCCGGCATGAAGCGCGGGCCCCACGGCGAACCGTCGTCACCCGGCGCGCCGCCCGGCAGCCGCAGCTTGGCGCCCTCGCCGCGCAGCGCCTCGGTGATCAGGAAGCTGCGCTCCTGCGGGTGGT
>CAZUBF010000147.1:0-8584 GCA_964618555.1 uncultured Azohydromonas sp.
GCCGGCCTTGACCATCGTCGCCGAGTGCAGGTAGGCCGACACCGGCGTCGGCGCCGCCATCGCGTGCGGCAGCCAGAAATGGAACGGGAACTGCGCGCTCTTGGTCAGCGCGCCCAGCAGGATCAGCGCCAGCGCCAGCGGATACAGCGCGTGGCCGCGCACCGCGTCGCCGGCGGCGAGCACCGCGTCGAGCTCGAGGCTGCCGGCCATCTGGCCGACCAGCAGCACGCCGGCCAGCAGCGCCAGTCCGCCGGCGGCGGTCACGGTGAACGCCATGCGCGCGCCGCGGCGCGCGTCCCTGCGGTGCGTCCAGTAGCCGATCAGCAGGAACGAGAACACGCTGGTCAGCTCCCAGAACACCACCAGCTGCACCAGGTGGCCCGACAGCACCACGCCGAGCATCGCGCCCATGAAACCCAGCAGCAGCGAGTAGAAACGCGCCACCGGGTCGTCGGGCGACAGGTAGTAACGCGCGTAGACGATGACCAGCAGCCCCATCGCGCTGACCAGCATCGCGAACATCCAGGCGAAGCCGTCGATGCGCACCACCAGGTCGACGCCCAGGCTCGGCAGCCAGTTCAGTCGCGCGGTCGGCACCTCGCCGGCGGCGACCTGCGGGTACAGCACCGCGAGCGGCACGACCACGGCCAACGCGACCAGCGCGGCGAACCCCGCCGCGAGGTTGCGCCCACCGGTGGGCAGCAGCGCGGCGACGGCGCAGCCGGCAAACGGCACGACCAGCAGCAGGAACAGCGTCATGGCCGCGAGTCTAGGAGACGGCGCCGCGCGGGCGCCGACGCGCCGTCACGCGTGAACGACACGCCGGGCCAGCGGCAGGCGCCGGATGACCGCCTTCTCGGCCTCGGCGACGACGAACACCAGCAGGCCGGCGGCGCCGACCTTGGCCCACTGCGCCAGGTCCAGCGGCGTGGATCCGAACACGCCCTGCAGCGGTGGCAGGTACACGAACGCCAGCTGCAGCGGCAGGCACGCGGCCAGCGCCAGCAGCACCGCGCGGTTGCCGGTCAGCGCGGCACGGTCGAGCACCGGCTCGACGATGAAGCGGCTGTTGAGCAGGTAGAACATCTCGGCGAAGACGATCGCGCTGACCGCCATCGTGCGCGCGGACTCCAGCGGCGTGCCCGCGGCCAGCTCCCACAGGAACAGCCCGAGCGCGCCGGCCATCATCAGCACCGACACCATCAGCACGCGCCAGACGAAGAAGCCCGACAGCAGCGCCTGCCCGGGCGGGCGCGGCGCGCGGGCCATGATGCCGCGCTCGGCCGGCTCGAAGGCCAGCGCCAGCCCGAGCGTGCTCGAGGTGACCATGTTGATCCACAGCACCTGCGCCGGCGTCAACGGCAGCGTCAGCTCGAACAGGATCGCCGCGACGACGACCAGCGCCTCGCCGCCGTTGGTCGGCAGCATGAACAGGATGAACTTGCGGATGTTGTCGTACACCGCGCGACCCTCGCGCACCGCGGCGGCGATGGTGGCGAAGTTGTCGTCGGCGAGCACCACGTCGGCGGCCTCCTTGGCCGCCTCGGTGCCCTTGCGCCCCATCGCCACGCCGACGTCGGCGCGCTTGAGCGCCGGCGCGTCGTTGACGCCGTCGCCGGTCATCGCGACGACCTGGCCGTCGTCCTGCAGCGCGTGCACCAGCCTCAGCTTGTGCTCCGGGCTGGCGCGCGCGAACACGTCGATCTCCATCGCCACGCGCCGCAGCGCCGCGTCATCCATCAGCTCGAGCTCGGCGCCGGTGATCGCCGGCTTGCCGGCGCCGATGGCCAGCTGCGCGCCGATCGCGCGCGCCGTCTCGGCGTGGTCGCCGGTGATCATCTTCACGCGGATGCCGGCGCGGTGGCACTCGGCGACGGCGCGCACCGCCTCGTCGCGCGGCGGGTCGGCGATGCCCACCAGCGCGAGCATCGTGTAGCCCTGCTCGACGTCGGAGAAGGCCAGCCGCGCGCCGGCCGGAGCGACGCGCCGGTACGCCAGCGCGAGCAGGCGCAAGCCGCGCGCGGCGACGTCGGTGGCCATGCGCCGCCAGGTGTCGACGTCCAGCGCACGCTCGCCGTCGGCGCCGAGCTCCCAGGCGCACACGTGGAGCAGCTTCTCGGGCGCGCCCTTGACGAAGATCCACGCCTGCGAGTCGCCGTCGCGGTGCGCAGTGGCCATGAAGCGGTGCTGGGACTCGAAGGGGATCGAGTCGATGCGCGGCCACTCGGCGTCGGCCACGTGCTGCGTGAAACCGCCCTTGTGCCCCATCACCAGCAGCGCGCCCTCGGTCGGATCGCCGACCACCTGCCACTGGCCGTCGTGCTCGGCGAGCCGGGCGTCGTTGCACAGCACCGCGGCGCGCAACGCCAGCGCCAGCGCCGGGTGGCGGTCGACGTCGATCACTCGCTCGTCGAGGCTGAAGTCGCCCACCGGCTCGTAGCCGGCGCCGCCGACCGCGACGTCGAGCCCGGCGCAGACCACACGCTGCACCGTCATCTCGTTGCGCGTGAGCGTGCCGGTCTTGTCCGAGCAGATCACGGTCACCGAGCCCAGCGCCTCGACCGCCGGGAGCCGGCGCACGATCGCGTGGCGCCGCGCCATGCGCTGCACGCCCAGCGCCAGCGTGACGGTCATGATCGCAGGCAGGCCCTCGGGGATCGCCGAAGCCGCCAGCGCGACGACCATCATGAACATCTCGGCCGGCGGGTGGCCGCGCATCAGCACGCCGAGCGCGAACGTGAGCGCGGACGCGCCGAGGATCGCCACCGCGAGCACGCGGCCGAAGCGGTCGATCTGGCGCAGCAGCGGCGTGCTGATCGACCGGATGTCCGACAGCATGCGGTCGATGCGCCCGATCTCGGTGCGCGCGCCGGTGGCGACGACGACCCCGCGCGCCTGCCCGTAGTTGACCAGCGTGCCCGAGTAGGCCATGCCGGTGCGGTCGCCCAGCGCAGCGCCGGACGCCACCGCGTCGACGGACTTGTCCGCCGGCATCGACTCGCCGGTCAGCGCCGATTCGTCGACGCGCAGGTCCTTGACCTCGACCAGCCGCAGGTCGGCGGGCACGCGGTCGCCCGAGGCGAGCAGCACGACGTCGCCGGGCACCAGCTCGGCCGCGTCGAGCTCGACGCGCCGGCCGTCGCGCAGCACGATCGCGCGCGGCGACAGCATCGAGCGGATCGCGTCGAGTGCCGACTCGGCGCGTCCCTCCTGGATGAAGCCGATCACCGCGTTGACCACCACCGCGGCCAGCAGCACGCCGGTGTCGATCCAGTGTCCGAGCGACGCGGTGATCGCCGCGGCCGCGAGCATCACGTACAACAGCACGTTGTGGAACTGCAGCACGAAACGCAGCAGCGGGCCGCGCGGCTTCGCGGCGGCGAGGCGGTTCGGCCCGTAACGCGCCAGCCGCTCGCGCACCTGGCTGGCGGCCAGTCCGGCGCCGCCGACCTGCAGCCGCGCGCACACCGCGTCGGGCGGCTCGGCGTGCCAGTGCGGCGCGTCGTCGCGCACCGCGCCTGCGGGGTCGTGCGCAGGGTCGCGAGGGCTCATGCCCGACGCGCTCGCGCGGGTGGCTCGGTGCGCGGCCCGCCGACAGGCGCTGCCCGGCGCGCCATCGTCGGCGGACAGCGCACGCGTCGCCGCATCAAGCCGAGGTGCTGCGCGGCATGCGCACGACCATCGTGTCGCACGGCAGCCAGTCGAGCACGCGCTCGGCGGTGCTGCCCAGCAGCGCGCCGAGCAGGCCGCCGCGGCCCTGGGTGCCGACGACGACCAGGTCGACGTCGTGCTCGCGCACATGCTTGGCGAGCAGTCTCTCGAGCGCGCCGCGCCCGACCGTCAATCGCAGGCCGGCGCGCCGCGCGGCGTCGAGGGCGCTCGCGTCGACGAAGGCGCGCAGGTCGCCGCCTTCGACGCGGCGCCGCGTCTCGTCGTCGACCTGCACCTCGACCGTGCCGAGGCCGCGCGCCGGCAGCGCGTGGTACAGCTCCAGCTCGGCGTGCGCAAAGCAGCGCGCCGCGGCGTCGAGGGCGTGGCGCGACGACTCGGAGAAGTCGGTGGCCACGACGATGCGCCGGTACGGCCCGCGCACGCGACCGCGCACGATCAGCAGCGGCGGCACCAGCGTGCGCGCCAGCCGCGCCACCGTGCCGCCGAGCAGGAAACGCCCGAAGGTCTCGCTGCGCGCCATGCCCACGACGACCAGCGCGCAGCGCGCCTGCTCGGCGTGCTCGACGATGCGCTGCGCGGCGTCGCCGTGCACGACGACCAACTCGCCGCGCACCCCCAGCGGCGCGACGTCGGCGTGCAGTTCGCGGCGCGCGTGGCGCAGCGCGGCCTCGTCGTCGCCGCCCCAGGCCCAGGCCAGCGCCTGGTCGGGCGAGCGCGGGCCTTCGACGACGCTGAGCACGTGCAGCTCGCTGCCCCATGCGCCGGCCAGCTGGGCGGCGCGGTCGAGCGCGCGGTCACATCGCGCGCTGAGGTCGCTGGCCAGCAGCACGCACGCGGACGCGCGGTCGCCCGGGGCCGCGGGTGCCACCGCGGGATCGATCACGGACGAGGTCATGCCGCAACCATACCGCACGCCATCGCGATCCGGCAGCGGGCTCGCGCGAGCCGTTATCCTTCGGCGCTCATGAACTCCACCGTTGCGCCGTTCACGCCGTTCACGCCATCGACGCGGCCCGCACCGGCGCTGCGCCAGCGCGCCGCCGGGAGGCCGACACGGTGAGCGCGCTCGCCTCGATCCTGGCGGCCACCGACTTCTCGGCACCCTCGCGCCACGCCGCCGATCGCGCCGCCCGGCTGGCGCACGAGACCGGCGCGTCGCTGACGCTGATGCACACGCTGCCCGGCGCCGCGCTGGCCGAGCTGCGCCAGTGGCTGGGCGCGCAGCCCGGGGCCGAACAGCAGCTGCGCGAGCGCGCGCGCGAGCAGCTGCAGCAGTTCGCCGCCGAATTGGCCGCCGCGCGGCACGCGCAGGTGCAACCGCTGCTGGCCAGCGGCAGCCCGATCGACGAGATCGTGCGCCAGGCCGACGCGCAGGACACCGACCTGCTGGTGCTCGGCGCGCGCGGCACCGGGTTCCTGCGCCGGCTGGTGCTGGGCACCACGTCGGAGCGGCTGCTGCGACGCACGACACGCCCGCTGCTGGTGGTGCGCCAGACGCCGCACGAGCCTTACCGCCGCGTGCTCGTCGCGCTGGACTTCTCGCCGTGGTCGGCGCAGGCGGTGGCGATGGCGCGGCGCGTGGCGCCGCACGCGCAGCTGGTGCTGCTCAGCGCGTTCGAGGTGCCGTTCGGGGAGAAGCTGCAGTTCGCCGGCGTCGACGCGGCGACGATCGAGCTGTACCGCCGCCAGGCCCGCACCGGGGCGACGCAGCGCCTGCACGCGCTGGCGCAGGCCGCGGGCCTGAAGCCGACGCAGTACGACGCCTGCATCGTCGAAGGCGACGCGTCGCAGCGCATCGTCGAGCAGGAGCAGGAGCTCGACTGCGACCTCGTCGTGCTCGGCAAGCACGGCCAGTCCGCCGCCGAGGACCTGCTGCTGGGCAGCGTGACCAAGCACGTGCTCGCCGAGGGCGCCAACGACGTGCTGGTGTCGACGGCGCGAACCGCGTGATGCACGCCGCGCTGCGCGCTGCGGCGTGCGTCGCGCTGGCCGCCGTCGTGCACGCCGCGGTGCCGTCGCCCGATGCGCTGCGCGCGGGGCTGGCGCTGTTCGTGCTGATCGGCGGGCTGTGGATGACGCAGGCGCTGCACCTGAGCGTGACCGCGCTGCTCGTGCCGCTGCTGGCGGTGCTCGCCGGGCTGATGAACGTGCGCGACGCGCTGGCATCGTTCGCCAACCCGATCATCTTCCTGTTCCTCGGCGGCTTTGCGCTGGCCGCGGCGCTGCAGCGCCACGACCTGGACCGCGCGCTGGCCGCCACGGTGCTGCGCGCCGCGGGCGGGCGGCGCAGGCGCGCCGTGCTGCTGCTGTTCGCGCTGACCGCGGCGCTGTCGATGTGGATCAGCAACACCGCCACCGCGGCGATGATGCTGCCCCTCGCGCTCGGGCTGCTGCACGGCGACGAAAGCGTCGGGCCGCGCGAACGCGCCTTCGTGCTGCTCGGGCTGGCGTACAGCGCGAGCATCGGCGGCATGGGCACGCTGGTGGGCAGCCCGCCGAACGCGATCGCCGCGGCGCAGGTCGGCATCGACTTCGCCGGCTGGATGCGCATCGGGCTGCCGATGGTCGTGCTGCTCGGGCCGCTGATGGTCGGCGTGCTGTGGCTGGTGCTGCGCCCGCGCCTGGCCGGTGCGATGGCGCCGCCGCCGGTGTCGGCATCGATCGAGTGGACCCGCGAGCGGCGCCTGGCGGTGGCGATCTTCGCGCTCACCGCGCTGGCCTGGGTCGCCGGTGCGCCGCTCGGGCGCTGGCTGGCCGTGGGCGGCGACGTCGACAGCCTGATCGCGATCGCGGCGATCGTCGCGCTGGTGGCCACCGGCGTGCTGCGCTGGCCCGACATCGAGCAGCGCACCGAGTGGGGCGTGCTGCTGCTGTTCGGCGGCGGGCTGGCGCTGAGCCAGGTGATGGGCACCAGCGGTGCGAGCCGCTACCTCGCCGACCAGCTCGTCGCCGCGCTGCACGCCGCGCCCCCGCTGGTGCTGCTGCTCGGCGTCGTGACCTTCGTCGTGTTCCTCACCGAACTGGTGAGCAACACCGCCAGCGCCGCGCTGCTGGTGCCGATCTTCGTCGGCGTCGCCGCCTCGCTCGGCCTGCCGCCGCCGCTCATGGCTGCGGCGATCGCCATCGGCGCGTCGTGCGCCTTCATGCTGCCGGTGGCCACGCCGCCCAACGCAATCGTCTACGGCACCGGCGCCGTGCCGGCGGCGACCATGATGCGCTGCGGGCTGGTGCTGAACATCGTGTGCATCGCGGTGATCGCCATGGTGGCGACCGCGTTGGCCTGAACCCCGCGGCGCCGCTCGCGCCGGCGGCTACGCGCGCCGCGAGCGCACCAGGGTCGACGCCAACAGGCCGACGATGAAGCCGGCGAGCGCGGTCAGCGCCAGCAGCAGGATCTGCGGCATCTCGACGGTGATGAGCAGGAAGTGGGTCTGCACCGGCGCGCGGTTCTGCGCGATCACGATCGCCAGCGCGGCGATGAGCAGCACGACCACCACCGGCCGGACGACGGACGTCTTGTTCATGGTTGCGACTCGCGGAAGGCGACAATGGAAGGGGTACGACCCGGCGAACGGCGGCGGGTTGCATCGGTTCGACCGATCGGGTTGAACCTGCGCCGGCGCCGGGGGTCGCAACCGATCCATCGACGAGGAACTTCATGCAGATCCAGCTCAACACCGACGACCACGTGCAAGGCGCCGACTCGCTCGCCGCCTGGGCCGAGCGCGAACTCAAGGACAAGCTCGCGCGCTTTCGCGACCACATCACCCGCGTCGAGGTGCACCTGAGCGACCTCAACGCGTCGCGCGTCGGCACCGACGACAAGCGCTGCAAGCTTGAGGCCCGGCTGGCCGGGCGCCAGCCGGTGACGGTGAGCCACGACGCCGGCAAGGTCGCGGACGCGCTGCACGGGGCGACGGCCCGGCTCATCCGGGCGCTCGAGAACGACCTCGGCCGCGTGCGCGACGCCCGCGGCCGCGACTCGATCCGCGGTGAGCAGGCCGGCTGAGCGAAGACGGGCGACTGTCGGGGAGCTTGACGCGCGTCAACCCGGCCGGGCGTCGAGCCGCCATCATCGCCGCCGCGGTCGCGGCTTCTCGGCGCGCGCCGCGGCAGCGACAACCAGGGCGGTCGAATGAACGGGCAGACGCAAACCGACACTCGCATCCCCGCGCGCATCGTCAAGCAGGTGCAGGCCATGCGCGTGCGCCCGCATCTCGACGATTACGACGCGCAGTGCGCGCGCTTCGACTGGGCGCAGGCGCGTGCGCTGCTCGACGGCCTGCCCGGCGGCGGTCTGAACATCGCGCACGAGGCGGTCGACCGCCATGCCGGCACGCCGCGCGCGGGCCGCGTCGCGATCCGCTGGATCGGCAAGGCCGGCGCGCGCCGCGACCTGACCTACCGCGACCTCGCGCAGGCCACCAGCCGCTTCGCCAATGCGCTGCGCACGATGGGCGTGCAGCCGGGCGAGCGCGTGTTCGTGCTGATGGGGCGACTGCCCGAGCTGTACGTCGCGGTGCTCGGGGCGTTGAAGGCCGGATGCGTCGTCACGCCGCTGTTCTCGGCGTTCGGCCCCGAGCCGATCGCCACGCGCTGCGAGATGGGCGACGCACGCGTGCTGGTCACCACCCCCGAGCTGTACAAGCGCAAGGTCGAAGGCCTGCGCGGGCGCCTGCCGGGGCTGAAGCACGTGCTCGTCGTCGGCGACAGCGACGCGCCGGGCGTGCGGCGCTGGGCCGACGTCGTCGACGGCGCGTCCGACGCCTTCGCCACCGTGCCCACCGACCCCGAGACGATGAGCCTGCTGCACTTCACCAGCGGCACCACCGGCCGGCCCAAGGGCGCGGTGCACGTGCACGGCGCGGTGGTCATGCACGCCCTCACCGGGCGTTACGCGCTCGACCTGCAC